>NZ_JBBKBP010000003.1:0-241364 GCF_037890165.1 Blautia sp. HCN-1074
GCATAAACTTTTAACTAAAACAAATCTGCCGTACTGTGACATTTTTCTTTTACCATCACACAGCTAAAGATTATTCAATATTCAATTCAATGTTTCCAGTAAATTCCTCACACTCAATGCCGACATAATTTCCACCATCAGGAAGTGTAATTGTGTCACTATAAGTTCCGGTTGTTTCAAGCAAAGTGACTACTTCATCAGCTCCAGAAATCCAAAATACTTTTGCAGTTCCCTCCGCAACCTCCAAAGTGCAATCAATAGACAAATACTTACCAGCTTCTCGCTTTATAGAAGTTCCTCCAAACAAATACTCTGAATCTGAAAAATTCTCATAATCAGCCGTATAAGTTCCCGTATAATCATCAATCCCTTTTTCTTTTGTTCCTTCCAAAGATAACTTTCCTGTAAGCTCTATGACTCCAGCCGACTGAACGATATTATTATAATGATTGAGAATTTCATCTTTTGAACAGCCAGAAATCATAAAACTTCCCAAAAGGACAAATGCCAATGCTAAAACTATTTTCTTAATAAAATCATCACCAGCCTTTCTTTGGTGCTACCTTTTTGGCCTTTTTCTTTGTTTGGGTTGCTTCTCGCTCTTTCATGCACAAAATCAAGATGGCAGAAATAACGACAGCAAGCACAAGACTGCAAGAACAGCTTCCGATATTCCAGTTGACTGCGGTATCATAGCTGCGGTAGCCTACCATTCCAAGACTTGCGGTAATCGGATAAAGGTTTGCTAATGTCATATTTCCTGCGGCAAACATCCCTCCATATCCATAGACAAAAGCAATGATTACACCGACTAAAAAGCTACCTGTCCTCCGACAAGTAAGAGCGATAATCGGCAGAACCGCAAGATATAAAAAGAAATTAACCGCAGTAATCTGCAAGGCTGCTTTTAGAGCTAAGGAAATCTCAAAGCCTGGAAATCCCACAATCATTTCCGCTATGATTGTAAACAAGCTGCATATCAGCCCGAAAGTAATAGACAATACGCCGCACACAATCAATTTTCCGGTCAGCAGCTTCTTAAAAGAAATCGGCACAGTCAGAATATTTTTCAGTGTGTCATCCGTCTGCTCACGAGAAATCATATATCCAGCAATTAGGCTGATACACATCGGAAAAATCATGGACATATTGTTTTTGATGACCTGTTCTGTAAGATAGGCGAAATCCCAAACGGAACCATCATTCGCCATAGAGGTAAACAAGGTCAGCAGGACGGATAGGAGCATGAGTGCAACGCCCGCCCAAAGGATATGATACCTTTTCAATTTATAAAATTCTGTTTTTACAATGCGAACCATGTTTATTCCCCCCTCTGCTTATATAATCTGTCAATCAGTAAGAACGAAACGAATGCCATGATTCCAAGAATGAATACAACTTGAAATGTTGAAGGAATTAGCCCTGTCATTTGCTCCAAGTCCATTTTTATTCCATGAGCCGCCATATCTCCCGCACTCCAAAATGTAGTCAGTGGCGTGGGCAGAAGCCATAACATGGTTTTAGGCAGTGTGTCAAACAATGCCGTAGCACTCATGTTCAGAACGCTGTAAAAGACACACAGCAAAATGGAAAAAACATAGGTCTTACTGAAAAAGACAACAAGGACAATCAACGGGAGTGTTCCTGCTGTAATGAAGATCCCCGTTTCAACCGCCAAAAACAGCTTATAACCAATTCCATAAACTTCTAATGTTCCAATTCCGCAAAGAATTGTTGCAATAGTAGAAGCCACGCAAAAAACAATTCCAAAGATAAAAAGGACAATGATCTTTGCAAGTACCATTTGCGTGCTGGTTACTGGAATTGTACGCAAATTTTTGAATGTATCGTTGTCGCGTTCCATAAAAAACAGGATGGCGGCAATCACTCCGATAATGCAGGGCAGTAAAAACTGGATACCATATCCCAACACCATGTTAAATAGTCCATCGAAAGCATCTGCCCGATCCGTATATCGCTCCATCATAGAGGGCGTTATCATCAGATAAGTCAGCGGGATTGGAAACAGGAACGCAGCCAGAATAATCAGCGGAATAAATTTCTTCCGTTTCAATTTCAAAAATTCGCATTTGATTAGTTTAAGCAATTCCTTCGCCCCCTGTCACACGCTTGAAGTAATCTTCAAGACTTTCTTCACAGGTATGTGCTTCTGATACCTCCAATCCGTTTTCTACAAAAGCAGTTACAATTTTCCCCACAGGCAGCTCCATATTGTGTAGACGCAGATTGTGGTCGTCTTGTATGGAAAAATGGGTTTCATGGAAATTGCGTTCCAAAATTCTTGCCGCCTGTGCAGTATCAGAGATCGTAAACCGGATATGTTTACTGCTTTTTTGCTCCAACTCAGCAAGGCTTTCTTCTTCCAGCAGTGCACCGTGGTCAATAATTCCAATATCGTCAGCCAGCAAGGAAATCTCCGAAAGAATGTGACTGGAGATTAAAATGGTTTTTCCTCTTGCGTCACAAAGCTCACGGATAAAAGAGCGTACTTCTGCAATACCGATAGGGTCAAGCCCGTTGATAGGCTCGTCCAAAATTAAAAGTTCCGGATCGTGCATGACTGCAAGGGCAATCGCCAACCGCTGCTTCATACCAAGAGAGTATTGCGAAAACAGCTTTTTATCCTTGTAAGGAAGTCCGACTAAATCCAGAGCGTCTTTGATGGCATGGTTGTTTGGTACTCCACGCAGGGTAGCAAAGATACGCAGATTCTCCGTACCGGTCAGATTGGGATAAAAACCAGGGGACTCAATCAAACTTCCAATGCGGGGCAGCAATTTCTTTTCATTTCCCTGCAAAGACTTTCCCCAGATTTTGACCTCACCGGAAGTCGGCTTCGTTAGCCCCAACAGCATTTTCATGGTTGTGGTTTTTCCGGCTCCGTTTCTACCCAACAGACCATAAATTCTCCCACGCTTGACATGGATATTTAAGTCCGCCACACTCTTTTGTGAGCCGTATTGCTTTGTCAGATTTTTTGTTTCAATAATATAATTTGAATCCATATTCAAAACCTCCTGTTCTGTAAGGTATTCTATCACGCCAACCTTGCATTAACCTTGCCACAACCTTGCATTAACCTTGCAATTTGAAATCCGACAAAATAAACAAAAGTTCCCGTCACAAGGACGGGAACCCGCTTAAATCTCCAAGGGAAAACGCAAAGAAAATTCAGTTCCTTTTCCCGGTATACTTTCAACAGCTATGCTTCCGCCCATTTTTTCTACAAGTTGATGGACAATGGAAAGACCAAGACCGCTACCTTTCTCAGACCGACCTTTATCGCACTTATAAAGCCGTTCAAAAATGTGTTTCAAATCTTCTTTCTCAATTCCAACTCCATTATCTGCCAGCAGCAACTCCATGCTGTTTTCCTTCTTCGATAGGGAGATTTTAATTTTGTCCGCATGGCTATGAGCGATGACATTTTGAATGAGATTATTGATGATTCTCATATAGCTGTCTATATCCAATCTTACCCGGACAGGCTGTTCGGAAATATCAATGTCATAATCAACCTGTTTATCCTCAAAAATCGGTATCCAGTCAATCAGGATATTCCTTGTAAACTCTGCGGCCTCAATGCTCTGGATTTCCAAAGCAAACTCGTTGGAATTTAACTTGAACCAGTCAAAAAGCACATCAATATATTCTTTCAGATCGTGGGCTTTCCGGCGAGCAGTTTCAATATAATCATCCCGGTCTTTTCCCGTGACAATACCTTTGTGTGCAGCATCAAGATACCCGATCAGAGTGGTAAGAGGCGTCCGAACATCGTGAGAAAGGCTCGTCATAAGCTGGCGGTTGGTTTCTTCCGTCTGTCGCACAGCAGAAAGCCTGCTTTCATAAGCCACAACGATCTCATTGATTTCATAGGCAAGAGGGGCTGTTAGTTCATTTGTTGCAGACAAAATACGCCGATTGCCATTTCCATTTTTCACATCAACCAATGCATCGGTCATTTCTGCTATTTGTTTTTTTATACGCCGAACGAGAACGATGGAAGTCAATACAGCCACAACAGCAATCACAATGGACAAGAATACGATGATTTCCATGCTGACTACACCTCCTTGTTAAAGCGATAACCGATCCCTTTGACAGTTTGGATGTACTTTGGATTGGAGGGGTTGACTTCTAATTTTTTACGAAGCCGACTGATAATCGCCATAATGTTACTGTCATCATAGAAATATTCTTCACCCCATACTTCTTCATAAATCTGCTGCTTTGTTAAAATCCTTCCTTGATTTTTTACACAATAGAGCAGCAAATCAAATTCCTTTGGTGGAAGTTCAAAAGTGCCGTTTCCCGTAGTAACGGAACGATTTTCAAGGTCAATTTGTAATCCATCAAAATTCAGCTTTTGCACCGTTCCGGCTTGCTGATTAAAGCGAGTGTAACGGCGAATGAGGGACACAATACGGGCAATCAGCTCATCCATATCAAACGGCTTTGTCAGATAATCGTCCGCTCCGGCCCGTAACCCCCGCACCTTAGAAATGCTGTCATTTTTGGATGTGAACATTAAAATTGGCAAACTATGCTCTTTACGGATTTCTTCCAGTGTTTCAAACCCATCCATACCGGGCATCATCACATCCAGTATTACAAGCTGATATTCCTGCTCTTTTAATTTCTGCAAGCCCTCTTTTCCGGTATTACAAAAATCGGCTGCTATATTTTCCGTTTGTACGCTGCGCTTAATTAAGGCACACAGTTCTCTGTCATCATCTATAATCAAAATTCTATTCATGGTACAATTCTCTCCCTTGTTTTGTCCGACCATCCACAGGTTTTTATGCTGATTTTGGTATCAGCCAAACCATTCCCATCTTTACAGGTCCTGGAATACGTCCACCAGAGCAAAAATAATTTATCCAACGAGGTGTTACTCCCCATTTTGCACTAGCTTCTTTTAATATCATATAATCCATATCAATTCCTCCGAATATTATTATAATTCGTTCTTTCGAATAATACAATCATATGCCTTCTACATTGGCACATCCTTCGGGAGTGCATGAAAGGATACTTAGCAAACACTTCCTATGTCATGACACAGACGAAATTTCCCACACTTTCCTAACATCTGTACGATTAAATTTCCATAGGAAAGTCTTCCTGCATTCTTCTGATTTTCTTCAATTTTCCGCTAGAATATCTTGACTTTTCACGCCGTCTGTATCATTAGTTAAATTTTTTCATGTATCTTGTGAATATCTCTTGGGTGTTAAAAAGGAAAAATAAGCAGTGATCTGGAATATTTTCACAGATCACTGCTTAAATTTTTATTAAAGCGATACCCAACTCCCCACACTGTCTGTATGTACATTGGTTTACTTGGATCATCTTCAATCTTTTTTCTAATATTTCTAATGTGGCTCATAACAATATTGTGATCGCCGGAATAAGGCTCTTTCCACACAATGTCATATATCTGTTCCTTACTAAATACTCTGCCCGGATTTCTTGCTAATAAATGCAGAATTTGAAACTCTACACTCGTAACTTTAACTTCTTTTTTTCCTCGATATAGTATTCGTCTTGAAACATCTATTTCCATTCCTTCAAAAACTAATTTTGTGCAAAAATTTTCTTTTATCATCTGCGTTTTATTTTCAAAACCATCTAAAACTGAAATAACTGCATTTAATAGTTCGTCCTCATTTTCCTCAAGAGAAAGTAATAATAACTTAGCTATAATCTGCCCTCCTTCGTCAATTACTTATAATATTCTTCTATGTATATTCCCCCGTCCATCTTTTCGTTTTTTAGTTTGGATTTTATTTTTGGAAATAGGTCAATATACCCATTCCATATAAGAAATTCTATTCCAGCGTTTCTATATATTCTTCCAAACAAATTCCTTGAGAGTATATTGCCGACGCAGCTTCTTTCCCGACGTATCTGTAATGCCAAGGTTCATTTATAACACCTGTTATATCCGTCTTATTTGAAGGATAACGCTTTATAAAACCATATGTATGAGCATTTTCCTCAAGCCAGTTATAAACATCATCTCTTGAACTTTTTGTAGTATCTGCGTTTATATCGACTGCAATACCAAGCTGATGTTCACTTGTTCCAGGAATTGCCACCCATTGCTCTGCAAGTTTTTTCGCTTCGGACTTCGATTTTCCCTCATTTTCATATGCTTCTATTTTTTCGTTCATTAGTTGCTGCTGTTCTTCCTGTGTCCTATATCCCTCTCTAACAAACAAACCATATCCCTGCGCCCTTGCAGCATTAAACATTTCCTGCAACTCCGGGTAAATTCTGGAATCAACCTTTTTTCCATTTGATAATTCTGTAAGCTGTACTTCATAATCAGCAGGAATATAATTCTCACGATTTACAAGAATCAGATTCCAGCCATGATCTTCACTGGCCATATGGTGTGTTATATTTCCAAGAAAAGGCGTTGTTAAAGATGAATGAAGAACCTTTCCTGCCATCACACATAACATTACTGTAAATAACAGGATAAAAAGTTTTTTTACTTTAAATTTTTTTCGTCTTGCATATCGTTTCAATTATTTTATCTCCACCTTTTGGTATACCCTGTACAGTATCGGCTGAAAAATCAAGCATACCACTGCATATACAGGAACAATAACAGTTGCTATTGTGGTTACTTTACTTCCCAATGTTATAAGTCCAGCTTCTTTGATATCCAAATAAATTTCTAATAACTGGTCTGGAAAGAAAGAGCATAATCCAGGCAATGTAATAATTCTGCTTAAAAATGGAAATGCACATAGCACAATGAATGGTACAATAACGGCAGTTGGCGTAGAGTGTGTAAACGCTGATGCCAACATTCCGAGTGTAGCTGCAAATATCGTTCCTATATATCCACCCAGAACAATAAACAGATATGCCTGTAAAAAAGTAATATTATAAACACTTCTCCACAAATCCAACTGGATTGGACAGTTTGCACCGTCTGCACCTAATATAAAAAGTACAATAAACGTATATAGAAATACAAACATCAGATAAAATCCCGTAGCAATACAAAAACCTGCTCCTACCTTTGCGGAAATCCCCTTGCTTCTTCCAAATCGTGCAGAGAAAAAAATGGAATCTGCTTTTGTCTGAAATTCATCTGAAAATATCCCGGATACAAGAAAACCGATCACTAATGCCAGCATCAGAATAAAGGTTGATATATTTTGTAGTAATGCAGCCCAACCGTCCATATATTCATAGTAAAATGGAGTTTTCAGTTCTTTATATTTCTGAATCATAAAATCTTTTTCTGCCTGTGTAAATCTTTCTTCTCCAGATTCAAGCCAATTTTTTAAAGTAGAAATTCTTCTTTCATAGATTGTTCCAACTTCATCATCAGAAATCTGATCCGTTACATAATAATTATAATCTCTGTAATCGCTGAAAGCATAAATAATGACATCCATAATACCTGCTATGCCTTGCTTTTTTGCATATGCCTTATTTTGTTCTGTAATGTCATCCGACAATGCCTCTTTCGAACTGTTAATTGTCCTGTTCTCTTCCAATACCTTGCTTAATGTATCTGCTGTTAAATAACCTGCCCATTGGTTTTTGGCTTCTCTTAAATCTCTTGCAGCCGAAATTCCAACAGAAGAATTTCCATTTTCATCAACATACTCCACTCTGTTAATCGTTAATATACTGGTTATCGCAAGTATTACGAATAACACTATGACAGCAATTCTATTTTTTGATTTAGAAAACACTTTTTTAATTTCATAACGCAGCATTTTCATCACCTGCTTTCTCTCCAAAATAATATAAAAATACATCTTCCAGTGACGCTTCTACACGCATTGCATTCTCAACCGGTTTTTCGTGAGAAATAATTCGCAGCATAACCTGATTTATTTCTGATTTCATATTGGAAATTTTATATTTTTCCATAAAATCAGATACCCTGTTTTTCGGCACAAGACATTCCCATACTGTTTCTGTCATAGAATTTATCAGTTCGTCAATACTTCCTTTATGCAGAATTTCCCCGTCTTTCATCAACCAAATTTCATTCGCAATATACTCGATATCTGAAACGATATGTGTCGATAATAATACCAGTCTGTCTTCTGAAAGTTCGCTAATCAGATTGCGAAATCGGATTCTTTCATTTGGATCAAGTCCTGCTGTTGGTTCATCAAGTATTAAAATCTTAGGATTATTCAACATAGCCTGTGCAATTCCGGCTCTACGCTTCATACCACCAGATAATTTTTTCATTTTTTTATGAGCTACTTTTGAAAGACCAACCTTAGCAATCAACTCTTTCACACGTTTTTTTACGACAACAGGACGGATTCCTTTCAATGCAGCAATATAAAGTAAATAATCCTCTACCGTAAATTCAGGATAAAATCCAAAATCCTGTGGTAAATACCCCAACAGCTTGCGATATTCACTGTCCATGCTGAAAATATCTTTTCCATTACAGCATATCGTTCCGCTTGTTGGCTTTAAAAGGGTACACAACATTCTCATTAGAGTTGTTTTACCTGCTCCATTTACACCTAAAAGACCATATACCCCATTTGTCATAGTAAGATTTATATGATTGACTGCTGTAAAATCTCCAAATTCTTTTGTTAAACCATCAAGCTCTAATTTCATCAAATGACACCTCCAAATATTGATTACAATTCTTTAAAATACGATATATCGCAAAAGCAATAAAAAGTATTGTTACACCCAGCAGTGCTGACCAGATGGGAACAGTAACCATGATATATACATTTTCATTTAAAACAATAAAAAGCCATACTGCACTCCATATCACACACAGAACAATCGCAACTGTTTCACTGAAAGCGTGTTTACTGCATAAAATTCCAAAACAGATACAGGCCGTTACACAAAGCGGAAAAAGAAATTGGACAACTAATTCTGATAATTCATAATGCAAACCTGCTGAAGCGACTTCTAAAAATACAGTTATGAAAAAAATATCTGTAATACCAAATAACAGCATACGTGTAGCATATACCTGTTTTAATGAATAATAGGAAGCAGCTTCTATTTCCATACATTCACATGATCTGTTTTTCCACAGTTCCGGAATAATAAGGATTACAAATAGCGTGGCTACAACACCCATACTTCTTTTTAGATATATTTCATCATGAATAGAACTTAAAGCAATCCATAATGCCACTAAAATCATAAATTGAAGAACCCACCACCTTTTTTGTATCACACGAAGCTGTGTCCACAAAAAGTCATGATAAGAAAGCATTCGTTCTTGCTCTGCCATAAAAAAGGCATTTTTAGATTTACAAATTGTTTCCTGTATTTTTTCTTCGCTAGCTTCCACTTGTATGCTTTCCCTATATTTTTTTATCTTTTCTTTTTGATTCATCGAATTCCTCCTTCCCGAGAAGTTCCCTCAACTGTTTCCTTGCTTTTTGCAAACGATACTTTACCAGTGGAAGTCCAATTTGCAATGTATCAGAAATTTCTGTTAATTTTAGTTCTTGAAAATAATAAAGAGTAAGTACTTCTCTTGATTCATCTGGAAGTTGTTCTAAAACCTGTTCGATCAAAACTCTATTCAAAATTTGTTCTGTTTGATTTTCTTCCACAAGCTCAATTTCTTCCAGAAGCATTTCCTTTGTTTTCTTCAAATAATCTTTGCATAGGTTACCTGCTATCGTATATAAATAATTCAGTGTTTTCCCTTTATAATGATAGTCGGGTAATTTTGAAAAAAAACGTATAAAGGTTTCCTGCGTGAAATCCTCCGCATATGTTTGATCAAAACAATGATGATAACAGTAGCTTAAAATTTCTTGATAATACTTGTGGACAAACAAATCAAAAGCATTATCATCACCTTGCTTCATTTTTCTAATTAGTAGAAAATCATTATACACAAAATCCTCCTTTCTCATTATTAGAAGTTCAAAATATTTATTCCGTTCTATAAGGCATAACGATTGAGATATGCAAAAAGATAGTCCAAATAAAAATTTTATAAATTATGCACTCAACCTCAAGCATATTTTATTATTATAACTGTCTGAGTCACCAGCCTCAACTATACCACTACTTCTCAATACCTTTTTCCTCTGATTTTCTATGAAGTTAAATTTTTCATGTATCTTGAGAATATCTCCTGCGGAAAAAGCAAAAAATAAACAGTAATCTGGATTATTTTCACAGACCACTGCTTAAATTTTTATTAAAGCGATACCCAACTCCCCACACTGTCTGTATGTACATTGGTTTACTTGGATCATCTTCTATTTTCTCACGTAGGTTACGAATATGGCTCATGACAATGTTATGATTGCCAAAATAAGGTTCTTTCCAAACACGATTGTATATCTACTCCTTACTGAATACTATTCCGGCATTTTGTGCTAACAACAATAAGATTTCAAACTCTGTGTAAGTCAACTCAATCTCATTATCTTCCCGAACCACAATCCGCTTATATTCATCAATGCGAAGTCCATCAAATATCAGTTTTCGTTTATTGACAATCTGCTGTCGTAAGACTTCTGTTTCCTCATTCAAACATGATAAAATATTGTTGATAATATGTTCTTCGTTATCTTCAAAGGACAAAATCAGCAACTTCCCAAAAGCACCACCTTCCTTTATGCTTTCCTTTCTATGATTGTAAACACACTACACCACTTAATTCAAAGAAATCGGATAAAGTTGAAAATCAGCGAAGCAGCATTTATTAATTACTCCGCTGATTTACTGCTATTCTTCCCGTATGGCAGGCAAAATTTCCGCTTTCTTTAATTCAACTTTGGCATATGCTACAAAAATCAGATAAATACCTCCCATAACAGCAACAAGCGCTATGAGGAACAGCCACGGCAATTTCAACGAAATACAATGGTTTACTGCATCCAAGCGTTGACATGCTGCGATGCTGATAAGTCCTCCAAATGCAAGAGAAACCAACAGGGAGCCACCAAGGTAACTACCAATCTCTCGGTCTAACATTGATTTTAGCTGCTTCTGCGTTGCTCCAACGGCCTTCAGCAGGCCAAACTCTCGTTTCCTGTTCTGAAAATCAACCATAAGCATATTCATAAGACTGATACTTCCAAAGACAAACAGAATAGCAGAGGCCATATACAGAGCATTTATAGAAGCTCTATATTGATGCTGAATATTTTTTATCGTTTGCTCAATCATATTTACTTCTATTTTTCCATTTTCATCCGCAATCTCCTGAACTGCGGTCAAAACTTCGTCAAGATGTCCGTCTGAATTTTTGACTGCCAGAATACCCGTCTGCTCTGTTATTCCTGTCAGTTTCTTTGCTGTATCATAAGTCATAATGAAGTAGGGGCTTCCAGGAACGACTGGGCTATTCTCCATAATCAAATTTTATTCAAAAAACATTCTATATTTGAACTACTCTTTTCCTTTTTTTGTGTAAATTGGCTTATATATAAAGCAATCATTTTTAGAGCAAGTTTCGCAATGTAGCACAATAACCCCTTTCCGGGTTCTTAGCGACTTGCAACTTGATGGGGATTTCGTTTCCCCATACCCTCGACCACAATCACAGATATGTATATTGGTTTCCATTTACATGGTCACAGTGCGATAATTTTTCATCACTTACTTTCCCTGCAGGCCGCAAAATTTGGATTTTCTTATGAAACCACTACCACGAAGAAAGGAAGTTATCAATGACAAGACCTAAGAAAGAGGAAACTCTTGCAAAAACTAAAGATGTGCATTTACGCATGAATGAAACTGAATATGATCTTCTTGCAGAAAGAGCCAAGGCTAACAGCATGACGGTTTCTGATTTTATCCGAAATGCCTTGGTCAACCAGAAAGTCATCATCAAATACGAAATTACCGCAGATCTTCCCGAAATAAAAAAACTTATTAGCGAGTTTGGTAAAATTGGCAGCAACCTAAATCAGATTGCCCGATATTTTAATCAGGGTGGAATCCTCTCTTCTGAAATGAGAAATGAAATCCGAAAGTCTCTCCGGGATATTTATGAAATGAAATATGAAGTGATGAAAATGGCAGGTGATTTTCGTGGCAGTAATTAAACATATCGCAAACAAAAACTCTGACTATGGAGAATCGGAACGGTATCTTATCTTCCAGCACAACGAGTATACGCAAAAACCGATTCTTGATGAAGAAGGGCATATGATACTGAGAGAAGAATATTATCTGGACGGTCTGAACTGTGATCCATTCTCTTTTGCATCTGAATGTCAGGAACTGAACAGCTACTATCACAAGAACAAAAACTTCAATGAAATAAAATCCCATCACTATATCATCAGCTTCGACCCAAAAGACAGGGATGAATGTGGATTGACCGGTGAACGTGCCCAGCAACTCGGATTGACTTTTGCAAAGAAAAACTTTCCCGGTCATCAGGCTTTAGTCTGTACTCATACCGACGGTCATAACAAAAGTGGAAACATCCATGTGCATATCGTAATTAACAGTCTCCGTAAATATGATATACCACAAGAACCCTATATGGAATTTGACTGTGAAGCAAAAGCCGGTTATAAGCATCATCTAAGTGCTGCCTATCTTGCCCATCTAAAACAGGAAGTCATGGATATGTGCAAAAAAGAAGGGTTGCACCAAGTTGATCTGCTCACTCCTGCTGAAAGAAAAATCACCGAAAAAGAATACTGGGCACAACGCCGGGGACAGGAAAAATTAGATAAGCTGAATCTGAAAATGAAAGAAGATGGAATCACACCGAAAGAAACTCGTTACCAGACAGAAAAACAATTTCTCCGTGACGCTATTGATGATGCTGCAAGTATTGCCCGATCACCAGAAGAATTTTCAAAAATCCTTGACGAAAAATATCACATCATCCTCAAGATCAGTCGAAACCGGTACAGCTATCTTCACCCTGGCAGAAAAAAATTTATCACTGAAAGAACTCTTGGGACCAGATACACAGAAGATTTTCTCTTGAAAGCATTTGAAGAAAACACGAAATCCCGTAGAGAACTGAAAGAAGAAATTCTGGAACAGCAGGCTCCGAATACTTCCACAGATTTACCACCTGTTCCTTTCTCTGATACTTCTGCTATCCCTGCACCATTCATTTTCATAAAATCAAACCTCCGGCTTGTAATAGATCTGCAAACCTGTATTAAAGCCCAGCAGAGCAAAGCCTATGCTCAAAAAGTAAAGCTCACCAATTTGAAGCAGATGGCTCAGACTGTTGCCTACATACAAGAGCATGGATATGATTCTCTTGATGATTTCCATGCAGCACTCAATCAGGCATCAGACCAGACCAGTGCTTCCAGAAAATCTTTAAAAGATACTGAACAACAGCTCAAAGAAGTGAATGAACAGATTCATTTTACCGGACAATATCTGGCATACAAAAATGTGTATGCTGATTATCGTACAAGCCGAAACAAGAAAAAATTTTATGAAGAACATCGAGCAGAACTTTCCCTGTATGACACAGCTCTACGAACACTCAAAGAAAAATCTGGCGGGAATAAATTGCCTTCCATGAAAGCTCTCTATGCTGAAAAGGACCGGCTTGTTGAATTGAGGGATAGACAGCGTGAAGATTTTTCTAATCACCAGGATTATGAACGGGAGCTTCGCACTGTATCTGCAAATATTGATATGATTCTTGGGAAGAATCGTGGGCAGGAGCAACAGATTGAAAAAGAGCAGAATTTATAAACCTTTTCATCTCCAAGCACCCAAATATCATTTTCAAATCTATGCTAATGAATAAATTCCTGTTTGCATCTTTCCTAAAAAGATGTATGATATAGAAAAACACAGGGGACATCATTAAAATGAAGGCACATAAATATTGGTCACTCGGTGCATTGGCATCCATGATCGGAACTTTTTACTGCTTCTCAAGATATGAAATCTGCTCATAAATATTTTGCTTACAGCTCTCTTCTCTGTATGATTATGGCTATCTATTCTGGTCATAAAATGATTTCTGGAAAGTCCTTAAAAAAGAAAGACTCTGTTTCCGAAGAATCTGCTGAATAATCAAAGAAGGAGTTTCTCCATGTGTGGCGAAATAGAAAAATGCTATTAAAAAGTTCACATAAAATACATTGCTTATGTAAATGTACCGGTATTCTCAAACAGTTATAACGAAAATACCTATTGAAAAAGAACTCACAACCATAGTTCATTTCATAAATCAATACAAAAACATTGATGTTTTTCTTATTTACAGTATGATATAATTAAAAAGAAGATGCAGTATTAAAGGGAGAACTGCCCAGACAGCCTGGCCTCAGAAATATGCACCTTCCTCTATAAATATATTATGTGGTATCAACACCTTTTATACATAAATAAAAAGATACAGTAAACAAAATGGTACTACCCAGGTAGCCCGTTTCTTGCTCATGTATCTCAATCTATCTTAATCTTAGTCGATAAATTTTAATTTGTCAAGATAAATTTCAAATAAAAGAAAGGAAAAAAGGTCTCACTTATGTTAGAAAAGAACAAAGCAGATAGCAGAAAATATTTTATTTTCAAAATACGAGATTTGGTACATAATTCTTTCCACACACTTGAAGAAAAGCGAACAGAAAGTTTATTGCAATATATGGGTATCTGTATCAGCACCTATGATGAACTTAGGGCATCCCTTGACCCAACCAAACTAAAACGCTCATACGAAGGATTGTTAGAAGGACTGGATTACCAGATGCAAATACATCCTTTTCATAAGCTTGATTTATACCAAAATGATTTTTCTCACTTACATCAGCTCATAAATCTTGCAAACGAAGCTCGCGATAAAGAACTTCATAACATTCACCGTAGCATTGTAGCTTTAAAAAAGAAATTGGAAGCTGAAAATCTCATAAATTGTTATATTCAATGCTTACTCACAGAAACCACATTCAAAGGCATGGATTATTTAATGGAGGCTCTTATTAGTGATTTATTATATGCAGGACATTCTATGTCTCATATTTTAGATTTTTTCAAAAGACAGCAGCAAGAATTTCTAGAACATAATGATGCTGAAAAAACTATACAGAATCTTAACGAATTTGACAGAAAACCTATACCTTTTTCTATTCATATCTGTTTTAAAATTTCAAGCCAGACGCAGAAGGAACTGGCACTTAATCTTATAAAACAGCAATTTGAAATCCATACTAACCAAGAATTAGGGATACCTCATATAAATAACGATACCTTAATTGCCAGTAAAGAGTATCTAGCTTTAGATGAATTCAAAGCAATCGACTTAGCTCAAAAAGAATTCCAATCCGTTACAGAACTGTTTGATATGTGGCAAAGCACAACCAATTGTATTCGCGATGATTTATGGTATTATTGGAAAGAAGACACGGTTTTTCATAAAATCAGCTTAAACAGCATTGATCCCATAAAAATGCTTAACCATATTGACGCAAACTATAAAAAACAGTTGGAACGTTTTTTACAGTTGCGAAATGATCTTGGCAGCAACAATATTAGAACTTTGGAACGAATACTTTATACTCTTAATTCTGCCAAATCGCTGACTACTCAAAACCGTTTTCTTAACTTTTGGTCATCCCTTGAATATATTTTATATTCATTTCCACGCTTTACAATCATAGAAAAAGCACGCGTTGTTGTTCCAGAAGTTTTTGGATTGTTCTATCTAAAAAATAAACTTAATATATTTTGGGCACGACTTACTTATTGTATGTCTAACAAAAAGGATTATGCTGAGAAATATCCTACTTTACAAAATTTTATAATGAATTGTCAGGTCACTGAAAAAGATTATTCTACCCCAAAAGTAATTGCTTATCTAAGTGATGTAAATAAATATAGTGCTATTTTATCTGAGCTTTCTTTCCATATTGTCCTTGAGCGAGAATGTCGTGAAATAATTATGCTTTTAACTGAGCCAGAAAAAACAAGCAAGGCAATTCAAGAATATTTTGACGGTATTAAGCATGATTTAAATTATATTTATCGTCTCCGAAATCAACTAATTCATTCTACAAAGGATATTGACGATTCCCTGGAGTATATCAGCTTTCGATTGTATCGCTATGTTAACTCTGTACTTTCCACGATATTATACTATCAGGAAAAAAACAATTTATATAGCATTACAGATATATTAATTTCTGTAGATGCCACCTACCAAGACTATAATAAAAAATTATCGCCAGATATCAAAAAGAAAAAGAAGAAATCTTCTTCCGAGATTGCTTCAGAAACCCTTTCTCCTGAAGACATCTATCGCATTGTACGACCAAAATATTTATTCATTGAATAGTATTTTAATATTAAGATTCATCTTTAAAATACATTATCTAAAAAGTGGATGCTACTTTAACTAAAAGTTACAGTAACATCCACTTCTTAAAAACTATTTCTTCTTCCTCTCCATTTCTTCTTCGATTTCCTTCTGTGGCTGTCCTTTTCTCTGACTGGCTATCTTCTTCTGATGATTACGGAGTCGTTTCAGTACCGATCTTCGTGGAGCATTTTTATCTTTTTTCCTTGGAATGTTGTTCATCAGTCCATCAATCATATTGTAGTTGGCTTCTTCTGCCATCTCTGCACTGCGAAGATATTCTCCATTATCCATGACCTTCTGCCAGTTTGCCAGCTCTGGTTTCTTCTTTTGTGTTTCTCCAGATTGTTGCTGTCTGATCTGGGATTGTGCCTGCATTTCCTGTTGTTTTTGCTGTGCCTGCTCTGCCTGTTGCTGCATGAAGTTCTGGATGTTCCGTCTGGCTTCTTCATCAAAGCCATTGTAACAGTCATTCATGACTACGGCACCTTCCTCACTGAGAATCACATAGGCTGCTCTTGTTCCATACTCCTCATGCTCCATCAGAAACCATTTCTTCTCGTTCATCAGGATGTAATCCTGTGCAAGCCATGTTCCTTTCTTTCCTTCGATTTCGTACCCGGTTGTATCAATGGAAAGTCTGGTATCGGAAGAACTTTTGATTGTGAGAAATTCTGGAATGATGATAAAACCATCTTTGTTGACATAGTAAGCTGTGGTTTTTCCATCGTCGGTGATGACGATCACATCACTGCAACCAATGGAATGACCTTTGAAGTTCTTCGGTCGCTGCTTCTGTAAACGGAGTTTAATATCAGCCGGAGTTTCCCCCGGCTGGATTCTTCCAATATACACCTGCTGATAGTTTTCTACCTGGACTGTTCTTCCTTCGCTTTTCAGTTTCTCGTAAGAACGGAAACGGACATCCCGGTACTCTGGGGTATCTTTTACCTGATATACTGCACACTGACTTGTATTCATTCTTCATCCTCCTCTTCCAGTTCCATTTTATATTCTTCCAGATCCATAAGAAAAACCTCATATCCTTCATCGCTCATGCAGAACAGTTTTCTTATGGTATTGCAGACAAGCCCAATCATATCTGCATCGCCTTTCAGAAAAGGAATGATATGATCGATTGCCTCCATCGTGTCATTTCTGTTTCCTTTATCAAACATTGCTGTTACTAAACATTCATCCGCATCAAAGTTCATCGCCAGATCCATCATAATTCCACTTCTCCCTTCTTATGTGTCTTGGATTTCTCCGTTGTCTTATTCTGCTCCTGTGCTTTTGCCCTTGCCTGAAAATCTTTTAAAGACTGCAGCACAGATTTCTTCACTTCACCTTTTGCTCTGCTTGCAGGTTCTGCCTTTTGTGGCTGGCTCCGATTTACAGATACCGGTTCCTGCTCTGCCCTTCTGTCTGCCGCAACCGCAGAAGGTTTCTGTCCACTTCCTATTACTGTTTCTGTCGTATGTTCCGTTTCCTTTACCCTTCCATGCTTTTCATCCAGATACTTTTCCATGTCTGCGATTGCTTTCTGCACCAGAGGGCTTTCTTTATAGTGTGGAATCATATCTATCAGATCACGCCGTATCCGGTCTGCACTCATCAACTCATATTCTCCGGAATAATTTTCATCACCATCTTGCAGATCAAATCCGATTCCTTTAATCCCATGCAGTCTCTCTGCTGGGATACTCTCATATATTTTAATGGCTTCTTCTAAAGTGAGGTTGTTATGGTACTCTCCCATGACCGGAAACTCCATGCACTCTGCGACATAAAAACTGATCGTGGCTTCTGGCTGTTCCTGCTCCGGCTGTTTGTCAAAAATAGAAAATCGCTCTGTATCTTCCAGACGGGAAAGTAAAGAACGGGCAGTTATAACATCGCTGTCTATATCGGATTCCTCGGATACCTCAAGCAGCCAGTCCTTGATAGTTTCTGTTTTCTTATTCAAAATATCCTCCGTGAGTTTTTCCACCTGTTCTTCTCTATTTTCAACTGTATCGTTATACTCATAGGTATCAACGTCATAGCTAAAATTATCCAGGTCCACAGCGAGCTTTTTAATCTCCTGCTGGTCAAGATATTTTTCGGATTCTTTTATATACTCTGCCAGAGTGATTCGCTCCTCTGCAATCGGGTTAATATCCACCTTAATTCCTGCCATCGCTATACCAGATTCATTTAAGGCATTGAAAAAGCTATCTTCTCGAATATCACCTTTATAGGAAAGAACCACATCAAGGTCAGAATCTTCCCGGTAAAGGTCTTGTCTGCTTCTGGAACCATACACTCTTGCAGCAAGCAGCTCTACCTCCTGTTCCATTCCCATATCTTCTAATACTGCCTGTGCATGATACAAGACACCTCTTTCAACATCTGCCCTGCTCAGACTGTTTAATGCCAGTTCATTTCTTCCAATCTCAGAAGTCGCACGAAGTTCCCCCTCCTGCAATAAATCTTTAGAGTGCTGGATCGTCATTTCTTCAAATTCTTTATAATCCACTTTGACACATTCCATATCATCCATTCTTTCACTTTTAAGGATTTCATAAGCAGCTTCCTGAATGGATGCGTCTGGATTATCATAATCACCACCCTGGATTTCATGCAGATCAGAGTCATAAAAAATAAACGAATATCCTTCTTCTGTTGCCTGTATGGTCAGATACCCTTTACTCCTGGTAAACTGCATTGCGATTCCTTCATAGGTTTGCATTGCTTCTTCCCTGCGAAATCCTTCAAAAATACTTGCCGGGCAGTTCTTTTCTAATTGTATCCGCTGCATCTGTTCTTCCTGAACTTCTTCCACATCTGCCATCAGATCTTCGTAATCCACTACTTTTGCATCTTCCAGTGAGTACCCTTTATCTTCTAAAATATCACTGGCAGCTTCATCTACATAGATTGTCGGATTGTCATAGATTCCTCCATCATCCTCCTGATAATCTTCATTATAAAATGTATAGTCATAACCATCTTCTGCGGTCTGGATTGTAAAGTATTGTTTTCCAATCTGATATGCAATCTGTACCTCATTCCAGTCCAGCATGTTTTCCATTTTATTTACCACTTCATATATTTCTGGATTCAGCCACCCTCCGATCTGTTTATACGCATGGGTCAGCCGATCTATCCCGTTTTCACATCGGATAAAATCCATGCTTTCCTGCATCGTTTCCGTATTCTGGATACCAAGCACTTTTTTCTGATGATTTGGCAGACGTAAATATTCCTGCATCGCTTCATCCAGTGATTCATACCGGTTTACTTTTACTACACCCTCTGCATTTACATCTTCCATCACATAAAAATTATCAACGTAATGAATCTCTGGCATTTTTAACTTTATGCCTTCCGGCAGCTGCACCTCACTGACTGCATGAAAATTAAACCGGACATCCGTTCCAGATTCATTTTTTCCTGCCATCGTTTCTTCCCAGGTATCTTTCTGTACTGCCTGTATTTCTTCGATTGTAAGTGTCTGTCCACTCCGCAGGGTTACAACAGAATCTTTCGGGAATTCCGTCAAGTCATAAAGTGTTGTTCCATTTTCCTGCAAATATTCTGAAACTGCTTCCAATGCTCCTGCGTCAAACCCGTTCCATAAGTCCTCCGCTACAAGCTGTCCATTTTCTGCTACGATAATGCCTGCCACATCGGAGCCAAATTCATCCTGTTCCATTAAGAAAAACTTCTCCCCGGCATATTCCTTTTCATCAACCGTATGCCATGTTCCGTTATGTCCTTCTGCTTCATACCCTCTTGTCTCTGCCGTAATCGTCACTTCGTTTTCTCCTATCGCCTGTTCTATCCTCTGCATCCGGATCTCAGCTCTTGCCATGTCGATAAACCCATCTAAAACTGCCGGGTGGCTTTCGATCACATAATCCAGGTTCAGATTTCTGCCCCGGCTGATATTTTCCGGGACTTCGATATGCTCCGCCCAGTCTTTGTTCTGTCTGGAGAATCTTCCATCATGGGAAAGTTCCTGGATGGTATTTGCCATAACAAAATTCATACGTTCTTCCCCAAAGCGTTCCACGACTTCTTTTGCTGCATTCTGCTTTAAGTGCAGCCCGTCAAAATTCTCCCGGATAGCTTCTTCGATTGCTTTCTTGCAGTCCAGGTTTAACTTTCTCGAATCCAGATAAGCATCCACATCCCGTTCTCCCATTGCCTGTTCCAATGTTCCTTTATAAACTGGCGGATATGCCCTGACGGAATTATGTTCCAGTATGTTCATTCTCTGCTGGACAAACTCCGGAAGTTCCTGAAATCCAAAAGAATCTACATAATAGGCTGTGATCTCTGCACCCCTGTTTATCACGATCACATCACTTACCGATAAAGAATGACCACGGAAATCTTCCGGTCGGTCAATGTTAAAGCGTTCAAATATATTTTCTAACGTGATTGTTGGCATCCATGGTGCTGCATAAACCATCCGGTAATCCTTTCCGTCAATGGTATATCCCAGACTCTTTGCGGATTCCATTCCCATAAACTGATAAGTATGCTCATCCCCACTATCCATCTGATAAATGGCAAACCTTCCGCTTTCTCCATGCAGAAGAAGTGTCTCATCAATCTTTTCTGCACTCTGCTGTTCCAGTGCTTCCTGTTTTGTAGCAGATATTTCTCTTTCTTTCTGCACTTCCCATTCTGTTTCTGTGATTCCAAAGATACCGTCATATCCAAGAATTGCATCTTCTGTGTCTACAAGTGTTGATTCTGCCAGCTGTGGATTCTCTTGATTTCCATGTAACACATAAATTTCTGCCCCTCCACGGTACAATTCATATGCACGGTCTTTCGTAAGCGGAAGCATATGGTCTAACTGGATTCCTGCCTCGTGCATTTCTGTAAAACCAACCATGCCATCCGGGAAATTGTCAATCTGTGCCTGTATTTCATTCATAAGGCTTCTCGTATATTCACTTCCCGGTCTGCGGATTGCAGTCATCATACGGTTCACCAGTCCAAGCACTTCGTCTTTATCATCCATCTTATATGCAAAATTCACAATAAGATTTCTCTGGGAATCTGTGAAATCTCCCGTATTGGCAGCTTCTGCTGTTTCAATCAGACGGTGGGCATACTGCATGGCTGTTTCTTCTGCAATTTCCGGCTCTTTCGCTGGGAAGTTCGCCCTTGCTGCCTGGATCACTTCATACACCAGCTTTGAACCGGCTTCATCGTAAGATTCCCTCATATCCCATACCAGGTCATTCAGTCTTTCCACCTGTCCAGGGAAGGTTTCTGCATATTCATTTACAAATGCCTTTTCATTTTCCGAAAAAATATTTCTTGGAAACTCTGCTTTTTGCACCAGCATCTCTGCCTGATCTTTCGGAGAAAGGTCAGAAAAATAAGTAACGCCTGTGTCAGCATCATATTCCACATCATAAAAATCAATCGGATAGTTCTCTCCGTGCCCACTGCTGTCATAGAGTGGTGTGACGGCAGCACCTTTTTCTTCCAGAAAACTTTCCAGTGGTTTCTCATTTTCCTCTATCTCACCACTTTCCAGAAGGCGGACGTATTCCCCCACATTCTGCTCTAACTGTTCCCTGCTCATGTTTTCGATCAGATCATAAGTAAACTCGGAACCCATACTGCCTGAAAGATGCAGAATTAAATCTTCCTTATGAAAAGTATCCCGAACTGGTCTTTCCATTTCCAGCTCGTGCATCTGTGTCTCGATATTCTCAATGACTTCCGCAGACGTTTTCCGGATGGTATCCATAGATGCCCGGAGTGCTTTCATATCCTTGCTTTCACACCAGCTGGCAATATAGGTAAAAGAGTATTCGGAAGTATCCAGACCAAAGTGGTTGCAGACAATATAGGCAATACTTTCTGCTTCCACTTCTTTGGTTATCCGGTCTTTTAAAATCCCTTCCGCATCCATTACCTCCCGGTCATGCAGCAATGCATGGCTTACTTCGTGTACTCCGGTTTTCATGGTCTGGAGATTACTCATATCTTCCTGAATTGCGATATACTTTTCTGTCTGATGATAATACCCCTTTGCTTCCCCTTCTATTTCCATCATGCGGATTGGCACAGGGGAAATGTTCTGCAATGCTTCCATAAACGTGTCATAAAACTGTACACTCCCGGTAAGTTCCGGTACTTCCAACTCTACAATCGGCTCTCCCTCTGTCTGGCTGACATCAAATACCGTTGTCACACGAAACCTTGGAATGACCATCTCCACGATCTCTGTTTCCGGCTGACCGTCATCCCCGATCACCGGCTCTTTTGTTACAGGGTCAATCTTTTCAATCTCCTGTTTCTCACGGATGGGTGCCGGTGCGATGATCTGGATTCCTTTTTCCCCTCTCTTTACATGGCGGTTAAATTTCTTCTGCCACGCCTGATACCCTGCCACCAGAGTAGCCTCCGGTTTCTGCATGGTGATCAGAAGGGTGTTATTAAAACTGTAATTATGGAACTTGGACATGGTATTCAAATATTCCGTATATCGTTCCGAAGTAAAAATCTCCTTTACGCCCTGTTCCAGCCGTTCCGATATTTCCTTTAACTGTTTCTCTATATTATTTGCCATAAACAAACCCTCCATTTTATGTCCCCGCCAGAGAAAACTCTGACGGGAAATCTTTTATAACTCCTGTTCGTGTTTTTTCTTTGCAGTTTTCTGTACAGGTGGCTGTTCCGCTGTATTCTGCTGTGCCTTCTCCTGCTTTAAGCGTTCCAGAATAGATGGCTTATGGATTCTGTCTGCTGTTTCCGGAAGTTCTTTTTCTTCTACAGCATCCCTGCTATCTGTGCTACTTCCTTCTCTGCCAATATCCTCATCTGCCATAATCGTCTCATTGCCCTTTTCATCCATGTTCAGCAACGCATTTAACTCGGATAACCGTTCCATCTTTTCATTCAGCTCTGCTTCTTTCGGGAATGGTTTCTTTACCTCTTCCTGTGCAGTCGCAAGCTGCTGTTGTACGGTTTCCAATTTCTGCTCACTTTCCGTCAGCTTCCTGTCAATGGAAAAAAGGGTGTTATGGATACGCTGCATATTTCCTACCGGGTCTTTTCCGATCTCCAGCTTATAAGAACATTTCCCTTTGACCGTCAGTTCAAATGCATTGGAGAACATATTGTAGGAAGCAGATAACGTAAACCCATGATATTCCCCGACCTTTCCACCGGTGCTAACGGTTTTTAGTCCTGCACAGGCAGCGATCAATGCCTCGCCTGCTTCTTTCTTATCTTCATAAAGGACATTTCCTACTGTCATGGCAAACGTGTCATTATCCTGTAAATCCACGCTTTTTACTACCTGGGAATCTATCTGCATCCCGGCAATCCGCTCTTTCAATGCACTGATCTGTACCGGGAAATTCTTTGCAATATCGGATTCCAGACGGTAAATCTGACTGGTATGGTTTGCCTTTAAGAGTTTCAGTTTACTCACCTGCACATCCAGATCCATTTTTTCCTTAATGTACGGATTGCCTGTAGCAAGTGCCTTGATCTCTGCATAGGACAGTGCCGTATCATCCACATCTTCACAGGCCCTGACCGGGGATTTACTGGTCATGATCTGACTGATGAACTTCTGCTTATTCTCCAAAATCTGCCACATATACGCATCAAAAGTGTTCTCCGTCACATACCGGAATATCTTTACTTTGTCATTCTGGTTTCCCTGTCTTAAAATACGTCCTTCCTGCTGTTCCAGATCAGACGGCTTCCACGGACAGTCAAGGTGATGGAGGGCAATGAGCCTGTCCTGTACGTTTGTACCAGCACCGAGTTTTGGAGTGGAACCCATAAGGATTCTCACCTGCCCGGCCCGTACCTTTGCAAACAAATCTGCTTTCTTTGTCTCCGTGTTGTATTCATGGATAAACGCAATCTCTTCTTTCGGGATTCCCCTGGCAACCAGTTTGTTTCGGACATCATCATATACATTGAAAGTCCCATCCCCTTTTGGAGTAGACAAGTCACAGAAGATCAGCTGTGTTGTCCGATCTGCTTTTCCCTCGTCCCATACCTGAAAAGCATTTTCCACACAGGTATTGACCTTGCTTTTTTCTGCATCCGGAAGGAGTTCATTTAATAGCCTCTGATCCAATGCACATTTTCTTCCGTCATTGGTAATCTTGAGCATGTTGTCCACCGTTGGATTCACAAGACCGGCTCTTACTTCTTCCGCACGTTCCGAAAAGGCACTGACCATTTCCTGCTGTTCTTCACTTGGTTTTAAGACTTCATTGATAAACTCTGCTTCCGGTACAGGAAGATTCAGCATATCCGATGTCTGAATATCCGCAGCTTCCTTAAAAATGGAGATCAGCTCTGGAAGATTAAAAAAACGGGCAAACCGTGTTTTCGCACGATAGCCCGTTCCTTCCGGTGATAATTCGATTGCGGTTACTGTCTCCCCAAACGTTGCCGCCCAGGAATCAAAGTGTCCCATACCCATACGCATGAGTGTGTCATACTGGAGATAACGCATGATAGTGTAAAGCTCGGTCATACTATTTGATACAGGAGTACCTGTAGCAAAGGTGATTCCTCTGCCGCCTGTCAGTTCATCCATATACCGGCATTTCATAAACATATCCGAACTTTTCTGTGCATCCGTCTGTGAGATACCCGCCACATTCCGCATTTTTGTATACAAAAAAAGGTTCTTAAAACTATGGCTCTCATCCACAAACAGCCGGTCTACACCCAACTGCTCAAAAGTTACCACATCATCCTTTCTGGTCTGGTCATTGAGTTTCTTCATCCTCGCCTGCAGACTCTTCTTTGTTTTTTCCAACTGCTTGATGGTATAATTCTGCCCTGCCTGATGTGCCGCTTCTTCAATGGAAAACGTAAGATCTGCGATCTGATCTTCCAGCATGGCAATCTGCCGTTCTCTTGAAAGAGGGATTTTCTCAAACTGCGTATGGCCGATGATCACGGCATCATAATCCCCTGTCGCAATACGGGAACAGAACCGTTTTCGGTTTGCCGGCTCAAAGTCTTTCTTCGTTGCCACCAGGATATTTGCTCCCGGATAGAGACGTAGGAAATCACTGCCCCACTGCTCGGTCAGATGGTTTGGCACAACATAAAGATTCTTTTGTGAGAGTCCCAGCCGTTTTGATTCCATACCGGCTGCGATCATCTGGAACGTCTTTCCTGCTCCTACGCAATGAGCCAGTAACGTATTATTTCCATACAGCACATGAGCCACTGCGTTTTTCTGATGCGGCATCAAGGTGATCTCCGGGTTCATGCCGACAAACTGAATATGGCTTCCATCATATTCCCGTGGACGGATGCTGTTAAATCGTTCATTATAAATTTTACAGAGATCTTCCCGTCGGTGCAGGTCTTTAAATATCCACTCCTTAAATTCCTCTTTGATCAGCTCCTGCTTCTGCTGTGCCAGCATCGTTTCCTTCCGATTTAATTCCCGGTGTTCCCCATCGGCATCCTGTACCGTGTCATAAATCTTGGTATCTCTAAGGTTTAAGGCATCTTCCAAAAGGCGGTAGGCATTGGCTCTCTGTGTTCCATATGTGGAAGTAACAAGGGCATTTCCGTAGCTGTCCACATTTTTTCCCATAACATTCCACTGTCCGGTCACTTCGGCATACTGGACTTTGACCTTGCTCCCTACATAATATCTTGGTGTATGGAATGTTTCTGCCATGAACCGTGTAATGTAATCCTCGGAGATCCAGGTTGCCCCAAGTCTTGCTTCAATCTCTGATGCATCCAGATCTTTTGGCTGTACCTGCTCCAAATACTGCACATTCACCTGATATTCCGGGTGATCTTCTGCAAACTGTTTTGCGATCTGCAGTTTCTCCCTCACATTTCCAGAAAGATATTCATCCGACGGCTCCCATTTTTCACCGATCGGATTCTTAAAGATCACCCCTGCCAGTTCTTCTGTAAGCTCCTCTTCTGTTTTCCCTGAAAGCTGTGCCATATAGGAAAGGTCAACGCCTGCCCTCTCACCAATGCAAACCGCAAGTGCTTCACTGGCAGTATCCACGGAAGTTACCGTTTCTGCCCTGCGGATCGTCCTTTTGGTAAAAATATCCGCTTTCCGTTTCAGTTCTCCCTTATCATCCAGAAATTCCAGAGAAGTCAAAAGACAATAGCTGCTGTCCTGACTGAATGCCCTCTTATTGGCATTGCTGCTGATAAGACCATATTTTGCTGTAAAGATATCATATTCTTCATTGAGTTTTTCCTGCAGCTTTGTGATCTGCTCATCGCTTCCCTCTTCCATCTGACACCGGATCAGTTCATTCGTAACATCACGGATCTTCACCATCCCTTTGACACGTTCCGCTGTCATTGCCGGAAGCTCCATGCAGTTCATCACAGAATTTTCCCGGTAATAGACTTCCTCATTCACTACGGTAAAACTGAAATTCTTTACATCCGGGTCTGCCGGTATAAAGACAACATCCTCCTCCAGCTCTGTATCCGAAAGTTCCAGTTCCGTGATCGTGCCATGGATATTCTGGACAGCTTCTTTTAATTGTTCTTCTAAGGTAATTCCTTCTTTTGGTTTTACGGTCACTTCCTGCTTTCCATACTGGGTACTTTCTGTAGTAAACTCACCAAGCACCATTTCCGGATGCTCTGCAAAATAAGCATTGACTGAATAGCCTTCTGGTGTTTCCTTTAAATTTAACCATTCCGGTTCCTCAATGGATGCCCTGTCCCTTTTCTGGAAAAACAGAATATCAGAAACAACGCTGGTATTGGCATTTCTCTGGAACGCATTATTCGGTAATCGGATGGCTCCAAGCAGTTCTGCCCGGTTTGCGATATACTGTCTCACTGCCGGGTTCTGCTTATCCATCGTTCCACTGGAAGTTACCACTGCAACTACACCGCCCGGACGGACCAGATCAAGGGATTTTGCAATAAAATAATCATGGATCATAAAATGATGCCGGTCATATCTGCGGTCACTGACCTGATACGCCCCAAATGGAACATTGCCTATCACACAGTCAAAAAAGCTGTCCGGATAACTGGTTTCCTCAAATCCCTGTACTGCAATCTTGTTTTTCTGGTAAAGCTGTTTTGCGATTCTTCCCGAAACCGGGTCGAGTTCCACACCGTACATATTGGCTTTGCCCATACTCTCCGGGATCAGTCCCATAAAGTTACCGACACCACAGGACGGCTCCAGAATATTTCCCTGTTTCAGTCCCATATTTTCCAGTACTTCATACATACTTCGGATCACGGTCGGGGACGTATAAAAAGCATTTAAGGTCGATGCCCTTGCTGCACTGTATTCTTCCGGCGATAAAGTATTCTTTAATTCCAGATACTCATTCGCCCAGCTGCTGTTACTCTCCTCAAATGCCTGTGGGATACCACCCCAGCCAACATAACGGGATAAGATTTCCTGTTCTTCGGGTGTTGCCAGACGTTCTTCTTTCTCCAAAGTCTGTAACAAATGGATGGCTTCCATATTTGCTTTATACTTTGCTTTCGGACCGCCTGCTCCAAGGTCATTATCCTGAATCCGAAAGTTATGCGGTTCTGTTACAATCTTTTCTGCTTCCGGTTTCAAATATGGCTGGAATTCTCCTTCATATCCAAACAGTTCATTTTCTCCGGGAATATAATTGCGTCCGGTTTCCAGGCACCGGAACACATCGGCAGTTGGTGCATTGCTGACTGCATAAAACTCATCATACGAATATTTAGGGAAATCTTCTGTATGATAGGTCGACAGATGAAGTTCTGTATTGGAACGGGTCTGTGCAACCAGATCTTTTCCCTCTAGTCCTTCCGGCAATACCCCTACTGCTTCAAAGTGATACCCCTGATACTCAAAAACACCCTCATCCCAGGACTCTGCCAGTTCTTCTGCGGTTTTAGCTGTTGTCTCTTCTTCTGGTTCAGTTGGTTCCTGTCCCTCAGAATCTTTCGTTGTTTCCTGTTCCTGACTTTCCAGAATAGATTCTTCGGCAGTAACCTCTTCCTCTTCTATTTCCTCCACATCTGACATATCGACTACGGTCGGTTCTGCCACTGCCTTCGTATCCAAGAAATCAAACATGGTCATCTGGTGCCCTGACGGTTCTGTAAAGAATGGTTCTGCTTCTGGTGTCGGGAATATCGTATAGGTTCCTTCTGCATACTGATGAAGTTCCGAAAGAAGTTCTGTTTTTTGCTGATAGTTTGTCCCATACGCTTCAAAATCCAATGGAAGAGCTGCCAATGCTGCATCCATATTCTGTAACAGTTCTTCTGTCTGCTCTGGATTCTCTAAAACTGCCATCATTTCTTTTCTTGGTTTTTCCCAGAAGAAGTCCTCCGTAAATGGTCTGTCCATCTCTTCCGGAAGACGGTCATAAAAACGGAGTACCTTATTTGCCATCTGCTCCCGTTCATATTCCGGCATACGAGCATAATCTTCTGCCTGCAGGAACTGGTCATTCTTTATCAGATAAGCTACTCTATTTGCAACTTTATTCCAGGATAATAAAATTGACGTATATGGATTCCCATAAGCACCTCTTGCAAGAAATAATCCTTTTCCATCATAGTTTGCGTGTGAATCATCGGCACCAGACAGTGCATGACTGCTTCCACCGATCCCATACTGTTCCTTGATAAAACCTGTCCTCGATCTTTCATCTTCATGCAGCAGATAAAAGGAATACGTCCTAAGCCTGCCCTGCGAATACGCTCCACCTCCTGCAAGATAAGCATCAATCTCATCCTGTGTAATGAACATCGGATGTTCTTTCCAGGCAAAGCCATCCCTAGCCTGATAAGGAATCACCTCATCCGCAAACTTCTGAAACTGCTTTGAGATATTTATAGGATTATAATGATGGAAACGCATAATAGAATGATTTTCTTCATAGGCTTCTGCCAGTGCATCCAGTCTTTCATTCAGTTCCGAAAGCCACTGTGGATCTTCCAGCTTTTCTTCCAGATAATCCGTGATCTCCGGATAGATACTGTGAAGATGTGGTAAATCCTCCTCATCAAAAACAATCTCGGCTACCCCTTCTGCCATATCCCCTTTCATATAGGCAAGAGCCTGTGCATGTTCTTTTACTGCATTGTTTCTTGCTGCATCCAATACAGACTGCGGTGCATATTCACCCTGGTCTAAAAGCTGATGGATACGTCCGCTGACATCTTCCCATGATAAAAATGCCTTATCTAAAATCTGGTCTGTGACCGTATGCCCCACTACGATCTGCATCCCGGTTTCATCAAACCAGACCGAATATTCACTTCCATCAATCTGAAAGCCTTTTCCACCTTTGCGGTATTCACGCTTCACAAACTCCGTATATTCCTCCGGGGCCTGTTCGCTCATAAAATTATAGATGATACGAAGTTGACTGCCCGCCCGGTTTCCTCCTGTCCGTAAAATATCATCGACAACGCTTTCTGGAATCGGGATTTCTCCGGCATAAAGGGCTGCTGCTCTTTCCTCGATCTGCCGTCTTTGTTCATTTGCAGTTGGATATTCGGGCAAAGATAAAGCAGAGGCAATTTCTTCCTCTGCTTTACTCAGTCCATCTTCTCTTGTATCTTCAACTAGCTGTATACCAATTCCGTCAAGATGCTCTCTTCCGCTGTTGCCATCAGTGCGTTCATATGTGCTGTCCAGGCCATCGGGTCTGCTTCCTTGTCCGGTGCCGGATGGTTCTTCAGCAATTTCTCCATCTGGCTGTCCATCCTCTCCTGTGCTGCCTTCTCGATTTCTGCCAGATGGCTGTTCAGCTTTCCTGTCAGGAACAGGCTCTGATACAGGCTGTTCTTGTGTTCCTTCAGGAATCTCCTCCGAAGCATCCCGTATTTCCCTATCGTCACTTCTTCCTCCTCTACGGTCAGGTTCGGAAACAGGTAATCCCCCTTGCGATGATATGTCAGTTCCATAGTCGGTTCCTCCTTCATTCTCGATATTTTCTTCTTTGTTGTTTTCTACGTCCTGATTTTTATTTTCACGCATTAACGTGTTGAAGTTATTATAATTCCTTTCACTGGAAATTTCAACCTCTTTTCTGGCTTCTTCCAGAGAAATTTTATGTACCGTCCTTCCAATGTCAATCAGAACACTCTCACTGATCTGGCTTGCTGCATTTCCAAGAAAGGTCAGTACAGACAGCCGGTTATAATCGGTAATATGCATAAAATCCTCTTCTTCCAGAAGCTCCATCGGTTCCAGACCACACCGTCTGCAAAGCATGTAATATACACTGTCCGTTGCAAGCTGGCGGAAATCACTGCGGATCGTAACTTCATCCAGATCTTCTAGATACGTTCCTTCCGCTGCATATTTCAAGCCGTCCAGATATTCTTCCAGACTGTCTGCGACCATTTCCCTTGCAACCGCCATCAACGCATCCGATAAAGTCCCTGTATCTTTTTCTTCCAGACCATACGCTTCTGCCAGATGGGTAAGGATCTCTTCCTGCTGATGTTCCTGCATCTGCCACAGGTAAGGGCTTCTTCCGCCTGCCACCATGTGCGTATCTGAAATATCAAACACATACCGGAGTCTGGTATTATGACCATTCTCGTCAAGCAGGGCGATTCCCCTAGCTCCCCGGTTTACCCAGCGGAACATTTTCTCATTCCACAGTTCCAGGGACGCACAGGCGGTTGCCTGTGGATGCTGTGCGTGGATCAGTAACTGGTCTGTAAAAGGATACCGGTATAGTCTCGCTGCGGTATCCATATAACCCATCCAGTCCCTTGGCGAACTGCTCACCAATGTCGCATGTTCCTGTGCCAGTTCCCGGATGTCCTGTAATTTCGACATACTGCCTACCTCCTTGCCTTATTTCTTTTTCTTCTTTGGAAATTCCAGATGGAACCTTGGCTTTCCGTCCTCCAGTGTCAGTAAAAGATCTGCGTCAAACTTTATATCTTTTTTTCTGGAATACAGCCCTTTTACATGGGTGCAGGCTTTATCAAGAAGCTCCACTGCCATCTTTTTATCCAGTGTTTTCTCCATGCTTCCTAAGAAACGGTTTTCTTTCCAAAGGGCAAAATCACACTGCCTGTTGGAGCAGTAAAAATTTTGCTTTCCTTCGTAGACATCAGAGCCGCAGACCGGACACTTACCGATCACTTCCCTTGCTTTCTGGGACCTTCTCCTTTCCGTTTCCGGTATTTCCCTGCACACAGAAAGAATCTTATCGACTAAAGAAGTGATCTCACCCATAAACTGTGTATCGGTGATCTGCCCTTTTTCCATCATTAAAAGCTGATTTTCCCATTCGGCAGTCATTGCGGCAGATTTCAGATAAGCCGGCATGACATTCACCAGTTCCCTGCCCTCTGTGCTTGGCAAGATCTGCTTTCCTTTTCTGACTGCATAGCCGGAAGAAACCAGTTTTTCAATGATACCTGCCCTGGTTGCCGGAGTCCCCAGTCCTTTCTTCTCTGTCTCCGAATCAAAGTCTTTATTCCCTGCGGTTTCCATAGCGGCAAGGAGGGTATCTTCATTGAATGGTTTTGGCGGGGAAGTAAAATGCACTGTCTTTTCTGCCTTTACCGGAGAAAGCGTCATTCCTTCTTCATATCCATATGGGATGGAAGTTTCTTTTTCCGTTTCTTCTTCCGGCTTGGCTTTCACGCACTGGTTCTTAAAGGCATTCCCCGCCGCTTTAAATCCCATCTGCACCGGCACTTTTCCTCTGGCAGTAAAATCATGTCCCTGACATTTGACCATAATATCCGTCTGCTCATACTGATACTCTTCCCCTGTTGCCTGCACCAGCTGCTGGCAGACCAGCATCATCAGGTTCTTTTTGTCCGCTGTCAGATCAGAGATTACTTTTTCTACGGCTTCTTTTGTTGGAAGAATCGCATGATGGTCGGATACTTTTGCATTGTTAATCACTCTGGTGATGTTATGTCCCAGCTGTCCATAATCCAAGAACGGAAGTAAGACTGGCATTTTCCCTACCAGTTCCTCTACGGTATCCCTCATATCCTCCGTCACGAACTGGCTGTCCGTTCTTGGATAAGTGACCAGCTTTTCTTCATATAATTCCTGCAGCATATCCAGTGTTTTCTTTGCCGTATAGCCAAAGTAACGGTTTGCTTCCCTTTGCAGACTGGTCAGATCATAAAGTTTGGGAGGAAACGCTTTCTTTTGTTCCCTCTTTATCTGTGTAATCACTGCTTCCGAATCCATACATAAGGAAGCAAGGAGATCGGCTGCTTCCTCATTTGCAATATTTTCAGAAACTACCGTAAGCCTTCCGTCTGTCAGTGCTACTTTATAAAAGGCTTCTTTCTGAAAATGCTCAATCTTATCCTGACGTTCCGCAAGCATGGCAAGCGTTGGCGTCTGCACTCTGCCCACAACCAGACGTTTAAAATAACAGGTCGTATATGCCCTAGTTCCGTTCATTCCGATCAGCCAGTCTGCCTGTGCCCTGCATACCGCAGCCATGCAGATATTCCGGTATTCCTCTGCTCCTTTCATTGTCTGAAAACCTGTCCGGATTGCCGTATCTTCCATGGAACTGATCCATAAACGCTTCACCGGTTTCCTGCATCCGGCAAGGTCATACACTCTCTGGAAGATCAGTTCCCCTTCCCTTCCTGCATCACAGCCATTTACCAGATAGTCCACATCTGCCCGGTTCATCAGGCTTTTTAACACATCAAACTGTTTCTTTTTATCTCTGGAAACTTTCAACTTCCAGACCTGCGGGAGAATCGGAAGGTCATCAAACTGCCATTTCTCATATTTCGGGTCATATTCCTCCGGCTGTGCATACTCTGCCAGATGCCCAAGGCACCAGCTGACAATACAGCTCTCCCCTTCTAAATATCCGTCCTCTTTTTTATAAGCTGACAGGTTTTTGGCATAACTCTGTGCCACACTTGGTTTCTCTGCGATCACTAAAAATTTTGACATACGTTTTTCTGTCCTTTCTACTGAAAAAGGGCAGCCAAACTACTCTGGCTGCCCCCTGTCCTTATTTTGGTTGCTTCTTTGAAGATGGAAGTTTATTCTTCCTCATCCTCTTCTTCATTTACATACGGTCCATCAGAAAACTCCAGCTGTTCGCTTACATAGTCCTCCTCTTTGCCACGTCCATGCTTTTTATAAACGGCAATCCCTGCCACTCCAAGAATCACTGCAAGTACGATTGCTCCAAGTCCTTTTACATTCATTCCCGTCTTTTCTTCTTTCTTCACTTCGGTTTCCTCCTCTACTGCCGGGATAGTTTCCGGTGTGGTTTCCGGAATCACTACGGTTGATTCTTCGGTTTCTTTGCTCTTTTCTGTCTCATCCAGAAATTCTGCCAGGTCATTCTCATCGACCAGGGACATCATGTACACGTTTTCTGTATTGCTGGAACGGTCAATGACCATATAAAATGTATTTCCCTTCTTGGTCTGGATGGTAAGGAACTGTTTCGTATCATCATTTTCCTTATCATCCACCAGCTGGGCATTTCCCGGAGTAGAAAAAGCCGAATTATCCCCTTCCCCGGTGACCCTTCCGGTATCCTCTTTCTTCTCCGTATCTTCTGTTGATTCTGTTGCCGTTTCTTCTACTACCTGTGTCGTTGTCTCCTCCGCCGGTGGGTTTGCGTTTGCATAAACCGTAGCAATGGATGTCCCGGAGATCATGGTGACTGCCATGGCAATCATAAGCAGTTTCTTTACCACTTTATTCCTCATCGTCTAAAACCTCTCTTTCTGTCATCTGACCAACAGGTGGTCTGTGAACTTCTTCGTTGTTTTCCTTTTTCTGCGGAGCTTTTGCATCCTCCACCGTGATACCGCCGTCCTCATCCATCTGAATCGTAACGGTTCCTTTCTGAATCCCGTCAAGCAGGACAAGCAGGCTGCGGCTGTCCAGCTTCATGGAACGGAACGACTTAACGATCTCTATATCTTCCATCTGCTGTCTCAATGTATTCTGCCGCTTCAGGTGTTCCTGTAATTCAGCGATCTTATCCTCTGTTTTCTGAATATCATTCAGAAGTTTTTTTAATTTCATGTTCATCTGCCCTGTCACCTCCTCTAATGCAGACGACCAAACGCCATAAAATGTTCCTGCCAGTAAGCACTTGCAATGCTGGTATACTGGACAGGCTTGCCACAGTGAATCATCATGTTATTGCCGACATAGATTCCCACATGGCTTGCTCCCGGTGTGTCATAGGTTCCCTGGAAGAAGATCAGATCTCCCGGTTTTGCCTCCGATGGTGATACCTGCGAACAGTGTGACCGCAGCTCATCGGCAGTACATCTTCCGACATTCCATCCATTTCCACAGTTATTGATAACCCAGCTTACAAAGCCGGAACAGTCAAAACCACTTGGGGAATAACCGCCCCATACATATGGAACACCCAGATATTTTTCTGCTTCCTGTATCATTTTTGCAAACTGTGGATCAGATAAAGCATCTGCCGGTATGTCGTAACCAAATCCACTGCTTCCGGTGGGTATGCTGTTTAGATCAAACAGATAATCACGGTTGCCATAATATTTGTTATACGCATCGTAGCGTTCCTGTTCTTCCTCTGTCATACGGCTCCTTAACACGGCATCCAGGCTGTGGTTTGTCATCGTCACATCCAGACGGTTCACCTCTTTTGTAGTCGTGACCTGCACTTCCTGGTTTCCATTGCTGTCTGCTATGTAGGCTTCCCATGTCTGGTGTCCATGTGCGGATGCCGCCGCATGATTGTCATAGTAAACATCGAACTGTACCCCATATCTTGCGAACGCTCCGGTATCTTCTACTACATATTCCACACCGTTCATGACTACATGGGTTCCGATCGGCACAAATGGATTCGCCGCATCCACGGCAATCGTATGGTTTGCTGTCGGCATTGCCCCACTGGCTGTCGGTCCGCCACTCCACTGGCCACAGCAGATCGGGCAGTTACAGTACCCACTTGTCACAACCAGTCCCAAGGACTCCCCTACCCGGACAGTCTTGGTTTCTGTAACTGTTTCTCTGGTAGAGTCTGTGGTGATTCCATACTGCTGTCGGAAGATCTCCTTAATCTCCTCTGCCACTTCATCGTAAGTGAAGCCGCCGTATTTTACCGTAAGATAAGAGATCAACTGATATGGGTTATGACCGATCTCATCAATCTGGTACCGGTATTCGTCATAATCCGGATGGGTGGATTCCATCTGATTGATCTGTGTATTCAGTGCTTCTTCCAAGGCACGGTACGCATTTTCAGCGGCATAAATATCTTCATCCGTACTGGAATAGCTGGTAGAGATGATTGCGGAAGAAGCTCCCTGCAAAGATGCCGTACAGCTGGTAAAACTGGCTGCGATCAGCACAAAGATCAGAGCAAAGACAGCTACCGTGGCAAAAATCCCCCGGTTCTGTGCCGCCACCATCTTGACGGCATCTTTCGCTTTTTCCGTAAACTTCTGTGCGGAAGTGATCGCTGCATCCTTTACTTTTTTACTCTGTCTGGCTGCCTGATACTGCTTCTGGTAACGCTTCTTCTGAAAGAGTTTCTGCAGGGCAGATTTCTTTTTCTTCTCTGCTTCTCTTTTCACTGCGTCCTTCGCTTCATTTCCATAGGCAGTCTCAAATATCAGCCTGCTCCTTTCTGCTTCATCCAGGACGCTTTCTTTTAATCTCCGAGATTCTTCCCTTCGCCCTTTCAGCCGTTCCCGCATGTAGATGGATTTCCTTGCAAGGCTTTCCCCGACAAGCTCTGCCCGGTGTGCCCCTTCCACTGCCGCATTTTCATCCTCTTCTTCGTGCGTTTTCCAGTGTGCTGCTGTGACTGCCGCATCTTTGACTGCCGATGCCGGATTCCGGATACCGATCCCGGCACCATGTACCATGCCGTCACCCTCATCACCAAAAGACAGACGGGAAACTTTTTTCCGCTGTTCCTTCAGCACCCGTTCCCTTTTGGACTTGCCTTTGATCTCCTCGTGGAACTTATCCAGGGAATCTTCCATCACTTCGGAAGTTTCCCGGTAACGGGCAGATTCTCTTTTGGCTGCTTTTTCTTCTCTGGAAGTCTCCTTTTCCTTCCTTCTTTCCTTTGCAGCATAATCCCTGACCATCTTTTTCTTCCGAAGATCCCGGCTGTCTGCAACTGTCTCCAGATATGCCCGTTCCCCTCTTGGCTGTCCACGGATACTCTCTGTGCGAAAGGCAGATTTGGGATTTTCTCCATTTTCAACGGAAATATCTCCCTCTATTTCTACCTCTTCACCCATATCTGAGTTTATATCCTGGTCGGATACATGTTCCCTGCTATATCTGGGTTTTCTGGAACTCTGCTCCGGCTGCTCCATCTCCCGTTCTTCTTTAAGCCGTTCATGTCTGCGTTTACTAAAATCCAGTTCCTCTTTCTTCTCACTGCGGGAAATCTCGGTATCCGTATCCCGTCCGGTGATCCTTTTTTCTTCCTTGTTCCGGAGGTTTTCTTCCCGCAGACCATCCCGGCTCATTTTCTGGACGGTTTTATCTCTCGCCTTATACTCATGCTCCTGCAACTTTGACCATCCCCTTTACTGTTTTGTACCGGTTATTCTGTCTTATCCTGATAGTCCTCCCATTTTTCCAACACTTCATCTGCCATCCCTGCAATGGAATCCGTCAGCTTGTCTGTCATTCGCTCACTTAAAGTCCCCCTTACAGCCAGACAAGATACAATTCCCGTAAAGTCAATCAGTTCTGCCAGATAGATAAGGTCATCCACCATCTCATCAGCCATTACTTTTTCCTTTCTGTCCTTTTCCATTTTCAAAATCTCCTTTTCATTGTCTGCACAGATTCTTTCTGCAAATACGCAGCAAGGCTCACCGCTGCATCTCTCCATGTTTCTGTAATCTTCCATCTTGTAATCCTCCATGATTTCCGGGCAGAAAAATTGCCGGAAGTATCTCCCGGCTCATCCTCTACTCTGTTTTATTTTGTTTCGTTTATTTCTTTAATCGTTCCGTTCTCCAATACCAAGTTTCTTCCGTTTCTCCACCTCGTCCGGCTTGGAAGTCATCAGGGCATACAACATCAGGGAATTATCAAACTTATCCTTGAACGGGATAATGGTACTGCCATAAAAGACCAGTCCCTCACCTTCCCCGCTGTTCGTTACATAAGAAAGCTGGTGTGGGGAAATGTTGAGCTGCTTTGCAAGGATCTGTCTGTCACCGGATGCCTGATTGAGCATCAGTATAAAGTCAGAGTTTTCAAAGATGTTCTCAATCTCCCGGCTGGCTAACAGGTCTTTTACGTTCTGTGTGATACCCGTCGGGATACCACCCCATTTACGGAATCGCTTCCAGATCTCCACGCTGTATGCTGCTGTCTGCTCCTCTTTTAAGAGCAGATGGAACTCATCAATGTAATATCTGGTACTCTTATTCGCAGAACGGTTGATCGTTACCCTGTTCCACACCTGGTCCTGTACGATCAGCATCCCCAGTTTTTTCAGCTGTTTTCCCAGATCCTTAATGTCAAAACATACGATACGGTTACTCAGTTCCACGTTGGTTCTATGGTTAAACACTTTTAAGGAACCATTGACGTAAATCTCAAGTGCCGTTGCCAGACGCTGTGCTTCCTGCTCTTTCTGATTACGGAGAAGATTATATAGATCCTCTAAGATCGGCATTTTTTCCGGTACCGGGTCAGAAAGGAAATCCTGATAGACCAGCCTTACGCATCGGTCAATGACGGTCTTTTCAACCGGCTCCAGTCCGTTCTTTCCGCCTACTACCAGCTCACAAAGAGACAGGATGAAGTCCGATTTTAAGGAAAGCGGGTCATCATCGTCAGCGTAATCCAGGTTAATATCCATCGGATTGATATAATCGTGGCTGGTCGGGGAAATACGGATCACCTGTCCATGAAATGCCCGGACTAACGGATAATATTCACCTTCCGGATCACAGACGATAATGTCATCTTTCGTCACGATAAATGCGTTTGCAATCTCTCGTTTTGCCGCAAACGACTTACCGGAACCCGGTGTACCAAGAATCAGTCCGTTCGGGTTTTTCAGCTTCTTCCTGTCTGCCATGATAAGGTTATTGGACAGGGCATTTAATCCATAATAAATAGATTCCCCAGCCATAAATAATTCCTGTGTGGTAAACGGAACAAAAATTGCTGTGGATGTCGTTGTCAGTGCCCGTTTGATTGGCACAAAATTCATCGCAAGCGGCAGGCAGCTCATCAGTCCCGGCTCCTGCTGGTAATCCAGCCGTTTCAATGCACAATTATATTTCTGTGCGATGCCGGCAGTCTGGAACACCACATTTTCCAATTCCTGTTTGGTCGGTGCGGTATTTAAAAACAACGCTGTCACAAGGAACATTCGCTCATTTCTGGACTGCAGATCTTCCAGAAGCCTTTTTGCTTCCCCACCGTATGTATTTAAGTCCGAAGGGATAATGTCCATGTCATAACCTGCCCGGACCGCTTTTTTCTGTTCCTCGATCTTCATACGGTTAATATCCGTCACCTTGCTTTTCACCAGTTTGATCGCCTTCATCTGGTCGATGGACTGGATATGGAAATTTACCATCAGGTTACTGTCCATCTCCAGAAACTCTGCCAGCATCTTGTCGGTAAGTTCCGGTGCAAGGATCTGTAAATAGGAAACAGCTCCCATCGTGCCGCCCATCTCAAAATCTTTTCCATTCTTAAATACAAAACTGGTCGGTGCGACATAATCCTTGGTACTAAGCCCTGTCCGAAGTACATCGTCATAAGAGAAATGGAACGGAACTTTGCTGTCCTGGTTAAAGGTTTCATACATGATCTGTAACCGTTCCTCTCCGTTCAGCGGATAGGCAGATACCCCAAGGATCTTAAAGTTATTCAGAATATCCGACTCGATACGTTCCAGTTTTGGCCGTGCTTCCCGGATATTCTCCGCTTCAATCCCAAATGTGATATATTTGGTACGCATCAGCCCGTTATTTCCTTTTGCCAGCTGGTTATTGAGCATCTGGGCAAACTCCATACGCAGGTCATCAAATGCATCCTCCTGCGGATTGATATGGATGACCTTCTCATACTCTGCCATGTTGCTGTGCTGGTTGATAAAAGACAGCTGAAAATGAATCGTGCTGTCAAAGTAATTCAGGAAATCACACCAGTTTTCAAAGATGGCGTTCTTATCTTCATTCTGTGCCAGCTGATAGTTGATGTCATAAAAATGGATCGTCTTGGAATAAAACTTGTCCTGCACCCGGCAGATACCGTCCCTTCCCATCTCATGGTATGGAATCGACTGCTGTGCAGTGATCCTCTTATCTCTGGCACTATCCGGTGTTTTCTTTCCTGTCCCACTGCCTTTCGTTCCGGAAACCACTTTTCCTGCCGGACGCTGCCCCGACGGTGCTGCGACAGGTCTGCTCTTTTTCTTTTTTGCGTTTTTCTTTGCGTCACGCACTGCCTGCTTTTCTGCTCTGGCTGCCAGCTTTGCTTCCCTTTTTGCATTTTTCTTATCCGCTTTTTCATGTTCCTTATGCAGTTTTTCTTCATATTTCTGTGCCCTTTTGAGGGCTTTCTTTTCCCTGCGTGTCAGTTTCCGGTTCGGTCTGCGGACACCTCTTTGCCGTTCCAGTGCTTCATACCCTGTCACCATCGGCTCATCATGCAGTCTGCCGCTTACTGGTCTTCTTTTCATTGCGGGGTCTGGAAGTTCTTCTTCTCCATCCTCCTCATCCAGCCAGTAATCATCCGGATATAATTCGTCTAAACTCTGTGGCGGCTGTCTATCGTTTTTTCTTTTTAACACTCTTCGTTCCCCCTTTCTTCTTTCTGACCACGGTATATTTTTTCTCGTACATATTTTCCATCTGGTACTTGCGTACCGGAGGACGGATAAATTTTACGGTGATCATATTTTTTAAGACCTTTTCTAACGGAAGCCCATCCTTCTCATACATGGCAAACAAAAATGCCGGAAGCATCAGAAGGCACATCCCGGTCGCTGCGTTACTGGAACCAATAATTCCCCTGCTTAAGAAATAAAACGGAAGCCCTACCGCCGCCGCAATCCCAAAGCAGATCAGCTGCCGTTTCGTCAGATTGAAAATGATCTTATTCTTGACCTTGGTTAAGTCTTTAGGCACAGATACAAATGCCATTGCCAATTCCTCCTTTCTTAATGGGCGTTAAAGATACTGCGGGCGAAGTTTCCTGTTTTCATCAGACTGAAACACAGGATCACCGTGTATGCCATCACGCCGAACAATGCAGAATGTATGTTATCTGACATTTGGATGTTTGCGACCAGGACCGCATAGATTCCCACGCAGACCATCATAAAAAATCCCTGGAATGCCAGTGCAAACAATCCACGAAGATAGTTGTTCCCGATCTGCCCCCATTCCCGGTTGGACATGGTTGCGAACGGGATCGCTCCAACGGACGAATAGAGATAAATCTCAATCATACGTCCATACAAAATCACTGTAATAAAGACTGAGATAATCTTCATACACAGGCTTACAAGCATCGTTTCCAGTGCCAGTATGACAAGTTCACCAATCTCCATAGATTCCATCGCCGTTTCCATTGTAGAGATCATCGTATCTATATTGATCGCTGTATCAGAACTGATAACTCCAGCTGCCCGGCTGACTACGGACTGCCCGACATCAAATACCGCCATCGTGATCGTAAAGGTATGGCTGACGATCCAGACTGCCACCCACATCTTGAAAAAGTATTTAAAGAACATCCAGGTGTCGATGTCGTGCATGTTGTTCTTTTCCGTCAACATGGAGATCAGCTCATAACAAAGTACAAATGTGATAATCATACCGGCAATCGGTACAATGACCGACTCGGAAAGATTCTGTATCATGCTGTAAATGCTGCCATTCCAGCCCTGCGGTGTCTGCCCAACCTGAGCAGCAATCTGACCGGTCTTTTCATTGACATCGGTATACATTGTTGTCAGGTTGGAACTTACCATGCCTGTCAGAAGATTCCTCATCCATTCTTCAATCGCTTCAAATATCCGATCCATGAGTCATCTCCCTCCTGCTTCTCTCAGCTGAACAATCCGGACAGTAACGGTACCAGCTGGGTGCCAATCAGAACGACACCGCCTCCTGCCATCAGCTGTTTTATCCCCAATTAGGTGTAAAACTCTGCTCGATGGCGGGCGGCGGCGTACAAAAATCTATATGGTGTTTTTAAGAGAACCGTCCCGGCAGGACAGGTCAGGCAGTGACCTGTTCCACCTCCGGGATGGGTTTGAGATTAAAATGAATTTCGATAGAAATGTGTCTTATTTTATCTTCGTCAATGCGCTCATGCACGACGATTTCTTTGATTAAGCGGTTAAGGGTGGCTGCGTCCAGCTCTGTGATGTTGGCGTATTCCTGAATGGCTTCCACCCATTGTTTTGCGTCATTGGCAAGCTGGACTTCATCGGACAGCCGCTTCCTGCCCTCTGACACTTTTGTTTTAAGCTCCGTCTGCTCGGTCTGTGTCTTTTCCAGCATGGTGTTGAAATTCTGCTCACTGATACGCCCTGCAATCATATCCTCATAAAGCCGCATTACCATTTTGTCCAGAACCTCAATCCGTTCCTCGTCCCTTGTAAGGGAGCGTTCCATTGCTTCCCGCTGTTCCCGCTGCTCTGCTTCACAGGTATTGGTCAGGCGGTCGGCAACCGCTTCCCCGTCCATCAGGGCAGTTCTGGCACATTCCCGGATTTTCCGCAGCACATGGCTGTAAAGGGTGTCATAATCAATCCGGTGCTGGGTGCAGTGGTTCTTTCCAAAGGCGTTGTAGGTCTTGCAGGAATAAATCCGCTGGGGATGTTTTGCGTTTGTGTAGCGTATCGTCAGCGACTTCCCACACTCGCCGCATTTTACCAGTCCGGCAAACAGGCTGATTTCATTGGTCTGTCCCGGACGCTGGCGGGATTTCAACTTATTCTGCACAATGTCAAAGCTCATGCTGTCAATCAGCGGTTCATGCTGTCCCTCCACCACAATCCAGTCCTCCGGCTTCTTTTCCCCAATCGTGCCGATTTTGAAACGGTAGTCTTTTTTCTGAGAAGCAATCGCCCCGGTGTAGACGGGATTCATCAAAAGGTCTTTGATAACGGAGAAGTCCCACATATACCGCCCGTTTTCCGGGTCTTTCTTTTCCCATTTGGTGCGGGTATTGCGAAGTCCCCGTTCCCGGTTCCACCATGTGGGACAGGGGATTTTTTCTTCTTCCAGCCGTCTGCGGATATAGTTCGGACCATGACCGTTCAGGGCATATCCGAAAATCAGCCGCACAATCGGGGCGGTTTCCTCGTCAATGAGCAGATGGTTTTTGTCCTCCGGGTCTTTCCGATACCCAAACGGGGCAAGACACCCGGTAAACTGTCCTTTCTGCGCTTTCAGAAGATAAGAGGAATGGACTTTCTTGGAAATATCCTTGCTGTACATCTCATTCAGGATATTCTTGAACGGGGCAATGTCGTTGTTATCTCGCAGGGTGTCGATACCGTCATTCATGGCGATATAGCGGACACCGTTTCTTGGGAAAAAGTCCTCAATCAAATGCCCGGTTTGCAGATAGTTACGCCCCAGTCGGCTGAGGTCTTTCGTGATGACAAGGTTGATCTGCCTGCGCTCAATGGCTCTCAACATTCTCTGTAAATCAGGACGCTCCATATTAAGACCTGTGAAGCCATCGTCCTGATAGACTGCCACAACCTCCCATCCCTGCTTTTCGCAGTATTTTTCCAGCATATCACGCTGGTTTGCGATACTGGCACTTTCGCCTTGCAGGTCATCGTCCTTTGACAGCCTGCAATAGACCGCCGCACGATAGCCCCCGGCAAGTGCCTTTCCGATTGTTCTGTATTCCATTTCGTTCATCATAGCCATTTACCCACACAATCCAGACGGTATCTGGCTCTTTTGAACCTCATCTTCATTATACTTCATATCTTTCTTTTTAGCAAGATATTCTTTTGTATTTGTTTTTCCGTATTTCTGGGAAATCAGGCTGACGAATACATCGGTTGCGTCAAGCTCCCCGTCAAACACAGTAGTCACATGAATCTCTGTTTTGTTTTTTGCCATAGGCAGTTATCCTCCATACATGAAAATAGCCAGACAGAGGGTGTCGGCAACGAAGTCCGGCAACGGGCTTCAAAAGACCTTGCAAACAATCTCAATCTGGCGATGGTTACTATTTATACTTTTCTTTTATTTTTCTGTTGTTTTGGTTGTTATAAGGGAGAAAAGCCCGGAAATAAGGGTTTTTCCCCGGCAACCGGCTCGGCAACGGGATAGCAACAGGGGGTGCAACGGGCTGTCATTTTCAGAATGGAAGCTCCATCTGTTCTGTGACCTCCACAAAACCGTCCATTGTTTTTTCAGACGGATTGCCGGAGTCCGTTGCCGGGTTTTCACGCTCCCAGCCCTTTTGCCTGCCATATTCGGAAAACATTCTTGGGTTTTGGAAGTACCGCCAGCCGGAAATGCACTGGTTCATAATCTCGTTGATTTCCCGGATTTCCCATTGCTTCGGCTCGTCAAAAGCATGGTTCAAGGCTTCCTTATAGAGCTGCTTGGAACAGACCATGCTCCCGGTGTACTTATCAAGATACGCCTGTATCATTCCGGCTTTGGTGTCCTCCGGCATAAAATCCCGCTGGTATTCTTTGAGATACCGCTGCATGGCGGGGCTGAAAGCCAGCTTGAACCTGCCGCTTCGGTAAATCTCCATCGCTTCCGCCCACATCTGCTCGATATAGGCTCTGGAAGCAGCTTCGTCCTCCAAAACGTGAACCTCGGCTTGCTCCGGGTACACCATGACGGGGATAAAGCGGCGGTTGCCGGAACGGTCAAGGGGCAGGAAGTCAAGGGCATTGGAAGTGCCGCCAAACACGCACTGACGGGGGCGGTCTGCCGGGTGGGTTTCATAGGGTATCTTGTAAACCTCTTTCTGTCGGCTTAAAAACGACTTGATTTCCTCAATGCTCTTGGCGTTGGCGGTTGCCATCATTTCCGACATTTCGATAATCCAGTGACCTTGCAGCTTGCGGTACACATTGTCATCGTCCAGCTTCCGCAAATCATCGGAGAACCACTCGTCCCGGACTGCCAGCAGACGGAAGAAGGTGGACTTGCCAGCCCCCTGACCGCCTACCAGACAGAGCATGATTTCAAATTTGCACCCCGGCTGAAAGGCTCGTGAGATTGCGCCCAGCAGGAACAGCTTCAACGCTTCATAGGTGTAATCGTCTGCGTCAGCCCCCAGAAAGTGCCGCAGGCAGAAACGGATTCGCTCTGTCCCGTCCCACACAAGGGTATTGAGATAGTCCCGGATGGGATGGTACTTGTTTTCATTCGCCACAATCCCGATGGCGTTATCAATCTTCTTCTCATTGGTAAGCCCGTAGGTTTCTTCCAGATAGAGAAGCAGATACTTCATGTCCGTATCGTTCAGGGCGGTGCTTTCCCTGTGGAAGCCGATGGGCTTTATGATGTCCTTGCGGTCGGTCAGGATGTTGTATGCGATAGCCCCGGAAAGCAGCGGGTCACGCTGGAATACGGTCAGGCAGTTCCGTATGCTCTGACGGACACCGCCTTTCTCGGTAGTTTCCAGCCCCGCCTTGATTTCCTCAATGCTCTGGGGCGGCTGCATGGCGTTCATGGTGTTTTTTAGTTCTTGCTGCGTTTGCGGCGGCAAGCTCTGCCATTCGCTTTTCAAGCTGTATCACATCCTTCCCGTAGTCCGTAATCAAAGCTGCTTTTTCCTCTGTCTCCCCAAAGAGCAGCACATCCAGCAGATATTCCACTTGGTCTTGCTTCTGTAAGGCTTCCACAAACCGTGGATGAAAGGCTTCCTCCGGGGAGTGCGGGGCATAATCCTTTCTCCATGCCCGAAGCAAGTGAAGATAATCGGCAAGAATACGGAAGCAGCGGCTCTTTGCTTCCTGAAACTGTTCCTCCTGGGATTTCTGCCGGGGCTTGGGCTTTTTTACCTTCCCCGGCGGTTTCCAGTCCTCATAGGAAAGCCCGAAGTCCTGTGCCAGCTGTACGGCGGCTTCTTTCTTTCCCAGCCCATACAGGGCGGCGGCAAAATCAATCACATCCCCATCCGCACCGCAGCCGAAGCAGTGGTAACGCCGATCCAGCTTCATGCTTGGGGTTTTATCGTTATGGAACGGGCAACAAGCCATCCCGTTCCGGCCTACACGGATTCCATAATGCTCCGCAGCCTGTCTTGTTGTGACGGACTGCTTCACAGCTTCAAATACATTCAAATCTATCCCTCCTTGAAAAAAAGAAAAGCACCTGACATTCTCAATCTGAAAATGGCAAGTGCCTGTTAAAGTTCCATATCCTGTTGTTTGTGTTTTGTCTGCACCGGGGCAGTTCTTTGTGCTTTTTTCTCGTCCGCCTTATCCTGCAAGACTTCTTTGAGGGGCTGCTTCTTGGGCGGCTCTTTGCTTTCTTCTGTGCCGGGGGTGGCTTTCCGTACCCAGTAGCGGATGTCCCGCAGCTTCTTCAAATCCTCCTGTACCTCGGTCAACGGTATTTTCAGGGCTGCAATTTCTTCCAGAAGCGTTTCCTGCTCCTCTTGCAGTTCCTTTTGGGTGCTGTCCTTATCGTCCGGGTGCTTGGCAAGGTAGGCGGTGGCTTTCGCATACCGGGCAACCTCCGGGTGTTCCTGTTTGAATTTTTCCTTTGTTTTCTTAAAAAATATCTTCTGGTACTTCTCATAGACAGCCTTACATTCTTTGCAGTCTGTCCGGCTGGCAAGAATCCCGTCAATCACTTTGCTTCGGGCTTCCTTTGGCTTCATCTGATTGCGGTAATCTGCGGCTGATTTCCCGGAGGATTCCAGAAATGCTTCTAAGTCCTCCACAGTGGAAAGCCCCTTTTGCCGGAGATAGGACAGGGCTTCGCTGACTGCCTTTAAGTCCTGTGAAGTCCCCCGGTTCTGTCCAGCCCTTGTCCAGTCCTTCCGTTCTTCCTTTCGTATCGCCATATACTTCATCAGCAGATTGGGAAGAAGTGTTGCTTCCTCCGCCGCCTTTTGTGCAAGCAGCTCTTTCCGTTTTTCGCCCAGCTCGGTAATCCAGCCTTTGAGGTTTTGGATAAGCTGCCGGATGGACTTCATCAGATTGTTGGCAGCTCTGATTTCCCGGTTCAGGTTTCCGATATTCGTCTGGATACCCCGCTTTTCCATCTGCCGGACAGCAGCTCCCTCATGGACAGTAGGGACTATATCAAGCCCCTGTCTGGCATAGGAACGCAAGTCCACACGCTCCGGGCGGTCATTGGCTTCCAGATAGCGGTTCTGGATGACCTCCCATTCATGCCGCCAGATTTCACAATACTTCTGGTCGTTCCAGTCAACCGTATCCTCCTTGTGGCTTTTCCATCTGCCGGACGGAAGTTTGATCCGTTCCCCATTCTCGTCAAGGTCATAAACCTTGCGGCTCTTGGGAAGCCATTTCCCATGTTCGTCCATTGCTCTCATAGTGAGCAGGACATGGGCGTGGGGATTGTGTCCCGGCGGATGGGGGTCATGGATTGCAAAATCAGCAATCATGCCTTTGGAAACAAACTGCTGCTCACAAAACTCCCGTACAAGGACAGCGTACTGGTCAGGCGGTATCTCTCTGGGGATGGTAAGCACCCACCGCCTTGCAAGCTGGGAGTTCCATTGTTTCTCCACCGCTTCGGCGGCGTTCCATAGGGTATTGCGGTCTGCATATTTCTGTGGGGCATTTGCCGGAAGAAGGATTTCATTGTGGACGATACCACGCTTTTCCGGGTAGTGCTTCACTTCCTGGTCGTATTCACAGAACAGCTTTTCGCCGCTCTGGTAGGCAGCGGCGGCAACCGCAGACTGCTGTTGGCTTCGCTGTACAATAGAAATTTCGTTGTGTGGACATGGCATTTTGTGTCCCTCCTTTCTATGCTTGGTGGATGGGGTGGAGTTTTACCACCTCATTTTTGGCAGAAAAAAAGCAGGAGATCTTTTTTAGATTTCCTGCTCGGTGTGCCGCTTTGTAGGTGGCGGGTATTTAGTTGTGAAAGTTCGGGACAAGTTGACCCGATGTATAAGAAATAATAAACCAGAAGTTTACAAGCTAAATTTGTTACAACAAAAATGTAAATACTCTTTAACCGATATTTCTTTGCTATTCAAAATTCCAATAACAACAAATATAACTTCTGCAACTGTAAGATAGCAGTCTTTCAAATCAAAAATAAAAAGGGTAGGTATCTGCAAAAAATCTAAACTTCCACCCCAAAACACCTTATCAATCAAGCTACATAAACATCCCGATATGCCACAAATCATTATCATTTTTACCCAAAAACTTGTATGTGCTCTTTTTGCCTGATATAGCATATATCCTGATAAAAAGAGGAACAAAACAAACACATTCAATAAAATGGTAACAAACGGACTTGATAATAATTCGAAGAAATTGCCAGCATAAGATAAACGAGTATTTAGTTCTGGATTAAATCTTAAAACTTTGGCTATTATATCAAATTCGTATTTCATAAATACTTTTGAAATTACTATTTTAACCATCTGGTCAATTAGAACCAATAATGCCACAGGTATAATAAACGGCTTAAACTTTTCCATCAGTAATACTTCCTCTCAAATTATTATTTTATTATTTCTTCTTTTTCGATTTAGGGGTAGGCAATTCTTCATACATAGCATTAAACAATCCTGTCAAAAACTCTTTATTATCAACTTCATCTACCAACAACATTTCTTTTGCTCCCTCGTAAGGTAACTCATACGAAACCGTTGGCATATAACTTATTGCTGATTTTACTGGTTTGACAAGTAATCTATCATCATAGATACCGCCTACAATCTTACCACAATAATAAATGACAAATTCGCCCATCATAGCTCGATAGGTAATTTCATTCAAGTCAGATAACTGACCTAAAATAAATTCTAAATATTCTTTGCTGGATGCCATAACTTTACCTCAATTTCTAAATTTATTACTGACTTCATTATACTTTATTGCTTATCGAAAAGATAGCATATTTTATGAAACTTGTCGGCTGGGAACAGCTTGCAACGCAAGGTGTCCCCAGATGGCAAGTCCACAAAAGGGTAGCTGGCGGCAGCCAGCGCAGGGGAAGCGTAGCGTCCCCTGTTTGATTTGGAGCAGACCATGACTGCGGAAAATCACAGCCCTCCGGCGAGGAGCCTTCGGAGAACGCAATGCACCAACCTCTGGGTGGTGTATAATTGCGCCCTTAGTAAACTAAGGGGGTTCCGGCATCTCCCGTTCCAGCAGTTTTTTCAATAGTTCCTGCGTGTCCTGTCTGTGAAAAATGAGTTTCAACAACAGCATGACATCATCATCTGTCAGGCGTTCCGGCTCTTGCAGAAAACTTTCCAGCATACCGCCACGGGTACAGAGCCGGTGCGTCCGTTCCTTTCGGGTAAGCTGTTTCAACTGGTGCTGCAATGCCTTTTCATCATTGATGGCTTTCCGCAGTTTCTTTTCGCTTTTTTCCAACTCCCGATTGAGTTTTTCCAGCTTTGAGGTATCAGGCAAGGGCAGCGTCCTCCTTTCCCGGTATCAGCACATAAATCCGGTTTGGTTCTCCAATGCCCTGACGCACCCGCATGATAAGTCCGGCAGTTTCCAGTTCATTCAGAGAACGCTTGACCGTCATGGAGCTGCGGGACAGGACTGCGGCAATGGCTGTGACAGGGAAGCAGACAAAGAGGATTCCGTTCTCGTCCTCCTGCCCTTTGGAGAGCATAGCGTCCAGCATCCGGCAGTACATGACCTTTGCGGTGCTGCTGACTGGAAATCCTGTCAACGCTCTGGGAAAAGGCATACAGGGCGGCAATGGTGTGTCTATCGTCATAAATTCAAAATTCATTCTGTGTGTTCCTCCTTTTTCTTTGCTCGTTTGGATAAATAACAGGGGCAGTCAATCACAACCGCCCGGAAGCTCTGCTTGCACCCATGCTGGCATTTCCGGCATAATTCGTTGTAAGTGACACGCCCCCGGTCATTGAGGTAAAAGGAAAGCTCATACTTCCTCTTTTTGCTCATTCTCGGCATATTGCGCTTCCTCCCGTTTTAGTGTATGGTTTCGGGGCGATTTTCGGTAAAATTACAGCCATAGAGCCGCTTAAAATCTCCCGAAGTATCAGCGATAGGGTAGACTGTCCCCCTATCAGATTGTTGTGTTTCGGTATCATTTCGGTGTCAGTTCGCCAGTTCTCCCCGGTGTCGTTCCTCCCCTGAATCTCACAGCGGCGTATCGCTCCCTTTGGTACGCTCGTTTTGGTCAGGGTTCCTCCATATCCCTGCCAAAATTCATGGCGCTACATCGCCGGGGAAGCATATCCCACACAGGCTGGTCATTCGATTGGAATAATCCATCGATGAACTACCTGTATCATAGAACATTTTTGTGCCCTGTGCCGTATGTCCACAAAGTAGGAATTAAGGGTAAAAATCAAAAATTTCCACGATTACGGAAAGTGTGATATAATCCAGATAAGCGGCAGCAATGAAACCGTTGGAAAGGAGCGTGTGCCCATGAAAGGAGCAACAAGCATACAGGAACGCCTTTGGGAACTCCGCAAGGACAAAGGCTTAAATCTGGAAGAACTATCAAAACTAACGGGTATTTCTAAATCAGCCCTTGGCAGTTATGAAAAAGAAGATTTTAAGGAAATCAATCATGGCAACCTTATCACGCTGGCAGACTTCTATGGGGTTTCCGTCGATTATCTGCTGTGCCGGACAGAGAACAGGGAGCAGATCAACACGCCACTGACGGAGCTGCATTTGAACGATGAAATGGTTGCACTTCTGAAAAGCGGTCGGATCAACAACCGTCTGCTCTGCGAACTTGCCACCCATAAGGACTTTATCAAGTTTCTTGCGGACATTGAGATTTATGTGGATGGGATTGCCACCATGCAGATTCAAAACCTCAACACCCTTGTCGATACTGTCCGACATGAAATCATAGAACGGTATCGCCCTGGCGAAGATGACCCACATTTGAAAGTGCTGCAAGCCGCCCATATCAGTGATGATGAATATTTCAGCCACATGGTTCTGGATGACCTAAACCTGATTATCCGGGATATTCGGGAAACCCATAAAAAGGATAGTGAGAGTGCGCCCCAGACCACTGTTGCCAATGAACTGAAAGAAAATCTGGAAGCGGTCGAAAATTTCAAGGGCAGCCGTTTGGAAAAACTGGCAGTGCTTTACTGCAAGCAGCTCGGTATCAACTATAAAAATCTGTCAGATGAAGAATTTCGCTGGCTTATTCGGATTCTCCAAAAATCAAAGAAAACGGGAACGCCTATCAACCAGAGGAAAAAACGGTAAAGGAAAACCGCTGTTGCATGGTTTGTTGGATTCCATGTAGCAGCGGTTTGTGCTGTGGTTATTACTTCATTCGTTTTCTTAATATTCGGCGATAATTTGTTTCTCCCTTTGGTGCGTCCTGTATAATTTCCAACACACCATCTTCAAGCATTTTATCAATGCGATTGGAAATCCATACATCACTAATTCCAAGTTGATATTTTCCTAAAACATTACCTATGACAATAGCCATTTTGAATTGCTCTGGCTGTTCCGCAATTTCACGAAGAATGAAACTATCATATATATCTTCTGAAACGCTTTGCAATTTACCATTTAACATTGCACGCAAAGGTGCATTTTCATTTTGAAGTTGATTCCATTTCATAGCACAAGCTGAAAGAAATACAGGATTAGCTTTCTCTTGTAGAGTTATATAGTTTCCCCATTCGCCAGGAGAGACCTCGCCCCATGCTATTTTGGATGTCATAGTATTTTCTTTTCCATATTCCCATGTAGGTAACTTAACCAAATAAATTGTTGTCTGGCAGTTTAAGGGTTGAAGTTGTTTCATAAGCCAATACATACCACAAAGCTCATCTGGATTATAGCTATACCAAATGCGAATTTCTTCCCCAGCTACATATCGTTCAATCACTGAGGTCAATGTAGTTTTAATTTTCTGTATTTTTTCTTCAACCTGATAATCTAAATCCTCTACAAAGCAGACAGACAGCATTTTCTTGAAAACATTTTTCCGCTGTTCGCCAATTCCATTATCAGAAATATCTCCCACACTAAGAGCCATATCAAAACAATAAACATCACAGCTCTTGCCTCCCAATGGAATAGCATTCTCCCAAGCAATGCGTTCTTGTTCCTGTGCTTGAAGCTTTGCTTTTTTCATTTCATCTGAAGATGGAACACTCCCGTCTTCATGCCTCATAAATATTGAAACAGCACTTCCTCTATACTTTCCCTTGCCGTAAGTTTGGGCAATTTTCAAACTTCCACAGGCACTTTCACCAAATACAATTTCAATCATCTTATATACCTCCGATTTAATTGCTCCCGTTATGAATAAATCATCTCATGCAAAACAATTTCTTCTGCCCGGTTATGAATGTTATTGCAACGCTGCACCCATTCCATTTGGTGGGTACGCTTCAATTCCTCGGTTACGCCCTCGGCAGTTTTCATCTGCTCCATGATGGTGTCTAACCGTTCCTGTGCCTGTTCGTTCAGGTCTGCAAGATATGTCCACAATTCCCCGGTCAGTATCAATGTATTCAATCTGGCTGGGTGGACTTCCCTTAAATATTCCCGGTGCATCCGTCCGTACTTTCCGATAGGGCGGTGTTCCTCCGGCAGTTTCAAGTCCGGGATGTAATAATCTCCGACAAGGATATAATCAATTCCGTTTTCCGTTATTCTTGGTTTCAATTCGCTCATGTTCCTTACCTCCTGTGGAAGCAGGCTCGTCTGGTACTAACTCAATCACATCGGTAATCTCACAATTCAGCGTTTCGCAGATACGGGCTAATGTATCCATGCTGATGTGCTTTCCCTCTTTGCTCATGTTGGCAATCATATTTGTTGTCATACCAGCGGCAAGCCTTAAATCCTCTTTTCTCATATCACGCTCTAACAGTGTGTGCCAGAGTGGCTTATAGCTGATGTGCATATTGTTTTCCTGCCTTTCTATCTATACCACCGGGGCGGCTGCCCCGGCAGGAACTTTTCTCTTATTATAGCACCAATCTTGTGAAATCACAATTTATTCTTGTAGCCTGCCGCTGATACCGTCTGGATTGTGCTTTTCCTTTCGTTTTTTGTTCCAACTAATTAGCCATGAACTGCTTGATCCCCTGGGACTTTGCTGATGTGCGATAAAGAAGTAATAGAAGTGTAAAAAATTTTGCCGTTCCTATCCGGCACTTAGCTCTTGTGTCGGATAGGTCGGACGGTTATTCGGGCAAGTCCACCTTGCCAACAAAAGAATAATAAATCTCAATGTCCTGTCTGCGGGTCTTGTTCTCGTCATAGCTGCACTCATGTACAACGATTTTCTCTACAAACTCCCGCAGCAGAGTAGGGGTAAGTTCTTCAAAGCTGGTATGCCGCCGAACAACATTCATAAACTTTTCTGCGTTCACGGTGGCTTCCTGTGCTTTGGAAAGCTCCGCTTGGATAGCGGCGGCTTTTTCTTTCAGTTCCCGTTGCTCTGCTTCATAGTCTGCCGACAGCTCTGTGAAACGCTCGTCTGATATGCGCCCGGTCACGCTGTCCTCATACAGCCGCTTGAAGATAGCGGATAACTCGGCTATGCGTTTCTCGGCGGCTTCCAGTTCCTTTTTCTTGGCGGCGTTCCTGCGCTTGCCCCCGTCCTCGTTCTGCTCAATCAAGAGCTTTATAAACCGGGCTTCATGCTTTGCCGCATAGCTGGTCACTTTCCGCAGATTGGATAGTACACCAGCGGTCAAGAGGTCGGTGCGGATAAAGTGCGCTGTACAGTCATGGGTGCGTTTCTTGTAGTTGCCGCAGATATAACAGTCCTGCTTGCGCTTGTCCGTCTGGTATCGCTGCTGATACATCACACTGCCGCAGTCTGCACAGAACAGTATGCCGGAGAACAAGCCCACTTCATCATAGCGGTTGGGGCGTTTGCGCTGCTTGCGAAGCTCCTGCACCCGTTCCCATGTTTGGGTGTCTATGATAGGCTCGTGGTGGTTCTCGAATATCGCTTGCTTTTCCTCCGGGTTTTCTACGCTGTGCTTGACTTTATAAGAGAGTTTTTCCGTCTTGAAGTTTACCAGGCAGCCCGTGTATTCCCGGTTTTCAAGGATATGCACAACGGTATTGGTTGCCCACTTGCACTCATAGCCGGGGTGGTAGCGGCGAGTGCTGCCCGTCCTGCGGTATTCCAGCGTCCCCGGCGTGGGGATTTGCTGCTCTGTGAGCATACGGGCTATCTTGGTCGGACCATTCCCGGCAAGGCAGAAATTGTATATCTGCTTGACTACGGGTGCAGCTTCCTCGTCAATGATGAAATTTTCGTCCTCGTCCATGAGGTAGCCATACACAGGCTTGCTTGTGATAGGCTTGCCACTCATGCCTTTTGAGCGTTTCACTGCTTTGATTTTCTTGCTCGTATCTCTCACCAGCCATTCGTTAAAGATATTCCGCAGCGGGGCAAAATCATTGTCGCCCTGTGCGCTGTCCACTCCGTCATTGATAGCGATGAAGCGGACACCTTTCTGTGGGAAAATCATTTCCGTGTACATTCCCACTTGCAGGTAGTTTCGCCCTAACCTCGACATATCCTTTACGATAACTGTCCCGACTTTTCCGGCTTCAATGTCCGCAAGCATGGCTTGAAAACCGGGTCTTTGAAAGTTCGCACCAGAATAACCGTCGTCCGTGTACCAGCGCAGATTGGAAAAGCCGTTCTGCTTTGCATAGGTTTCAAGGATACGCTTCTGATTGGAAATGGAATTGCTCTCGCCTTGCAGCTCGTCCTCATGGGAAAGTCTTGGGTAAAGGGCGGTAATTGGTTGTTGGTTGGTCTGTCTTAACATAAAATCCTCCGTTTCCGACAGCCAGCCCCACTATTCCGTACCTTGATTGTACCACATGGGGCGGCTGTCTGTATAGCGGCAAAAGCGTCAAATCTGCTTCTTTATGGTCGGTCAAATCGCCGTTTTTTGTGTAGTAGCTTCCGCTTCCAGCACTTTCATCATCTTGTCGGCTGCGGTGTCGGTTGCGCCCTGCTTGAAGAAGCCGGAAACGGTAAGGACGGAGTTGCCCATGCGGATTTCCGTTACACAGTCCGGGCGGCGGTCTGTTTTGGTGGTGCTTGTCTGTTTGGTTTCTGTCATAGGCTCTCCTTTCGCTGCTTCATCAGTTGCTTTAATCGTTCCAGCTTTTCCTGTGCGGTTTCCTTTCGGAAGTTGCTGCCCGTGAAGCGGACGGGGGCGCACATGGAAGTCAGCCTGTCATAGATACGGGCGTGGGGCGTGTCCTGCGGGTGCTGCAATTCCTCCAGCGTGAGGTTGGTCGTGGCGATCAGCGGCTTGCCGCTTCGGTAACGGCTGTCAATCACGCTATAAACCTGTTCCAGCCCGTATTCTGTCCCTCGCTCCATACCGAAATCATCAAGTATCAGCAGGGGGTAGCTGCAAAGGCGGGAATTATACTCATTCCTGCCCTCAAAGCTGGCGGCAAGGTCATTGAGTATTGTTGCAAAGTTTGTCATGCAGACGGCAACCTCTTTCTCCATAAGGGCGTTGGCGATACAGGCGGCAAGGTAGCTTTTTCCTGTCCCCACGCCGCCCCAGAACAGGTAGCCGATATTTTCAGCCTGCATGGTTTCCCAGCTCTCCACATAAAAACGGGCGGTTGCGGTCTGCGGGTTTCTGCCGTTGTCATGCTCAAATGTCCAGTTCCGCATAGCAGGGTCGGTAAAGCCCCGGCGTTTCAAGTCCTCCACTGTTTCAAGGTGCTTCTGTCGGCTTTCAGCGGCTTCCCGTTTTTCACGGGCTGCCCGCTGGCAGTCGCACTCTGTCGGGTGTCGGTCATGCCCTAACCATTGGGCGGTTTCTTTTGAAAAATAGGCTTCTTTGGGCGTATGGCACTTGCCGCAGTATAAAAGCCCGTCCTCGCCTGTGTAGTCCTCCGCTTCGGCGGTAGTGGCTGTAATGTCCGTAATCATAGCTTCAATCTCGTTTTTCATAAGCTCTCGCCCTCCTTGCATGAATAATCGGGTATGCCCTGTTTCGGGGCAGCCTTGCCTTTGGCAGCGTCCTCCTGCGCCCACTTGTAAATGGTGGCTGCATGGCTGTGGTACTGCTTCCCAGTGGAAGCGATATGGCAGGAAAGCCGGTCAATATAATACTCCCACTTGTCGGGCAGCTCTGTTTTCAGCCCGGAAAGCTCTGTATCGGTCAGTATCACATTGTTGTATCTGCCATAAGCAGCGGGGACGGGGTGTCCCGTTTCTCCCTCTCTCTCTTTTTCTATCTCTATCTCTTTCTCTAACTCTATCTCTGGTGGACGAATGTCGGACAAATGTCCGCCTTTTGTCCGGGGCGGTAAAAGTGCCTTGTTTTCCAGCCTTGCAGCCCGTTTTCTCTCGGCTTCGGTAGAGGACTGTCCTATCATCAGCTCAATGTCGGTCATATAGAAAGCCCCACTGTCAAGCTGCTCCACAAGCCCCAACTGCCGGAAAATCTCTAAAGCCCTCTCAACTGTCCCTATCTGATGGCGGGTCAGTGTCGCTATCATCTGTGCTGTGTAAGGGATATTCTCGTCAAGCTGCAACTTGCCGCCGTTTTTCAGCGATTTTAAGTACAGCTTCAAGAGAATATTGGAATATAAAATCCCGTCTTTCATATCTTCCAGCAGTACAATGGAGTCGCTGTCAAAAAAGTTCTCTTTCAGCTTGAGATAGTAATACTTGCGGTTATCTGCCATTGTCCCTGTCCTCCTTTTTCCGGCGTTTGGAGTAGTAGCGGGGGCAGAGTATGATAACCGCCCGGAAGCTCTGCTTGCAGCTATGGGTACAGCCCCGGCAGAGATCGTTATAGGTAATTCGTTTTCGGTGGTTGAGGAAAAAGCTCCATTCAAACCGCCGTTTGTTGCTCATGCGTGGCATTGGTACGCTCCTTTCTGCCGTTTCCGCTGGTGTGGCGGTATCGGCGGTAATTCTGTATCATCTCGGTATCATTTTCGGGGTTTTTCTGCCCTGTAAGCCCGTTAAAAAATCCTTTGGTATTGCGGATAGGGTACGGGGCAGCCCCCTTGTTCTGTATGGGTTCGGGTACATTTTGGGGCGGTTTTTATCGCTCCTGTTCCTGCTTTTTCACAGGATTGCGCTCCCGGCGTAAAATCTGGTCGATATTGCCCTTGACAGTCTGTAAGCGGCGGTATTCCTCCCGTTTTGCCCGGTAATCGTTGTAGCCGCTGTTTTTCTCTTTGATAAGGCTTTCAATCTCTGCTTGCAGGGCTTTATAGCTTGGCAGCTTGGAAATGCCGTTCTCCCTGAAATAACGGGCGGCTGCGTCTGCTATGATAAAGTCACTTTCGTGCTTCTGTCGGTAGGCTGCTTTTGCTTTGGCGTTTTTCTGCTGTTTCAGCCCGTCCCGGACAGGGCGGGTCTTGGAATAGGCAAGTACCTGCCGTTGCAGCTCCTTTTTCCCGTTCAGCGTCTTTTCCACCTGCTTCAGCTCTGTAAGGCTTTCCTGCATGGCGGCATAGGCGGCAGAACAGGCTTCGTCCAGTTCCTCCGGGGAAGAAAAGCCGTACTGCTGATAAGCGGTAACGGTAGCTGCCATTTGCTTTAGGTTGTGCTTTGCCGCCCAGCGGTCATAGCCCACGCCCTTGCCCTCGGCTCGCTTGGCTTCCCGGTCAACCATGCGCTGCAAGGTGTTGTCTGCCGGGGTGGTTTTTGCGGCTTTTTCCTCCCGCAAGCGTTCCTTTTGGGTGTGTGGGTATTCGGGTATGTCTGTGGTCTGTTCGGCGGCTCTGTGGGCGTTCTGCGTGAGCAGGGCAAGGACAGCAGCCTTGTCAAAATCGTCCCCCAGCTTCCGGGCTGTGATAGGCTTTGTCCTGTCCGGCGTGAGGTAGGAAAGCCGCCCCCGGCTCTCCTTGACGGTCACGCCCTCCCGCAGCAAAAGGGAAGAAAACTCGTCAAAGCTGGTAGCTTGGGAAAGTGCCTGCCGTATCGTCCGGCGCAGCTTCGCCTTGTCCGTTTCAAACTTGGTGGGCTTGGTCGGCTGTCCTGCGGCTTCTCTGGCAGCGTTCTCTTTATCAAGGGCAAGCTGCCCTTTCTTTGCCGCCCAGTATTCCCGTTCCGTTATCCGTTCCTTGCTGCCGTTCAAAAGATCGATTTGGTAAAGCCCCTCCCGGTGGCACATCTCCATGACTTCACTCTTGAAATATTCCATAGCGGCATTGGTGCAGCGGTGCTTGTAGCCCTCCCGTGTGTCGGCTGGTCTGTCCATGTAGGGCAGAAGCGGGACTTCATAAATCCGCAGGGAGTTGAGGACGATATGCACATGGATATTGCCGCTGTGGTTATGCCCGTCCGGGTGGGTGCATACAAGGGCTTGGTGTCCGGGGAAATGCTCTTTACAGAACTTCTCGCCCAGCTCCTGCGCCCGGTCTACGGTCAAGCCGTTGTCTGTCCCGTCCCGTGGGTCAAAGCTGATGATATAGTGGTGGCTTTTCACATCTTCCCGTTTTTGGTTTTTCTCATAGCGAAGATTGGCTCGCATACAGGCAACGGCGAAATCTTCGTCCCCGCAGTTGATGGAAGAAATGCGGTAATCCTCCCTCGGTATCAGCCGCCCGTTTTCATCAAGAGTGGGCTTCATGGTAAACTCGTCATGCTCAAATGTGAGATAGGCTTCCGCTGCGCCATAGTCGGCATTTTTAGAGCTGATATGTTTGAATGTTGCCAACAGCGTCACCCACTTTCTGCAAAACTTCAAACTTTAGGGCAGCAAGGTCGGAAACCGCCGCCCGTACCTCCCCGGCAAGCTGCGGGTAGGGGCTGTGCCACTCGTTCAGCGTCCGGGCTATCTGGTTTAAGTTGCCGCCGATCCTGCCGTATTCGGCGGTCAGTTTCCCGACAGCGGCAAGCAGCTCGTCATTGACAGGAGAAACGGTTATGATGGGGCGTATGGCTGCCCCGGTTATGGCTTGCCGGATAAACTCGGCTTGGCTCATGTTGTAAGCAGAAAGCCGTTGGGCAAACTCGGCGTATTCTTCCTCGGTCATGCGTGTTTTGACTACCCGGCTGCGGTGCGGTGTGTTGTATCGTTTTCGCATGGTAAAACCTCCTTTCTGTGCGTGGTGTCCTCTCACTAATAGGAGAAAAACGGGGTGTGAAGCGGAACTGTTTTTGAAAAATCCGAAAAAATATTTTGAAGGATTTTTAAGCGGCGCAAGCCGCATAAGCAGGGTTTGGGGAAGGCACTCCCCAACAAGATTCCCGCAGGGGCAAAATGAGCGAAAAGCGAATTTTGGTACTGCGGTAGAATCTTGCTCTAAGAAACTGCCGGACTGCCGTTCACTTCCTACTGCCACTTTTTCAGAAAATCTATAACCAGCTTTTTCATAAAAGGCTGCGGGCTGGCGTTCTTCCTCTTACTCCCTACAACACCGCAAAAAGCAAAAATGACGGACTTTCCGGCAAGAACTTTTCCGGCGGCTCGGTCTTTCCCGACAATAAGGCGTTTCGGAAGCTGCGTTTTGCCCGCTGTCTAAAAAAATGGCAGCCTTTTTAGCTTCAATGTCTAATACGGAACTTTTGGAAATTTGCCAAAAATGGGCGCAAAAAAAGCAGCAAATCTTTTTCGGATTTACTGCTTCATGTGCTGCTGCGGGGCGGCGGGATATTCAGTTTTTATGTTATCGGTCAAGCCGGAACTTGAACAGGCTTTCAATCAGCTTTGTTCTGATGTAGTCCTCCATATCAGAATTATAATAGCCGTTCATTTTGGAGAAATAGCGGATATACCCGGCATATCGGTCAAGGACAGCTTGTATCGCTATGGGGTCGCCCTCATGTGCTTTTATTATCGTGTCATAGGGGAGAAGTAGGCTACTCATGGGACAGCACCTCCATTTCTTCATGCAGCATTTGCAAGGCACTGTGTATGTGATGCCACGCCGTACTCCGGCAGCGTCCGTACAGTTCCCCGATTTCCTGCTGTGTGTAACGCCCGAAAAAATAAAGGTAAATGATTTCCCTCTTTTTCTCTGGCAGAGAGGACAGGGCTTCGGCAAGATTTCCATTTGTGAGGATAACCCTCTGACCGCATATCGTAACAGGGTATTGCTTGTAAGGGTCTATGAAATATGTGTCTGACGTACAAAATGGATAAAACTTTTCTTCTGTGAGATATTCAAAGGATATTTCCCTTTGCCGCCGTTTATCCCTGTCACGCCATGCGTTGATTGCTGCATAGTGTATGACAACTCTGCAAAAGGCATTAAAGGTGTACTCGATATGCTCCTTATATGCTTCTGTGCAAGGCATAAATAGTTCCCCCTTTCTCCCACATAATACGGCGTATGGTTTATAAGACACTTGTTATTTCAAGGTTTCTACTGTGAATGAAGCAGAATTGCCCGAATTATTATCCCGTAAAAGTTTTTGTGCTTCCGCTTCGGAAATTTCCTTAATCTCCATAACTCCATTTTCACTATTTTCAGCAATGGAAAGATATATACTGCCACTGTTATTAAAATAGATGATGGGTTTTTTAGTATCAATGAATATACCAATTATCTGGTCGTTGTAGTACCAATACCCATCTTTTGGGTGATAAACTATGCCATAGGATTCATAATCTTGGAGCGTATTCATGTTTTCTGTCTTATCTCCAGATTCCATGCTGTAAGATTCATGATTTCTAATCATATCTCCATTTTCTGTAGAAGTGCCAGCGGGCATTGATTTAAGTCCTGAATTTTCATACTTTTCTGTATGCCTGTCATAAACTTCTTTTGTGCATTCCCGAATACCAATAAGTTTATCGTTTGTATCCCGTTCCGCTTCAATATCCACTGTTCCCGTAAAGAAATTGGTAAAACTTGCGCCGCCCACTGGGTCATTAAAAAATCGGACAACATTTCCCTTGTAAGTGTAGCACTTGCTATTCTTATCATAAATCAATCCATATTCTTCATATATCCCATAGTCAATATTACCGCCGGGCAGTTCTGCCGCCGTATCGTAATCTGAAGCATTCTCGGAAGCATGTATTGGTTTGTACTCCTGTTCTTCAAAAATTGGATTATTATTAGCTTGGGCGGAAGTTGCAAATGCTGTAGCTACCCCGACAACAATCAGACACGCCAGTACCAGCGAAAAAATAGTTGTTTTTTTTGTTTTCATAATAGCAGTTATCCTTTCTTCGATAGCATTTTTACTAAAGCTGTTACAAAATGGCAATAGCCCACTTTTCGTTGCTTCCATGTTGATAAGCATTAGCGAATAGGCAGATTTTGATTTTTCTCCAAATTGTCGTATGACGCTTTCATCACAAGCCAGTTCTATATCACGGTTAAAAAGAATATACATCACCCACACAAAGGGGTTGAACCAATGAATACAAAGGGCAAGTGTCGCAATCAGCTTTGTTACAGTATCATAGCGATAAATATGCACATATTCATGTGAGAGGACATATTGCAGTTGTTTTTCATTTTTCCAGTCCATTTTTTTCGGCACCAAAATAACAGGACGGAAAATGCCATAAGTTAATGGGGCGGAAATCCTATCAGATTGCTTTACCAAAATTGGACGTTTCAATGGGCGTTCCGCCAGCCACTTTTCTACATAATGGTTGTGGACGGGTAAAGCTGTCCGAAATTCAATCAGACAACGCAAATAGGATATTACAAAAAACAATGCGATAAGTATTATTCCTGCACACCATACAATAAACCACATGGAAACAGATGATAAAATATTCTCTGGCGGCTGTTCTGCTCCCTGTGTCGTAACAAACAGCCCTTGCATAGTGGGAATGTTGTAATCTGTTCCAGCTTCCGGCAATGTTGTAGAAGATATGCTATGAGTTACCAACGTATAAACACTAAACATTGACGGAATCGAAAACGGGATAAGCAGTCTTAATATCACCAATTCCCATAAAACAAGAAAAGTCTTTTTCGGCAGTTTATTGATTGCCACCGCACGGATAATCACTACCGCAGTAATGAAAGCAGCCCCCGAAAAGCTCATTTGCAGTAAATTCATTTACACCACCTCATTCCAAATCTTCCACAATCTGCTTGAGCTTCTGAATCTGTTCAGCGGAAAGCTTTTTTCTGCCTAACAGGGCTGCAAACAGTTTGTCAACTGAACCGTCATAAATCTTGTCAACCAATTCTTTTGTTTCCGCTTCCTGTACTTCTTCTTTGGGAATAAGGGCATGGCACATGAAATTAGGCTCGGAACGTTCAATCGCCCCTTTTTTGATACACCTTTTTATCAGTGTGTAGGTAGTATTCATGTTCCAGCCAATTTCTTTTTTCAGAACGTCGGATATGTGTTTTGCAGTGGTGTCGCCCTCGTTCCAAAGCACACACATTACTTTCAATTCTGAATCGAAAAGTTTAATATCCATTTGTTTCCTCCTTTCCACAAGACCGCAGTAGTTTCTGCTTGATTACACATTACACCTTTCTTAATCGGTTGTCAACACTACCGCAGTAGTGTTAAGAAAAAAATTCATAATTTATTTTCTTGAATAGATAATGAAATGAGAGGGCTTCCGCAACAGTCGGCACTGTGCGTAATGTGCATAACTTGCTATCTTATGGAGTTGTGGGAAAGTCCGTTTGCAGAATGTGGGAAAGCTGCTCTTTAGCTTTTCCATGTTCTGTGAACGGACTTTTCCATAACGGAATAGCAAGTTATACACATTTCCATGGTGCTTGTCGTTTGCTCTTTGGTTCGGAATAGTGTGGTGCTGGCGGTCTATCTCTTGTTTTCGGTTGTTTGCTTCTTTACTGTACATGAGCATTTGCACCTGGGTTGTCGTTTCCATATCCTTCTAACAGGTTAATAACACCCCATACTGCAAGTCCTGCTCCGATTGCCACCACTAGTGTCTGTAAAATATTGATTGCCTGATTAAAAAACGCCATATTCGTTGTCTCCTTTCAAATCTCTGTATTTCTTTGGTTTCTATCTTTAAGAAGTCTTTTCCGGCTCTGCCCTTACGGGCGGCCTTTCATGATCTCTCAAATCCATCACCTCCCAAAAGGGCAAAGAAAAAAGAGCTATGTGTCCGAATCTTTCACATGCTCTGCTTCCTTGTTTTCTGTATTTAATTCTTTTGCCAGACTCTCTTCCGAAAACTCATACAGGTCAAATTCCTGTGTCCTCGTCAGTTTCACTTCCATCCGATGCCGCATATACGCTTCCACATCAAACTCATTTTTCTTATCGTAGTCTGACAGCTCCTTATACCGTTTGTGTTTGGTAATATCGAACTTGTCACTGAAAAATGGTCTTACACCTCGAAGCTGCAAGATACATTTGCTGCCATCCATGACCGCAAGTTCGTCCCGGCTCATCAATTCCTTTCCTGTTTTTTGATAGTTCATCCCGTAAGAACGGCTCTGTCCACGGGTGTCCGAAGTGTTATATAAATCAATCGTTTCTTTTCCCAGCGTCTCGGAAATCTCCTTTAAGGTCGAACTTTCCTTACCGCCAAGGAATAACATCGTGTCGCAGTTACCTAAGATTGTCTCAGCTGCATCTTTGTAGATCGTCTTTAACTGGGACTGCGACTGGAGGATAATGGATGCAGAGATTTCCCTGCTACGGATGGTGGCGATCAGCTTGTCAAACTTTGGAATCTGACCGATATTTGCGAACTCGTCACAGAGGATTCTGACATGATATGGCAATCTTCCATGATGTACATCGTCCGCTCTGTCACATAACAGGTTGAATAACTGGCTGTACATCATCGCCACAACAAAGTTAAAGGTATCATCCGTATCAGAAATGATAATAAACAGTGCTGTCCTCTGGTCACCTACCATATCCAATTCCATCTCATCATAGCTCATGATCTCACGAAGCTCTGCAATGTCAAACGGTGCAAGCCTTGCACCACAGGAAATCAAAATACTCTTTGCTGTTTTTCCTGCCGCCAGTTTATATTTCTTATACTGACGCACCGCAAAATGCTCCGGTTCTTCCTTTTCCAGTTCCTCAAACAGCATATCTACTGCATTTTTAAATGTCTCATCATCTTCCCTTGTTTCCGAAGCGTTGATAAACTCAAGCAGGGTCGCAAAGTTCTGTTCTTCTTCCGGTGCTTCATACCAGATATAGCCGATCAGGGCACAGTACAGAAGCCTCTCTGCTTTCGTCCAGAAATCCTCACTGGACTTCTCGCCTTCCCCTTTCGTGTTCACCATGATCGTATTTACCAGTTTCAAAATATCCTTTTCCGAATGGATATAGTGGAAGGGGTTATAATGCATACTCTTGGAAAAATTGATCGTATTCAATACTTTCACTTTATATCCATGCCGTACCAGCATCTTTCCGCACTCAATGATGATCGTCCCTTTCGGGTCCGTGACCACATAACTGATGTATTTTCCCATCTGCATCAAGTTGGGTTTTACATAAAAACGTGTCTTTCCTGAGCCAGATCCGCCAATCACGATCACGTTCTTGTTCCTCGCAAATTTCGGATTCTTTGGTCTGCCATTCATGGTCAGCCGTTCCGTCATGGTCAGCAGGATATTGTTTTCAAATACCGGGTCGATAAAGGGTGCAATGTCTTTTGCCGTCCCCCATCTTGCCGAACCATACTCCACTCCCTGCCGGAACTTTTTGGCATTTTTTCCTTTCATGTAGACCATGAGCTTCACTGCCACGGCTCCAGTAATCCCAACCAGCAATTCATTTTTATGCATACTTGGGAGAATCCTGCTAAATGCCATCTGGAAATTTAAGATCAGTACCATCAGTCTTTCTATCATGGAATCACCTACACAGTATTGATATAACCATGCCAGCTTATTTCCCACATAAAAGATCACGATATATGGAAGATTCATCAGAACAATCCGAAGCAGCTTATGTACATCCACCGGCGGTAATCTCTCCAGGTATCCTTTTCCTACACCAAGCAACTTCTGTAATCTGCTCATAATGACGGCTCCTTCTCCTTTCCTTTTGTTTTCTCCAGTTCCCTGTGCTTTGCAAGCGATTTGGTGATTGCCTGCTGTAACTTCTTCCTCACAGATGGTTTTTTGTCCTTATTCAGAGACTTGCCCGTGTATTCCTTAAAAGCGGCAGTCATCACATCAGCATCCCTTGCCTTAAAGAACACATAGTATCTTGGCGGGTCCGCAGTCACATCTTTTTTCAGGCTGAAATCAATGCTGTACTTCTTTGCTACCCGTTCAAAAGACTTGATGTTTCCATCTGTGATCTCAATGTTGGACAGCTGTACATTCTGCTTCATCAGCTTATCAAGGCTCTGTTTTCCCTTGTAGGTCTTAGCCTCCTTTTCCTTCTGGGGCTGCTTCTGGTTTGTTTTCTGTCCCTGCTGTTTTTTCTCCTGCTCCATCTTTGCAAGAGCCTTTACCATGGCAGCTTTCAGCAAGTTGGCAGTGACCTTGCCACAGCGGATACAAAGTGAGACTGTTTTCTCATTCACTTCATCCTGCAATCACACCACGCCCTTTCTTCTCTCACTGCTGTCTTATCCTCATTTATCACATTGCTGCTCCTTTCCTCTCTTTTCTGCCAGTTTCATATATTCTTTTTCTGATTCCGCCCCCACTTTGATACAGCACCAAAGGACAAATCCATATACCAGAAATACTGCAGCCGCAGCAACGATCAATACTGTTTTTGTCATCTTCTTTTCTCCCTTCACATCTCTTGAAATTTTTCAAAAGGGCATCTATGAATCCTGTGTCCATAAATGCCCTCATCCATTACTGAAAAATCCTATGATCTCTTATTTTTTCTTTTTGCGAAGAATCACTGTGCCACCAAGACCAGCCATTCCAGCCCCTGCAAGCAGAATCCAGAACAGAATCGGAGTATTATCTCCTGTCTTTGGTGAAGTCGATTTCTTTGTTTCTTCTGTGGTTTTCGTCTCCGGCGTTGGTGTGGTTTCTGGTGTTTCCGTCGGTGTCTCTGTTGGAGTTTCCTCCGGTTTCGCCTCATCCTTCATCACAACCTTCTGGATTTCTCCAGTATCTTTGACCGTAAACTTTACATCCTCTGCAACCAGATAACCGTCCGGTGCAGTTTCTTCACGAAGGGTATATTCCCCGATTGGAAGCATCTCAATATAGTGTGGTTTTTCTTCAGATGTCCAGCTTTCTACGGTCTTTCCATCTTTGTCAAGGATTGTCAGTTTCGCTCCTGGCAGCTCCTTACCAGAAATATCGGTCTTGGAAATCTGCACTTTTGTCACATCATCCTTCATTTCCACTTTCTGTACTTCACTGGTATCTTCCACCGTAAAAGTGATGCTCTCTGCTGTCACATAACCGTCCGCAGGAAGTGTTTCTGTCATGGTGTACTTCTTGCCAGCGGTCAGTTCTTTGATGATATGTGCTTCTTTACCGGAAGGCCATTCATCCACAGTGTTTCCACTCTCATCTGTGACTTTTAGTTTTGCTCCCTCAATCTCCTTTCCGTCTGTCAGGGATGTTTTGGTAAACTCTACGGTTGTCGGCTCATCTTCAAAAGTGAACGCATAAGACAGTGTTTCCTTATCTGCCCCACCATATTCAAAAGTAAATTCCTGTACCTGGTCTGTTGTCGCAAATCCCGGTGCCGGGGAAGTTTCTTTCACATAGTAGGTATAGCCAAGTGGCAGATCTGCCGTAAAGGTCAGTTTTCCTTCCTTATCCGTAGCCTGCTCCTCAATAACCGTATTTGCTTTCAGGATCACATCGCCTTTTGCATTGACAATATCTTCTTTATTGCACAGGGCAAATACAGCCCCTTCCAGTACACGGTCGGAATCTTTTTCTTTCTTTAGCACGTTCACTTCTGCCTTCTGACGTTTGTTCTGCCAGTCAGCGGAATAAGTAACAACTGCGGTATTCTGGTCACGGTAAGTCAAATCTACTTCACGAGTTTCTCCATCCAAGACATATCCACTTGCTGTCTCTTTCTCTTTGACATAGTATTTGCCAAGAGGAAGGTCTGTCAGTTTTGCCACGCCTGTTTCATCCGTCGTGATCGTTGCTACCAGTGCATCTTTCTTGTAGTAATCTTCACTCTCGCCATCCGCTGCTTTTATATCTTCTAAGGCATAAACCTCAAAAGTAACCTCTTTCAGGGAACCGGAAAGATATTCAAACAGATGCTTCATCCATCCGCCAATGGAATCCAGTGCAGATACTTTCTCCAGGAACTCACCTTTTTTATTGATGATAAGTGTTCCGGTTGGCACTGCATCTTTCATCTCTACCTTCTGGATCTCGGCAGTATCGTCCACAGTAAAAGAAACTTCTTCCGCCATCAGATAGCCATAAGGAGCCATTTCTTCACGAAGGGTATACGTCTCCCCGGCTGTGAGTCTTTCAATCAGATGTTCCTCACCCTTTACAGACTTCCATGTATCTACCACATTTCCATCCTTATCAAGCACCGTAAGCGTTGCCCCTGAAAGTTCCACGCCTGTCGTAATATCAGACTTCGTAAAGGTTACTTTTGTCGGCTGGTTCTTAAATACAGATTCCAGCTCTACCACTTTCACATCCTGTCCCTGATATTTGGCAGTCACTTCCAAAGTCTCAAAAGAAGAGACATACCCTGCCGGAGCTGCAAGTTCTTTGATATAGTAAGTACCAAATGGAAGGTCAACGTCAAATACTGCCCTTCCATCTTCCCCACTGACTGCTTTTCCAAGTAAGGTATCTGCCTTCACAATCACTTCTTCATGTGTCAGAATATCTTCTTTTGCATAGATGCCAAACTCTGCACCTGCCACAACCGTTTCTGTCTCTGCATCCTGTTTTACTACGGACACTTCCACTTTCTGACGGTCATTCTCAAAAGTTGCTGTCTGCTCGATGACTGGTGTTTTCTGGTCTTTGTATTCAAATGTTACTGTCTGTGCTTCTTCGTTTAACACAAAGCCCTCTGGTGCTGTCTTTTCAACAATCTTATAGGTTCCAAGTGGAAGGTCGGTGATCTGTGCCTTTCCATCCTTATCCGTGGTAACAGTTCCTACCAGTTCCCCGGAAGCATACTCCAGGATACGGTTTCCGTTATCATCTTTCTGGAAGTCTGCTGTATAAATATCTTCTGCAGCATACATCTCAAAGACTGCTCCCTCCAAAGTTTCTTTCTGATAAGTAAAGTCATCTTTATAACCATTTAAGACCTTACCCTGTTTTACGATGTTCAGTTCTCCCTTAACCGGATGATTCTCGTATGCAATCTCGATGATCACATCGCCGGAAGTTCCGTCCATCTGATATGCTGTATTGGAATCTACATTCACCTCATAGTAATTCTCATTGAGCGTATATCCATAAGGTGCGTTCACTTCCTCAATACGGTAATGTCCAATTTTCAGATTCTGTGGAAGGATTAAGTATCCCTGCTCATCTGTAAAATAAGATTTGTGTTTTACCGTCGTCGGATAGGTTGTTACCTGTTCCACATACTTTTCTGTATCCAGGTTAAAAATCTTAAACTCTGTATTCTTCTGAAGCACTGCTTTCTTTGTCTCATCGTCCTGTTTGATGATCTTCAGCTTTGCTTCAAACTCTTTGTCAAGCAGCACTCTCCATACCTGCGGTGTAGTCGGATGATTTTCCGTAATCTGCACGATGAAATCATTGACCGGAGTGTAATTATGTGGCGTGGTTGTTTCACGGACGATGTAAGTTCCATAAGGAAGTGCAATACTGCGGGCATACCCTTTCTCATCCGTAAAGATCTCTGTTGCACCATTTTCCCCTATCACTACCGGCTTGACAGAATCAAAGTCATAGCTGCCATCTTCTTTTACTGTCAGGGATGATACCAGATAAGCGGTAAATCCTGCACCTTTCAGTAAATCGGCATCTGTCTTTCCGTTGTTCGCTGCCTTGATAATCTCAAATGGCTGCTTCATCACCTGTTCCAGAGACAGACAGTCACGCTTCACTTCCGCTACAAGATCACCCTCGTAGTTGCAGACCAGATCATGTTCTTCTTCATCTGCCAGGTAACCCGTTGGCGGAGTAATCTCTTTTACATAGTAATTACCAAGGTATAATCCATCTACGGAAGCCTGTCCATTCTTATCTGTTGTGAGAGTGGCAACCTGCTCGCCTGCTTTGTAGATCACACCAGTTGCTCCATCCGGATGGACAATATCCTCACGGGCATACAGTCCATAGACTGCCTTTTCTAAAGTAGCATCTCCCTGTGGAACAGCCTTCTTTGTTTCTTTGTCCTGCTTCTGTAAGGAAATCTTTGCTATCACACGCTCGTTTCTGAAGGTATGCTTAAATGTCAGTTTCGCTTCCTTATCGTTTGTATAAGAAAAAGTAAACGTATAGACATCATCCGCATTTCTCAGATAGCCTTCCGGAGCCTGTACTTCCTTTACATCATAGGAAAATCCCAGCGGCAGGTCTGCGGTAAACTTCGCCATTCCATCATTTCCAGTTGTCACTTTCTCAATCAGAGTGCCTTTCTTTACAACAACCGTTCCATCTGCATTTTTAATGTCACTGGCTGCATAAAGTCCAAAAATTCCTCCATCCAGAGGATTTTCTGTATCCTTATCCTGCTTTGTCACAATCACTTCTGCTTTCTGTCTGTCATTCGTAAAGGTTGTCTCAGAAAAAACAACATCTACATTCTGTCCTGCATAAGAAAGAGTGACAGACTTTTCTTCCCCGGCATTATAAAATCCGGTCGGAGCCTGTTTTTCTTTGACGATATATGTACCAAGATGCAGGTTTTTCAGAATGACTGCCCCATTCGAGTCTGTTGTCAGATTCTCTTTGACCAGATCACCCTTGCTGTAAACCTTGGCACCATAAGCAGTTTTAATATCTGCCCCGGCATACACATCATAAATCGCACCTTTCTGTCTGCGTTTTTCATACTTAAATGTTGTTCCATTCTCGGTGACATCTGCACCTGTCAGAACCTGACCTTCTTTATAAACAGTCAGCTGGCCCATCTGTTCTTCATCCGGAACAGTCACAGTTGCTGTTTTGCTGACTTCCAGTTTTACGTTGTAGGCAGTTGCATTGATACGGTATCCTGTCGGAGCTGTAATCTCTTTCAGATATACGGTATTCTGTGTCTTAATGATCTGTACGGACGCTTCCCCATTCGCATCAGTTGCCGGTAACTTTGTGATCAAATTTGTACAGTTTGCATCACTGTATAAACCAAACACGGCACCTGCCAGCTTTGCGTTTGCTTTTGCATCTCTTTTAATCACCTTAACACTTGCGTACTGTACCCATGTTACTTTGAAGTCCACATATTTTTCATCATCAACACCTTCACCAAATACCAGTGCCAGGTCCTGTGAACCAGATCCGGTACTGATCTTATACGCAGAATAATCTTTTGTTACACTGCCTTTCATCGTTGCAGACCAGTTTCCTGCGACATCCTGTACCTGTGTAAGAGGTGCAGATAAGTAAAACTTGGTTCCACCACTGATTTCCACTGCTTCGCCAGCTTTGCTTGTCTTTCCGGTTGTCACGTTGTGAAGTTTCACACCACTTGGAAGTTTCATTGTGATACTCTGCAGTTCATCTGCTTTAAAAATGATTTCCTTTGTTCTCTGGCTGTTGCCATCTACATAGGCTGTCACATCTGCATCAGAAAAACTCATATCTACATCTGGAATCTCCGGCTGTGAAATACAGTAATTATACAGTTTCATTGCAAGTGTCTTTGCTGTACCGCTTGCACCGGAAAAGGCAGAATCTCCACCATTAGCATAAGATGCTGCCAGATGTACCAGAATAAATCTGGCACCTGCACTTAGGTTTCCATATCCATTTTCCTCTGTGAAAAATCCTTCATCACCGGAAGCCTTTGTGCCATAGTAACAAACCTTTGCCAGCTTCTTACCATCACTGAGCTTTGTAATATCATAAGTACCACTTCCCGGACTGGATTTAGAAGGCTCCACGCAATATGCTGTTGCAGAAACATTACCAAACTGAACCGTATATTTGTAAGTCAGATAACTTCCATACCCGTAATCCGAATACTGATAACAGGTTCCTCTTGTTACTGTAACTTTCTTGGTACTCTGTGTTGCAATGTCTGTTGCCATGAAAGTAACCGCTTCTCCTTCTTCCATAGAATAAAGGTCGATACCGTTCTCCGCTGCCTGATCCATTACTTCTGAAACAGCCAGACCGGATTCTTCATCTGTCGTCACTTCCTGCTCATCTGTAAGATCAGTTACAATTTCTTTTGACCCGTCCGAATCAGCATCTTCATCCGCATTACCGGAATCTTCTGTTTCACCGGCATTTCCTTCACCAGCTGTATTTTCAGAAGAACTCTTTGTCTGTTCTTCTGTTTCTGGCTCTTTTACCGTAATGTTTCTGCTTACTCTGTAAGCTGGGTGACCGCTGACTGGCTCTACTGCATAGACAGCTTTGTAGGTATCCGGTGTATGTGCGTCAAAATCTGTACCGGCTTCACTCTTTGCTTCATGGAATAAAACTTTCACCTTTTTTTCATTCACGCCCTCTATACCGGACAGATCGACTTCCACCTCAAATTCTTCTCCATAGGGAATCTCAATATCCTTTGCTTCCACAATTTCATCTTTATCAAGAGTATCCTGCACATCCTGCAGTTCCGGATATTGCTGTTCAAATGAAGTTGGCTCTGGTTCTAATTCAGAAGCAGAAACCGTGACTGGTTGAACGATAACAGACGCCAAAGTTGCAACTGCCATAAATCCTGACAAGAATCTTTTAAATCGCATTTTCATTTTGACTGAGTCCTCTCTTTCTTCGATAATTTACTCCACTTTCGTTCAGGCTTACACCTGCATGAATCAATCATAGGAACCACCTCCCTTATGTCTTGGATTGACTTTTAAATAAAAACAGGATTGAGCTATTTAAGCCGCAAGAGGTAATTCGTAATCATTCCTGCCAAGGGTGCCTCTCATCCATTGCCCTTCACGTTGTCACCGAATGCCCGCCGCCAGATGCGTAGCTGGGAAATTCAGGTATCCTCTTGCTGCTGATATGAAATTGTCAAGGTTCACTTTTAGGGGGGAATTTATTGTTTTGAATTAAAATAGACATTTGCCCCTCCACTAACCGCATGTGTGAAAGGGCAAAAATTAACCTGTTTGAAATTTTTTTATAAAATTTTTTTGAAACAGCAAAAACTTACAAAGTTTCCAGCCTGTCTTTTAGTTTCTGCAATACTTTGTTTTTCCTGTTTCTGATTGTCTTTGTACAACACCCGAAATACTGTGCTGTTTTTTTAACTGTGTACTCTTCAAAAAATAATAATCTTATCAATTCCATTTCTTCTTCAGACAAATATTTCAGTGCTTCCTGCAGCTCTTGTATTTCTGACACCCTGATGACTATTTCTTCTGGTGATAATATATGCAAATAACTGTTGTAACTCGTTTCTCCTACTTTTTCTATTCCGCATACACCATTTTTCTGCATTTTTTCAAGCTGGTATCTTTCTTTTCTTCTTGACTGGTACCATGCCAGATATACGTCTCTGGTAACTTCTACGAGAGTTTCATTTACACGCAGCACATACCGTTGTCTTTCCTTTGGTTTTTTACCACGCATCTTTTATTCTCCCTTCTGAAGCACTCCGGTCAGTCTGCCTGCATTTCTTCTCATTTTCTGCTTTGCCTGTGAAATACATTTTGATACTGCCGGTTCTGTAATTCCAAACACCCGTGACACTTCTCTTTGTGTCCGTTGCTGAAAATAAATTTGATGGATCACCTGTCTCTGCCGGTCAGTCAGCAGATCCATGAATTCTCCAATAGCTTCTTCTATAATCAGTTTTTCAAGTACATTCTGCCTTTTATCCACCAATTCGCACCAGCCTTCTGAAATATGGCTGTATGAAATGCAATTATTATGTTCTCGTACCTCCCTGTTCCTGCACAGCCGATCTTCACCTTCTAATATCAACCGCACATACCAGGGCTGATTATCAAAAAAATCTTCCTTAACAACTGTTATTTTTCTTCCTGCTTCATATACATAATCTCGACAGGTAAATAAAGGAAAAACCGTTCCATAATCACCTGCACAATAGAAAACATATCCTGTCTGATACGCAATAATTTCCGCACCATCTATCAGTCTCTGCTTTACAACTGCCACATCGTTTTCTCTTAAATACCTGGCGGACGGAACCTTTCTTCTTTCTTCCCTGTTACCTACAACCTGTTTCAATTCCTGCAATGTCAGCATGATTACCACCCTTCTGCCTGCTGGCAACAGGTGCCCATCAGCAGAAAGGATAGGATTATTACTGATCTACTGGCAAAAGGGCAGTAAAAAACAGCTTCCGGCACACCCGTTTTTTTTAACGAGAGCCTGAAACTTCCTTACTGCCCTTTCTGCTAATTTACAGCATCCTCTATTTTATTTTCCGTCTGATGTCCCGGTCAGACTTCTTTGCATTTCTTTCCGTTTTTATGTTCTTTTCATTTTCCATTAAAACAGAATAGTCTCCCATTGCATCATAGGGACACTGCTTCCGATAGATTAAATTTTCTTGTCTGGTCATCAATCCTATCTCCCTTCCTTGTTTCTGTCTCTTTCTCTCTGTTTGCTATTTTAACAGCACAAAAAACTATTATCCTTAGCATATATGGGGAGTTTTTTTGTTTTACACCCCATATATGGTGAAATTTCACCTGTACTCATTAAAACTTTCTATCAGTGAATCTATTGTCTGCATGATAATTTTCTGCTCTTTCCATTCCATCTTCTGAATACGATAAAATACTTCCTCAAACTGCTTTCTTTTTTCTGCATCGTCCCCCTCTTTTCCCATCAGGATATTGGCATCTGTTTCCAGGATCTCAATCATCTTCCTGAAAATCTCAACAGACATTGCCGTTTGCCCTCCTTCTATCCTGCTGACCGTATTGACACTGATACCTGCTTTTTCCGCAAAAGATTCCTGTGACAACTTCATTTCCTGCCTGCGTTTTCTGATCCGTTCTCCCAATTCAATAAGTTCTGTGGAAATTGCACGATTGCTCAATACGGTGTCTCCTTTCCTGCAATTTATCCCAACTTTACGACATTGTGTCGCAAAGTTTCCAGAAAAAAAGCAGCTAATTTTGTCTTAGCTGCTTTTCAAAAGATCTATTTCATTTTATTCTCGGTATTTTATGTATTCCTGTAATAACTGTGAGCAAGAAAACACTAAGATAAATGATTGCCTGTCCAACCATTGCCAGAAGAACGACACTTCCTATCAATCCTCCGATCAGAAAATTCATTGTCCATACTGCCAGTGTTCCTCCAAGGTCAAACCCTCTTGGAACCATCCAGACACACATTTTTCCGATTCCGAATGGTATCCCCATCAGTAGCAACAGCAATAAATAATTGCACTTCCCATCCTGGATACAAAGCGGTCTCAACACTGCAAACAATACAACAATCACCAGTGCTGGAACAATAACTTTTTTTATCATATTTCTCATGTTCCTTTATCCTCCATACATATTGTGATTAACCTCTGCCTGATAATAGCTGTTTATCGTTGCCGGGGCATTATACAAGGCAGTCAAAAGATATGCTTTAATGTTTCCAACCTTGGTCGTATTTCGGTTCAGACAAAACAGCACATATTCGATATGTGAATAATTCAGCTTCATAAACCTGCTTTTCACCAAAGCAACTGGCTTTTCTGTCCCTGCGATCCGAATCATACTGTCCTCCGGCATCATCATAACTTCAATCATCAGTTCTACCAGTTCATCCACATCTTCTTTGGCATGATATTGATAATCTATGTTTTCATGAATCACTTCACGATATGCCCGCATCTCCTCCATCACATCTCTTTTCTTTTTCAGATTGCCTGATATGATTGGATAGGATTGATTTATCTCAGTTTCACTAATATCAGTCTTGTTAATATCAGTATTATTAGATTGTGATTTCGGATATTCTGGTTTTGTGATTTCCACTATTCTTGAATGATGATTTTCACAATTTTGGAATTGTGATTCTGGAAATTCTTGATTTGTGGTTTTCATCATTCCTGAATTGTGATTTTCACCATTCTGTAATTGTGATTCCACACAATCCTGAATTGTGGATTTCACTACTCCTGAATGATGATTTTCACAATTCAGAAAAGTGCCTGTTTTTTCCCTATTCTCAGCTTCTGATTGCAGATTTGCACATTCTTCATAGTTTCCCTGCTCAGATTGCAGATCTGCACATTTTCTATAATTTTTCTGCTCTGATTGCAAATCTGCACAGCTATCCATCGGCTTTTGGTCTGGCACTTCTCTGAGCATAAAATTTTTCACATAAATAACATTAGGCTTTCCCAGTCCCAGACGTTTCTTTTCAATCAGTCCAATCCCATTATTACTGTCCAGCTCTTTTACCAGCTTCACTGCCTTTTGGGTTCCACAGTTCATCAGCTCTGCAATTTCTTCCACCGTGAAAATAATATATACTCTGTCCTCTGAATCCAGCCATCGGTTCTTAATGCTCAGGCTCATACGGTCCAGCATCAGACCGTATAATACCTTTGCTTCACAAGAAAGAGCTTTAAAGCATGGTTCTGTAAACAGCACTTTCGGGACACGATAAAAGCTATATTGTTCCGCTTCCATTCCCGTAAAATAATCAAACTGTATCTTCTGCATCTGCTACTCCTTCTCTGTTTTGTTTCCATTTATCCAAAAGCATAAAAATAACTTCTTCTATCTGTTCTTTAGAATATGTCTCTGGAAAATAATTGCCGATTTTTTTTGCCGGAATGGTTACATTGATTTTACTGTTTTCTTTTTTCAATAAAACGGCATAGATATAACCCTGATTTAATTTTCCATTTGCACTGCATTCCTTTAATTGTTCTGCCTGTTGTTTTGTCGGAAAGATATTACTGTTGACAATTCCTTCCAGAAGCCATTCCTGTTCCTGTGGTTTCAGATAAGACAATTTTTCTCCCACTATCATAGGGATTTTATTATCGTCCACATATTCCAATAATCCATCTGGTAATGAAGCCAGACGGATATATCTCTGCACAGTTCTTCCACTGTCCCCGGCTGTTTCACCAACCATATCTGCCGTATATTTTTCACCTTTACTTCCCTGGTGCTTCATAGCATCATATTTCATCTTATAGGCATGGGCCTTTTCACTTGGCAGAATATTTTCACGCTGAATGTTGGAATCGACCATAATTATGACAGCTTCATCATCTGTATAGTTTCGGACAAGGACCGGCATAGTTGTTTTGCCACACAGTTCACAGCCTCTTTTTCTCCTGTGACCTGAAATCAGTTCATATCCACCTTCTGATCGGGGTCTTACCAGAGCAGGATTTAAAACACCGTAGTTTTTAATACTCTCTACTGTCTCAGCCATTTTTTCATCATCGCTTACATGAAATGGATGATTTTTGAAAGGATAGAGCTTTTCCAGTTCTATTTCCACAACCTGGTTCATACTCTTTTCCGGTGATTCTTCTAATCCCAGTAACTCATCATAAGAGGTAAGCTGAATCTCTTTTTTCGGTCTACGCATGTTTCAACACCTCCTGAACCAGTTCCCTGTAACTGTCTGCCCCTTTGCTTTTTCCATCATAAGCAAATATGCTTACACCTTCAGATGCTGTTTCTGCAAGGCTTTCCGTTCTTGGAATCGTCTGCTCAAAAATCTTAATATCATCTCCATATGTGCTTATGATTGCCTGCTTATTTCTCTTTGCATTGTTGTAACGGCAATTATCCATTGTGAACAAAATGCCTTCTATCTGCAATTCCGGATTAAACCTCTGGTGGATTCCTTTTACCACTTTCAATAGTTCCATAAGTCCATCTGCCGCATAATATTGTGGCTGTACCGGAATCAATACACTGTCCGCTGCACTCAACGCATTGATTGTCAGCATTCCCAGGGATGGCATACAGTCAATCAGAATATAATCATATTCATCCTTCAGCAGTTCCAGATACTCTTTCAGTACTTTTTCCCTATCCTCAACAGTAAATAAGGACATATCCATTCCGGCAAGCAATTTATTGGACGGAATCAGATCCATCCCTTCTTCATGGTGCAAGACTGCTTCCTTTGGATCAAACTCCAGTCCCATGATGATATTTTCCATCATACTCTTTAAAGTCACTTTGAGATTTTTGGGAAATCCCAGTCCCATTGTCAGATGCCCCTGTGGATCTGCATCTACCAGCACTACTTTTTTCCCATTCTTTGTCAATCCGGCTCCCAGATTGATGGTTGTCGTTGTTTTGGCTACTCCGCCCTTCTGATTTGCAATAGCAATTACTTTACACATATACTTTCCTCCGATTTACTGTTTTTCTTCTACTTCTACATAAACACGAAAATATTTACTTGTTCCTTTATTTGCGTAAGCATCAGATATTTCCAGGACATCCAGTTCCTTATGCTTTTCCAAAATACGGCGAAACCATTGAATGTCCCTCAAAGTACCCTGTAATCTAATTTTCAGCATATATATCCTCCCAGTCTTTGTAAAAGCAATACTCTGGATAACGGATTTTAATGGCTTCCCAGAAATACCGGGCATATCCACAGCAAAACAGATCCTTTACGGTATAACACTGACATTCTTTCAACTGATCTTCTTCTGCTTCGTAATCTCCGACACTTGGTGTTCCATTACAATACAGGTTAAATGCCATACGGACAATTCGTAAACTTCCACTGGTCTGCCACCCTTCCTGCAGGCATTCCGTTTTTACACATCCAGTTTTAAAATTATAGATTTTATTCACATTATTTCTTGTGTCCCTGTCGATACCCAGGCAATAAACCAAAGCCCGATGGTAAACATCCTGATATCTGCATTTTTTCAGATATTCCTCATAAAATTTTTCGTGTTCCCTGCTCTTGAAAGTAATTGTGCGAGAATTGCTATTCTCTGCTCTTAACGCTGTGTTTGTCACTTTCATTCTCCTCCTGAATTTTTAATATTTTGGTATAAAAAAGACACTCCATTTCTGGAATGCCCTATAAAAAATAGGGACACCCGCTTTTAACAAGTATCCCTATAATCTATCAATGATCTGATAGCTCTCTATTCATTTTCATATTCAAGATTCTTTGTGTTCCCCGTCCCGAGGTCTAACGCAACAACAACGGTTACTTTCTTCACAAGGCTCTTTTCTTTGTGATTTTCACCTATTTTTCTGAAACTGAAAAACTCCACAAAGTGCGTAAATTCAAGGATTTCTACATATTTTTCCTTTGTAGCAACACCACAGTCTCCACATGGACGGTCTGGCAGAATTGATCCACACAGCAGGCCTTCTCAACCTTATATCCTGCCGCCAGAAATGCCGGTAAATCTCTTGCAAGACTTGTGGCTTTGCAAGAAATATAAACAATGTGATCCACTCCGTAAGAAAGAATCTTCGGCAATGCCTTTGGATGGATGCCGTCTCTTGGTGGATCGAGGATAATCACGTCTGGTTTATCCGTAAGGTCATCCAGAACTTTCAGGACATCTCCTGCTATAAATTTACAGTTACCAAGATTATTTAATGCCGCATTCTCTTTCGCAGCTTCTACCGCCTCTTCTACGATTTCCACACCAATCACCTCGTCTGCCACAGATGCTGCAAGCTGGGCGATCGTTCCGGTTCCACTGTAAAGGTCAAAAACTACTTTGTCTTTCGTGTCTCCGATATACTGACGGACTACTGAATACAGGACTTCCGCAGCCAGCGAATTGGGCTGGAAGAAGGAAAATGTACTGATCTTAAAGCGCAGTCCCAACAGAGTTTCATAGAAGAAATCCTGTCCGTAAAGGATACGTGTCTCGTCACTCTGTACCACATCAGACAGAGAATCATTGATAATGTGCATAATCCCGACAATCTTGCCTTCCAGCGGAAGTGCAAGAAGTTCCTCTTTCAGCGATTCCAGATTATGTTCTTCCTGACTGGTCGTGATCACATGTACCAGAATCTCCCCTGTCGTTACGCCACGGCGCAGGAGTAAATGACGCAGATATCCGGTATGCTGCATTTTTTTATAATAAGAAACATTTCGTTTCAGGAAATATTCATGAACGCAAGTCAGGATTTTTGTCATATCTTCGTGCACCAGTTTGCAGTCATTTGCAGTAAGTACATCATAGGTGCTTCCTTTTTTGTGCAGTCCCAGTGTCAGTGGACCGTCCTTATATGCATCCCCAAAGGAAAACTCCATCTTGTTACGGTATGCAAATTCAATCGGACTTCCATGGATTCCTTCCCACTGGTACTCTGTACCGTTTAACGCCCCATCCAATAATTCCCGCACCTGTCGCTCTTTCATTTCAAGCTGATTTTCATAGGACATTGTCTGGTACATGCATCCACCACACTCTGGAAAAATGTTGCAGACCGGTTCTCTTGTCTCAAGCGAAGATTTCTCCAGCACTTCCAGAAGTCGTCCTTCCGCACGTCCGGAACGTTTCTTATTGATCATAAAGCGTACCCTCTGACCAGGCATACCATTCTTCACAGTTACTTTCTGGTCACCTACCATTACGATTCCCTTATTTGGAAAATCTACCTTCTCAATTACGCCCTCGTAAATTTCACCTTTCTTCATATATCCTCCTATGTTTACTCATATATCTCTATAAATCTGATAACATCTATAAGATTTATTTAAAATTTATTACTGTCCATTCCATGAACAATAGCAAACCTTCTTCTCTTAATTGCTTTCATAAAAATAGCCCCGGTATAAGCCGGAGCCATTCTCATTTTCATTCTCTCGCGATAATTATTCTTCTTCGTCTTCGAAATAATCATCGAAGTCGTCGTCAAAATCCTCTTCAAAATCCTCCAGATAATCTGGAGCAAAGAAGTGATATACAGCAAATGCGATACCTGCTACTGCTGCAACTGCGCCAATGATCGCCAGTACCCAGAGGACTGTATTTTTTTCTTTCTCTTCTTCTTTTTTGTTTAATGCTGCTAATAATTCTTCAATTTTAATATTCATAACCGCACCATCCTCTCAATAATCTGCCAGACGAGACGCTATCGTTAAAATAGAATAGCTGTTAACACTTTTGCCGTCTGCTGTTTAATGTGATTATTATACCACTTTCTATCTGATTTTACCATAAATATCTCAATTAAATTTGGGTTTCTGATATACTTTTAAGAATTGTTTCATTATAATGATATCAAATGCAAAAGATTTATCGTTTCTGAAAACGTAGTTAACAGTATCATTGTTATCGCGCAGGCACGAACAACTTTTCGACTTGATACCGTTATATAATATGTATAAAATACAGATTACGATAAAAAATACACTAAGAAAGGTACAAATCTCATGATAGAAACGCTCTTATTTGATCTTGATAATACCCTGCTTGATTTTAATCAAGCAGAACGTATCGCCGTTTCAAAAACACTGGAGAATTTTCAAATTACTCCTGCCCCTTCTATTTTGAAACGTTACAGCGAGTTAAATCTCGCCCAGTGGAAATTACTGGAACAAGGAAAGATTTCCAGAGAACAGGTAAAGCTTCGTAGATTCCAGCTTCTTTTCTCAGAGCAAAACATTGATGCCCCTGCCGAAGAAGCCGCCAAAATCTATGAATTCCTGCTCGCCCATGGTCATTATTTTATGGACGGTGCAGAAGAACTTCTGGAAACTCTTTATGGAAAATACCGCATGTATCTTGTAACAAACGGAACTCTCAGCGTCCAGAAAGGCCGCCTCAAAAGCGCCAATATCTCCCGATACTTCGAGGATATTTTCATTTCGGAAGAACTCGGTTATAACAAACCAAGCATTGAATACTTTGACTGCTGCTTCTCCAAAATACCAGATTTTCACAAAGAAACAGCTGTGATCATCGGAGACAGTCTGACATCCGATATTCAGGGCGGACTCAATGCCGAAATCCGCACGATCTGGTTCAACCCGAATCACAGTAAGGCTGATAAGATCATTCCGGATTATGAATTTGACAGTCTTCCTAAACTGCCACAACTTCTTTCAGAGATATAAACAACTTTTTTGCGTTTCAATTTACAAAGTTTATGAAGTCAAAAGAAGCATGTCGAAAGACAATATTATTTCTTTCACATGCTTCTTTTTTTAACTATATGTTCTGATGTTAGGGTCAAAAGGCATTTTGCCCCTAACTTGATATCTACGAATTGCTCCGCTGCAAAGCAGCTCCGTTTTCCTGTTGCAATAGAATTTTATCAATTTTCTTCTCAGTCTTTTGCAATTGCTCCCACTACAAAGTAGCAGATCACCGCCACGATCATCGCATTGATAGAAGCAATTCCACCAGGGATAAGGTTTCCTGCCAGTGCTCCGCAGATCACGCCGATAACAGAACCCCATTTCACTTCTTTCTTTGCTTCTTCACCTGATTCATAATCAGATTTATGCAGGAAGAAATCAAGGGAGATCAGCGCACCTACCGGCGGCAGGGCTGCGTTCAGGAAATTCAGCCAGCCTACGAAGTTATTGTAAAGCCAGATAGAAAGTACAGTACCAATGATACCTGCGATCACTACCATGGGCTTCTTGCGGACTTTTGTGATATTGGAAAGTCCAAGTCCGGAAGTGTAGAGCGCATTGTCATTTGTTGTCCAGATGTTTGCTCCCAGTGCAATCAGTGCCGGAACGGTCAGTCCCTGTGCAATCATAACATAGAAGATATCGTCTTTTCCTGTAAAAGCACCGCCTGTCGCACCAAATGCGAACATCAGGGCATTTCCAAGGAAGAATGCGATAACCGTTGTAACAATCGCAATCTTATTTGTCTTTGCATAACGGGTGAAGTTCGGTGTTGCAGTTCCGCCGCTGACAAAGGAACCGATAACAAGTCCGGCTCCGCCAGCGATAGTCAGCGTTCCCTGGCTCTTCGCAAATACAGCTGCAAGACCGCCGCCCTGACTGATTGCAAGACACATGGAATAAATTCCAAGCACTGCAATCAATGGTACAGAAATATAACTTACAATCTGTAATCCTTCAATTCCACGATACGCAGAAAGTGTCATACACGCACCCGCGATCACCACAAGTACGACCGGTGATACATGAAGCACCTCTGCTGCCGGAATAGCAAACATAGCAGCACCTACACCAAACCATCCGATCTGTGTAAAGCTGATCAATGCTGACGGCAGGTAAGAACCTTTTTTACCGAAAGAATGCTGGGCAAGTAGGTCCAGTGACATACCGGTGTGGCTTCCGATATAACCAAGCACCCCTGTATAAGCCCCCAGAACAATACTTCCAATCAGAACCGCCCATATAAATCCCTGCAAGTTCAATCCGATTCCCAGTTTTGCACCAACACTCATACTTGCTGAAAAGAACGTAAAGCCAAGCATGATAAAAAACATCGGCCAGAAACCTTTTCTGGCAGTTACAGGTACACGTTCAAGGGAATAATCCTTGTCTTCTACTACATCTTTTGTGTTTTTACTCATAATGTTTTCCTTTTCCTTACAATTTCTTCAACTTCGCAAATCCTGCAAACATTTTCTTAACACCGACCTTATCAAAATCAACAGTGACCTCGTAATCTCTGCCGCCATCCACAATATCTTTGACAATTCCCACTCCAAATTTGATGTGGCGCACCGTATCTCCCACTTCATAATCCAGAGATGCCGCTTTCGTCACTTTAAATTCTCTCGGTTTGAAAGGCTTAGCTGCCATCGTCATTTTCATTTTCGCAAGGCTGCTGTCTGCTGCGATCATATCTGCAACAATTTTCTTCTTTTCCTGCGCTTCCTGTCCCAAATCAACAAGCTCGCGCGGAATTTCACGGACAAATCTGGAAACTTTATTGTACTGCACATCTCCGCGGATCATTCGCTGTCTCGCGGAAGTCAGTGTCAGATCTTCCATGGCTCTTGTAATTCCCACATAACAGAGGCGGCGTTCTTCCTCAAGGTCAGATTTATCATCCGACACAATTGACATATAAGACGGGAAAATTCCATCCTCCATTCCAACCAGAAATACTCTCGGAAATTCCAGACCCTTGGCGCTATGTAAGGTCATAAGAAGCACATAATCCTGATCCGGGTCAACACTGTCGATATCCGCAATCAGCGCAATCTCCTCCAGAAATCCTGACAGGGTTGCCGGCTGTCCCTGCTCTTCCATAGCTTCCTGATAGGACTCTGTCTTAGAAATCAGCTCATCAATGTTCTCGATTCTTGCATCTGCTTCCTCCGTCCCTTCCGCTTCCAATTCTGTGACATATCCGGTAAGACGGATAACCTCCTCCAGAATTTCACGGACGGTATAAGATTCTGCCTTGCTCTTCAGCCCCTGAATAAAGGTTACAAAACCGTCAATCTTTGAAAGGCTTCTGCCAATAGACGGAACCTCTTCTGCCACACGCAGGGCATCATAAAAGCTGACACTCATCTGGTCTGCATAATCCTGAATCCTTCCCAGAGTCGTAGCCCCGATTCCTCGTTTCGGCACATTGATGATACGGCGCACTGCCAGATCATCCCTGGAATTATCGATTGTCTTTAAGTAGCACAAAAGATCTTTGATTTCCTTACGTGCATAGAAGTTTACGCCACCTACGATCTTATACGGGATATTCGCAAGCAGGCATTTCTCTTCAAAAAGTCGGGACTGGGCATTCGTTCTGTAAAGAACCGCACAATCCTTGTACTTCGCACCATTTTCTCTGTGTGCTCTGGAAATCTCACCTACCACATACTCTGCCTCTTCATAGCCATTCATAAACTGGCGGAAATGAATCAGATCACCTTCCGGATTCTCTGTCCAGAGTGTCTTCGATTTACGTGAGGCATTATTTGCAATCACTTCATTGGCCGCACTCAGGATATTCTTGGTAGAACGGTAATTCTGCTCCAGACGAATCACTTTTGCATCCGGGAAAACGTGCTCAAATCCAAGAATATTTCCAATGTTTGCCCCACGGAACTTATAGATAGACTGGTCATCGTCACCGACTACGCAGAGATTCTCATATTTGGAAGCCAGCAGACTTACAAATTTAAACTGTGCGGTATTGGTATCCTGATACTCATCCACCATGATGTATTTGAAACGTTCCTGATAATTCTCAAGAACATCTCCGCAATTCTGGAAAAGTTCTACGGTCTTTACGATCAGATCATCGAAATCCAGCGCATTATTTTTCCGCAGTGATGCCTGATATTCCCTATATACTGCTGCCACTTTCTTCTTATTAAAATCACTGCCTGCATTCAGTTCCATTTCATCCGGTGTGATCAGCTCATCTTTCGCATGGGAAATCTGTGCCAGAAGGGAACGTTCCTTATATATCTTGGTGTCGATATTCAGCTTTCTGCAGATTTCTTTCATCAGAGTCTTCTGATCTTCGGTGTCGTAAATGGCAAACCTGTTATCAAATCCAAGCCTGTCAATATGTCTGCGCAGGATACGCACGCAGGTAGAATGGAAGGTAGATACCCAGATACTCTCTGAGCCGAATCCCACGATCTTATCTACACGCTCTCTCATTTCACTGGCTGCTTTGTTTGTAAAAGTGATAGCCAGGATATTCCAGGGATTTACGCCCTTTTCATCTATCAGGTATGCAATGCGGTGGGTAAGCACCCTCGTCTTTCCCGAACCCGCTCCCGCCAGGATCAGCAGCGGTCCCTCTGTATGGTAGACCGCTTCCTGCTGCTGGGGATTTAATGTACTGTAAATGTCACTCATTTTCTCTCCTATCTCCCGTATACTCCAGGACAATTATCGTAGAGCATACTCGCCGAGTTACTATTTGCTCTGTTCCTCATCATGGTCTTTCTGCGCATTATATTCGCCTGCTATCGGTAGACAGCAATTCTTTTTACTCGCATCAGCCCAATATCTTCACAATTATACACAAAAACCAAAGTAGCTACAACTATTTACGATTAGAAATTTCTATATAATTTTCCAATTGTCATTGTCTGTTCCATATTCTGGAAAATCAGAAGTATATTCCACAAAATTATGTATTACTACTTACTCCATGTCCGGTAACGTTACTGTTCACTCCGTTCTCAGTAACGTAGCCAAAATTCATTCCAGATTGCCTGCGGCAATGGAATTTTGGCTTGTATGTCTCGGGATTTTGGCATATTTATGCCAAAACACCTCGCGGGATAGTGGTGTGTGAACAGTAACCCGGTAATAATTAATTTTAACTATTGAGTAAAAAAAACATTTACAAGTAGTATTTAAAACTATATAATAAGGAACAGAGGTGATTAAAAGATGACAATTGATGAAAAAGATATGATAAACAGTATTCTGGCAAGTGTGTCCAGAATTGATTATATTAAACTGGAAGATATTCCAAATATCGAATTATACATGGATCAGGTGACAACCTTTATGGAAGAACAGCTTGCCTCCACCAAGCGTTACGAAGATGATAAGATCCTTACCAAAACCATGATCAACAATTACGCTAAGAATAAACTCCTCCCTCCACCGGAGAAGAAACGTTATTCCCGCGAGCATATCCTGATGCTGATTTTTATTTATTATTTCAAGAATATTTTATCGATCAATGATATTCAGACTCTGCTCACACCGATCGCGCAGAAATATTTCAAGTCCATGACTGAGAAAGATATGACTTATATTTATAATGAAGTTTTCAGCATGGAAAAAGAGCAGATTGAATCTCTGAAGAAAGATCTGCTGCGTAAATACAAATCCGCCCAGGATACATTCTCTGATGCAGACGAAGAAGATCAGGATAACCTTAAGAGATTTTCCTTTATCTGCCTGCTGAGCTTCGATGTTTATGTAAAAAAGATGATGATCGAGCACCTGATAGACGGAATGAACCCAACACCTGAACAAAAAGATAAAAAGAAGAAATAAATCAACTTACAATGGTGAATTCAACTGTTCTATATACTCAAAAGGAGACTGCATATTTTGCCGTCTCCTTTGATTCTTATATTATTTTTTATGGTTATTCCACCTGAAATAGTTCCTTCATCCACACAAGCATTTCTCCATTCTTGCGATTTCCCCAATAACAATATGGAACCAATGTTAACTTGATATCTTCCAATTCTATTTTCCTGTTCTGATACAATGTTTCTTCATCCCAACCTTTATCAGAAATTTTTTTGCCAGTTATATGAAGCACACTGCATCCTTCCAAAAGTTCATTATCATATGTTTCTTCAATATTCTGATTTACATTAACCATAATAGAAGAAAGATTCTCCCCATTATCTATTTCCTCCATACAATATACCAAAGGTCCCTTTACAACTGCTGCTTTTGCATTGTCTGCTCTTACCTGTGGATTTGCATGAACAAATACCGGCTCTGCATCAAAGCTTATTTCAACAACACAAGATATTTTATCTCTATTAAATGATATTTCTTATTTCTCCACTGCCTTAAATGTAAATTTAATCGGCTGGTAATCGCCTGTTGTCAATGGCAGAGGCAGACCGGCTTTCATAAGGGCTGCGCCTGTGTATACTTTTCCTGTTGCTGTGTCTTCGTATTTCATATCCGCATCCAGTCCCTGTGGGTAGAAAAGATAAATATAAGGATTTGCTTCACTGTGAAGTCTTACTCCGCACACCACTGTTTCTTTCTTATCTTTTGATACGAACTGCCAGAGTACATGGTTGTTGTTTTCAAATGGGTTCACCAGACGATAGTAGTCTCCTGACTGTACCAGATGCTCCATTTCTTTATACTTCAGAATCTGTTCTTTCGCGATTTTCTTATCTTCCTCGGACATCTTCATCAGATCAAGTTCATAGCCAAATGTACCGGCAGATGCAACAATCCCTCTTGTCTCAAATGGAGTAGTTCTTCCGGACTGATGATTCGGGCATACACTGACATGAGCACCCATGGTGCTGATCGGGTATCCGAAGGAAGTTCCATACTGGATTTTCAGTCTGTCAATGGCATCTGTATTATCACTGCACCAGATCTGTGGAGAGTAGTAAAGCATTCCCGCCTCAAATCTTCCGCCTCCGCCTGAGCAGGACTCAAACAGAAGATCCGGATATCTCTGTACCAGGCTTTCCATCATTTCATAGACAGCCAACACATATCTGTGGTAAACCTCTCCCTGACGTTCCTTTGGAAGAGCTGCTGAGAACACGTTATCTACACTTCGGTTCATATCCCATTTCACATAATCAGCCTTGCATGCATCCAGAACCTTAAAGATCTGGTTCATAATGTGTTCACGTACTTCTTTTCTGGTGATATCCAGATTTAACTGATATCTGCTTCGATTCATGGCACGTCCCGGAATCTTCAGTGCCCAGTCCGGATGTTCTCTGTAGAGATCACTGTCCTCGGAAATCATCTCCGGCTCTACCCAGAGACCAAATTTAAGGCCAAGACCATGGATTTTCTCTGCAAGTGCAGGAAGTCCACCTTTAATCTTCTCTTCATTTACTTCCCAGTCACCAAGTGCGCACCAGTCATTATCTCTCTTTCCAAACCATCCGTCATCCAGGACAAACATATCCAGTCCGATATTTTTTGCCTCTTCTGCAATGTGGTAAATCTTATCTGCGTCAAAATCAAAATAAGTTGCTTCCCAGTTATTTACCAGGATCGGTCTTGGCTGCTCTGTATACTTACTGCGGATCAGATTGCTTCTGTATGCATCATGATAGATTCTGGAAAGTTTTCCGAAGCCTTCTGCTGAGTATGCCATGATCACTTCCGGTGTCTCAAAACTCTCCCCCTGTTCCAGTGTCCAGGAGAAATGATAAGGATGAATTCCCATTGCCACACGGGTGTGTCCTACCTGGTCCACCTCTGTTTCAAATAAGAAGTTTCCACTGTATGCAAGTGCATATCCATAGCAGTTTCCATAAGTTTCCTCTGTATTTCTGTCACAGAGGATCACAAATGGATTGTGATGATGGCTGGAGGTGCCGCGGATACTTCCCACAGACCAGTTGCCATGGCCAAGATGAGTTCTCTCCATCTGTCGCTCCACATTATGTCTGCCATAGAAGTGGACTACATCCAGTTCTCTGTATTCATAGTCCATTTCCATAGACATTGCTTTTTTTACTGTAACCGGTGCTGTACCTGTATTTTCCAGGCGTACCGCTCTGGTGATCACATCAAGATGGGGAAATACACCATAGAGAAGATGTGCTTTCAGTCCGCTGGCACGGTCTGTCAGAACAATTTCCAAAGTCTCTGCCTCATCTTCCTTTGCAAACATTGCAGGAAGCCCTTTCAGGCTGTACTTTCCTTTTGTGATCTCATAGGACTCAAATTTCAGATTTGCAGTATCACTGCCGTCTGCCTGCTCTGTCTCCAGGCCATTGATACGATAATCACCATTTCCATATGCAGTATATTCCTGTGGCAGGGTATCTAATGAAAATGTTTTGTCCTTTTCTGCTTCATAAGGATTTCCTGAAAATCCTCTGTCCACACATACGATCCTGTCTGTAATCAGCGCATCGCCTACCGGACTTCCATAATACAGATGAACCAGAGTATCATACTCTCTTACCTGCATCTGATAAGTGCTGTGCTCTGTTCTCAGGTCGAATACTTTTTCTGCCTCGTGATATTTAATCCATTCCATACTCTGTACCTCTCATTTCTTTGTTCTTTCTATTTTATAGATGTTCTTTATAGATGTCTATCTATTTTTTTAAAACGCATACTGATCAGGTTCTGTGTCCACATAGTGATGTTCCTCTTCCTCCTCTTTGAAGTAGGGTTTGAACAGTTTCCACATAAACCAGGAGTCTGCATAGGCAGTCAGAGAGAATCCAAACATCAGCCAGATCAGCAGATATACCGGGAAAAGTTTTGCATCTACAAGTGTCATTGTCATTGGCAGGATTGTAATCACTGCCACAGCTAATGCATAGCCTATATGTTTAACCGCAAAATAAAATGCGTTTGTGATCAAAGTCACTGTTTTATTTTCAAATGCTGCAACTGTTGGAAATACATACAGTGCAACTGCCACCAGAGGAATATAGACCGCAAAGATCACATAATTAAAAATCTGTGACATGGATCCCGGCATTGTTGCCAGAGCCTCTTTTTCCATATAAATAAATATTCCTGCTGCAGCCATCAGAATCCAGATCAGTGTGGACTGCCTGAAATTCTGCTTAAAACTATTAAAAAAATCATGAAGTACTCTGATATCTCCATCTTTATGGAGTTTCAATGTACAGTAAAATAATGCAGTGGTGGATGCCCCTGCTGTGATAATCGGAAGAGAGCACACGATCCACAGCAAATTTAATGCGATTAATTGACCTAAAAATCCGAATATTCTGTCAAAGAGACTTCCTGGTTTCATTTCTATCTACCTCTTCCTTTCCTGTCATTTATCTTCTTTTGTTTTATATTTCAGTTTACTTTCTCTGAACTTTATCAAATCCAGTTTCAGGCAAGCCCTGTTATACCCGTTCTAATTTTATAACAAAGCCTGCCTGTACTGCTCAGGTCAAAGGAGAAATCTGTCTGAGCACCTGAATTTTTACTTAATACTTAACATTGATTATTTATTACAGCTTACCGCCGGATGTTGCAATACCTTCGATGAACTGTTTCTGGAAAATCAGATACAGTACGATCATCGGGATACATGCAAGCAGAGATGCCGCCATCAGCTGCGGATAATTGTTGGTGTACTGTCCCTGCATTTTTGCAAGTGCTGCTGACAGAGGCATTACATCCTTGTTACAGATCAGAGGCCACATCAGGTCTTTGTATGCAAATACTGCTGTGAAGATTCCCAGTGCCACCATGGAAGAACGTGTCAGAGGAGCCATGATGAACAGGAAGGTCTGACCGATGTTACATCCATCAAGACGTGCAGCCTCTTCCAGATCTTTTGGAAGTCCCATATAAGCCTGTTTGAGGAGGAATGTACCAAATGCAGTAACAATACCGGGAAATACCAGGGCAAAAATGGTATTGAGCATTCCCATTTTACTTACCATTAAGTACTGTGGGATAATGAAGATCTGTCCAGGAACCATCATCTGGAAAAGAACCAGAGAGAACATCAGATTTTTCCCCCTGAAGTTCAGACGTCCAAATGCATAGCCTGCCAGTGTTGCTGTCAGAACTGCGCATACAACACGGCCCAGGATCAGAAGCAATGTATTGATATACAGATGTAAGAAATCCATATTTTCAATAACTTCTTTAAAGCTGTCCCATCTCCATGTAGACGGGAGGATTACGAACGGGTTGACAGAAGTTGCCTCTGTCATGGTTTTGAAAGCTGTCAGGATCATCCATAAGAAAGGAACCAACATGGTAATAGATACCAGTATCAGGATAACATGGATCAGAACTCTGTTTGCTTTATCTCTTGCTGACATAATTATCCCTCCTTAATTATAGTGAACCCACTTCTTCTGCGCAATGTTCTGGAATACTGTCATGATCATAATCACAACCAGAAGAAGTACGACGATTGTTGAACCATAGCCTTTGTTATTCTGTACAAAGGAATTCTGGTAGAACAGATAAACAAGTGACTGTGTTTTGTAAAGTGCAGGATTGTTTCTGTCCATAACCATAAAGATCAGATCGAATACCTGCATGGCGCCGATGACACGGGTAACCATTACAAAGAAGATGGTCGGCGAAAGCAGCGGGATTGTAATATGGAAGAACTGTTTCACACCAGTTGCTCCGTCAATGCTTGCTGCTTCATAATAATCTCTTGGGATTTCCTGCAAACCGGACAGGAAAAGAACCATATTGTAACCAATGATGGACCATACACCAATCACTGCGATCGCATAGACTGCAATCTTCGGATCAGAGATCCAGTTGATCTTTGTATGGAAAATATGATTGAGAAGACCAAACTCTGAGTTAAACAGCCATCTCCATACCATGGCGATCGCAGCCGGAGCAGCAACCATAGGCAGGAAGAAAATAGTTCTGTAAACAGCACGGCCTTTCATTTTACGGTTTAATAAAACTGCCAGTACAAGTGCGATAGCAATGGAAAACGGAACTTCCACAATGGCATATTTAAATGTATTTAATAATGCCTGCCAGACTTCCGCATCGTGGAACAGCTTTACATAGTTGTCAAAACCAATGAAGATATTTCCCTTACCGAAATCTCCGGTCTTGAAAAAGCTCTCATAAATGGTCTTAAAAATCGGATAGATATTTAAGATGATCAGACCAAGCATTGTAGGAAGAATGAACGCCCATCCCCAGATGAATTCATTCCGCGCCTGACTGGTACCTTTTTTTGGATTTGCCACGGCTCTCACTCCTTCTTATCATAAAATTTTGTTGCTGATTTGAATGGAAAACTGCCGCATATCTGCATACCTGTTGTGACTTCTGCGGTTATCACATGATCGGAATCTTTTCTGCGGCAGCTTTTCTGTTTCTTATTTTTTATGAATGGTTTTGTTAAACATTAATTAATAGGACTCTTCTGCAATGGCATCATTCATAATAGTAACGATGTTCTTGCATGCATCATCCATGCTTTCCTCATCATTCCATGGTTTCTTCAGTTCTTCACACATTGGGTTCCACCATGCAAGTGTTGCATTTGTGTGTGGTCTGAATACGATGTCATCCATTGCATCCATGTATGGCTGTAAGTTGAAGCAGTCAACACTGTTAACCCATCCATCGGACATTCCTTCGTAAGCTGCCATTGTTACACCAAGGTCAGCCTGTTTCTGCTGCATGTCTTTTGTACCGAACCACTCAATAAGCTGGAAAGCTTCGTCCGGCATATCTGTGTTTGCAGAAGCAGCCCATCCAAGACCATTGTAAAGAGATACGCTTCTGCCTGTCTCAGCGTCTTTCGGAAGTCTTGCTACATCACAGTGTTCTTTGATATAATCGTTGTCTTTGAAACCAGATACCATCCAGGATCCCTGAGAGATCATAGCTACTTTACCAGATCCGAAGAGTACGTCTGTACCTGTTTCGGACATTGTAGATGCAGGAGGCATTACATTTTTAACGCATTTGTCAACGAATTCCATTGCCTTGATAGTATTAGGATCATCAAAACCGGATTTGTTATCATCTGTCAGTACACATCCGCCCATGGAGTAGATAATATTCATCCATGTATCCTGCTCGTTAGACGGGTTTGCTGCGAAACCATACTGGTTTCCGTCTTCTTTTGTAAGTTTCTCTGCGATATCATAGAATTCATCCCATGTCCAGCTTCCGTCCGGATAGTCGATTCCTGCTTCATCAAACATATCTTTGTTATACCACATAGCGATTGTGTCGATATCCTTCGGTACTGCGTATGTTTTTCCGTCCCACTGATACATTTCTTTGATATCTTCCGGGAATTTGTCCATTTCCAGTTTATCGCTGTCTGCAACCTTGTCTGTCAGATCAAGTAAGATATCATTGGACATATATCTTACTGCTTCGTTGGAATGCATCCAGAATACGTCCGGCATATCTCCGCCTGATGCACCTGCTTCAAGAAGTGTCCAGTAGCTGCTCCACTCTACTACCTGAAGTTCAGTTTTAATTCCTGTCTCTTTTGTAAACTCATCCATGATCTCCTGAAGTCCGGCTTTCTGTCCGTTATCCCAGATTGCAACTGTCAGAGTTTTGTCTTTCGCCTGTGCACTTACCGGTGCAAGTGCTGTAACTGTCATAGCACCGATCACTGTTGCGACTGTGAGTTTTTTCATGTTTTTTCTCATATACATCCTCCTTTATTCGTCGTTTCGACGTGTTCCTTGTGATTCTTATTATACGTTTTTGTCTATTTTTTTAAATGGACTAATGAAATGAATTTATGTCATAATCGTTATGGAAAAAACGCTGAATATATGGTAAAATGTCAACAACGACTTGAATTTGTGCGTATTTACAGGATATGAATCCATATGTCTTTATATCAATAATATCCCCAGTCAAAGAAAATAAAAAAGGAATGGTGCAAATGCCAAATGTAAAATATACTGACAGCGCTACTTTTCGCTGTCTTGAAAATCTGAAAGAGGGTTCCCTTGATATCAGTCTGATCCATACGGGCAAAGAGCACTGCCCACCCGGACATATCTGTTCCATGCCAAGAGACGAGTTTATCATCCATTTTGTACTGGACGGTACCGGATTTTATTCTGCCGGAGGTCAGACCTGGAGCCTTACTCCCGGACAGATGTTTGTAATTTATCCAAATGAACCAATCACATACGGAGCTGATGAAACCCATCCCTGGACTTATGCCTGGATCGGTTTTCGTGGAATCCGTGCTCACTCAATGGTAAGAGAATGTGGATTTTCCAAAAATCAATTAGTGCTTCCTGCACCGAATCAGAAAATAATTCTGAAGCACATTGATTATATGCTGGATCATAAGCAGCTTTCCAAAGCCAATGATCTGAAGCGTCAGGCTTATCTGATCCTGCTGTTAGCCGAGCTTGTCGACTTTCATGAAAAGCAGTCTGCCCAAAGCAGAAAAAATGCCAAATATGCCTACAGCACCAGTGTTTACGCGGAACTTGCCATTGAATATATTAAAGATATGTATCAAAAGGGAATCGGGATTTCTGATATTGCAGATAATATCGGAATCAGCCGCGCCTATCTGAACAGTGCTTTCCAGAAAGAACTTGGAATATCGGCACAGACCTTCCTGATTGATTATAAGATGCATAAAGCAGCCAGTCTTCTGGTCAGTACCAGTTTGTCTATAAAAGAGGTTTCCAATTCTGTAGGATATGAAGACCAGTTGGTTTTTTCCAAGGCTTTTAAAAAGAAATTCGGAATGAGTCCCAAAAACTATAAGACGCTTAAAGAAACCATCGATAAATATGACGAAAAACAATAAGCAGGCAAATGATCAGATCATTTGCCTGCTTTTCACTTTTTACTTTGCAGTTAAAACATAAATCCTGGATTCATAGTCTGTGCATGGTTCATCTTCACTTGTGGGTTCACCTGCTGTACAATCTGTGGTAAGCAGTCCCAGATTCATCAGCTCATCCCCGTAGTTTTCTGTTCCATTATACTCATTTCTGTAGATAAAATCCGGATCCAGTCCCTGAAGCCGTACTCTGGTAAAATCTGCGTTTACTACATTTCTTTCCCTGTACCAGAACACCAGCGCTGTTTTTTTGTCCTCGCTGACGGTCATCCACACAGTTTCATTGCCCTCAAAAGGACTCTTCAGTCTGTAAAAAGTTCCAAACTGAATCAGTTCTCTGTATTCTTTCATAAAAGTGATCTGCTGTTTTACTTCACTGATTTCCTCATCAGACAGTTTATTCAGATCCAGCTCATATCCGAAAGTTCCAAAATAAGCTACATTTGCTCTTGTATGTAACGGAGTTTTGCGGTTTAACTGATGGTTTGGTACTACAGATACATGACTTCCCATGGAACTTACCGGATAACACATACTTGTGCCATACTGGATTTTCACACGCTCTGCCGCATCTGTATCATCGCTTGTCCATCCCTGTGGCGCATAATAAAGGATTCCCGGGTCAAAACGCCCGCCGCCGCTTGCGCAGGACTCAAAGAGGATCTGCGGAAATGCAGTATTTAACCGCTCATACAGATCATAAACTCCGAGAATATATCTGTGAAATACTTCTCCCTGACGGTCTGCTGGAAGTGCAGCTGAACAACATTCCGTAATACTTCTGTTCATATCCCATTTAATGTAGGAAACCTTTGCTTCTGAGAGAATTTTATACATCATCTCATAAATGCAGTCCACCACTTCTTTTCTGGAGAAGTCCAGCACATACTGGTTTCTGCCATGGCAGGAATGCCTCTGGGGTGTCTGCAGAATCCAGTCCGGATGTGCACGATAAAGATCTGAATCCTTGTTCACCATCTCCGGCTCAAACCACAGACCAAATTTCATACCCATCTCTTCAATCCTGTCTGCGATTCCCTTGATTCCCTGCGGAAGACGCTCTCTGTTTGCCACCCAGTCCCCAAGCCCTGCATAATCGTTGCTTCGCGCACCGAACCATCCGTCATCCAGCACAAATAATTCAACGCCACATTCCTTTGCCTTTGCTGCGATTTCCACCAGACGGTCCTCTGTAAAATCAAAATAAGTAGCTTCCCAGTTATTGTTAAGGATTGGTCTTGGACGGTCTCTCCAGTAACCTCTTGCCAGTCTCTTCTGATATAATTTATGGAAGGTCTGGCTCATTCCATTCAGACCCTTATCAGAAAACACTACTACTGCTTCCGGAGTCTGAAAGCTCTCACCACAGTCCAGCTTCCAGTCAAAGTTCTGCGGATTGATCCCTGCAGTGATGCGGGTTGTATCATGAGTATCCACCTCTGCCTGCATTCTGTGATTTCCACTGTAGATCAGACTGAATCCCATCACTTCTCCTGCATTTTCTGTTGCTGACGGACGTCGGAGCACAATAAAGGGATTATGTTCATGGGAAGAATTTCCTCTGATGCTTCCTACAGACTGGATTCCCTGCTCTAATCTGCGCTCTTTCACATGACGTTCCCTGGACCATGCACCTGAAAACTGCATCCACACATAATCCTTGTCCGGCAGATCAAGACTAAGGCTCATTGCATTTAACAGATGTACAGGGGCTGTTCCTTCATTGATGAATCTGACACTTCTGGTAATAATTCCCCCCTGTGCAAAAATAGTATAAAGCAATTCCAGTACAATTCCTGTTACTTCATCTTTCAGTTTTATACATAAGGTCTGGGCTTCTTCGTCATTCTCTGTATAAGTAGCCGGAAGTCCTGAAAGCTTTGGCTTTCCATCTGTAACCGTGTGACTGACATAAGTAAATTCCGAGATTCTGCTGCCGTTTTCCTGAAGGATTTCCACTGCCGGATAACGGTAATCAGAGCTTCCATACACCGGATATTCCAGTTTCAGATGCTCCAGCGAAAATTTGCGGTTTCCCTCATAAACACAGGCTGTCATTGGTCGCTGCTTCATCTCAAGAAGATATGAAAAATCTTCTCTGTCATGAATTCTTTTCCCAAAATAGAGATTTCCAATATGTCCATTTGGAAGCACACACATAATATAACTGATTTCATTGTTGTATAAATGGAATGTCTTTGAACTTTCATGAAAAATAATACTCATAACTATCCCCTTTCCGCATCTTTGGTTATTCACTGATAATTCCAGAAAATAATGCAATTCAGATTATATTACTATTTCATATCATTTAAGCAAATACTCTGTCAAGCGGATATTTATTATAATGCCAATGAATTTTCGTCAATTTTTTTCAATTCCTCTTCACTGAAGGATGCGCTGTCCAGCACCTTCAGATTCTCAAGAATCTGCTGTGGACGGGATGCTCCTATAAGCACACTGGTTACAATTCCATCGCGGAGAATCCATTTCAGTGCCATCTGAGCAAGGCTTTCGCCTCTTTCTACTGCAATTGCATTCAGACTGCGAATACTGTTAAGACGTTCCTCACTGAACTGGTCTGCATGGAGAAAACGCCCGTCTGTGTTGACGCGGCTGTCCTTTGGAATTCCATTCAAATAACGGTCTGTGAGCATTCCCTGCGCCAGAGGGCTAAAAGAAATAATTCCCTTTTTCTTTTCTGCTGCTGCCTGTTTCAGACCATTTTTCTCAATCGTTCTGTTAAAAATATTATATGAATTCTGATTAATGATAAACGGACAGTGCAATTCCTCCAGAATATCTGCGGCGCGTTTCATTGTCTCACCATCATAGTTGGAAATTCCAACATACAATGCTTTTCCGCTTCTGACGATCTGTGCTAGAGTCTCCATGGTCTCCTCAAGAGGAGTCTCCGGATCCATTCTATGATGATAGAAGATATCTACATAATCCAGGCCAAGACGTTTCAGGCTCTGGTCAAGACTGGCGATCAGATACTTACGGCTTCCCCAGTTTCCATAAGGTCCCGGCCACATGTCGTAACCGGCCTTTGTGCTGACGATCAGCTCATCTCTGTATGCAGAAAATTCCTCTCTCAGGATTTTTCCAAAATTTGCCTCCGCACTTCCAGGCTGTGGACCATAGTTGTTTGCAAGGTCAAAATGTGTAATTCCATTATCAAATGCTGTGAAGCACATCTGCTTCATATTCTCATAAACACCGGTATCTCCAAAATTATGCCATAAACCCAGAGATAACTCCGGCAGCATCAGCCCACTGGCACCACAGCGGTGGTATTTCATAGCTTCATAACGTTTTTCCTCTGCCTGATGCATAAGATAATTCCTCCCTTTTCGTACAGTATTTCGAATCCGAATATTATTGTTATCATTCTCTATCGAAATAACTGTACCACTCGCTCGTCTACGCAATTAACACAGTTATTTACACAACAATGTACTTGATTTACTCTTTCTCTGTAATGATACATCCTGTTCCACTTATTTTCAACAAATGTTATTAGCATTATTTAAAAAGCCACTTTCTGACTGAAAATGGCTTTTTAAATAAATAAACTATATTAAATTCCTTTAAAGCTAAAGGAGAATTCCATCTTTCCGTCTGTATTCAGCAAATATTCCGGATGGGTGTATGCTCCCCAACTGTCGTCGCCGCCGATTCCCATCTGGCCTTTGGCTACTCGTACTACTGTGTAATGAATCTGCGGGAGTTCGTATGGATGCATGGCATTTTCCATCTCATGAGGAGTGTATGGAAGTGCCGAGAACATCACTGGTTCTCCATCCATCTCGAAGTACATTCCTCTGCCCTTGCGGTCTGTGATCTTTGCCCAGCGTACTTCCTCTTTTGCACCACATTCCTGCGGCACCATGTATCTTGCCATGTTGTCCACAACTTTATTCTGGTAAATGCCCAGTTTTGCACCTTTTTTACGGTCTGCATAGGTTTCAGCTTCTCCCAGTCCATACCACTGAACATTATCATAGTCTGCATTGAACTTAAACATCACGCCAAATTCCGGCATATCACCAAATTCTTTTACCGGGTCATAAGTTAAAGTTGTCTTCACCTTTCCATCTCCGAATACTTCGTAGGTGAGCTGACACTCACTGGCTGGTGTGGTTGGCATCAGATAGGTAAAGGTTACTTTTACAGAGTGGTCTATTTCTTCTGCCTGTGGTAAATTGGATGGGCCGTATGCACCTTTTCTGTATTCTTTGTGGCTTAAATACATGCTGGCAATTTTCCACTGTGCGTAGCGCATCTGCATAAGATTTCCACAGTCATTGTCTGTAGGTGCGCGCCAGAAGTTTGGTTTCGGGATTGCCTCGATCATCTCTTTGCCCGCATATTTGTAGGAAACAAGACCACCGTTGAGGACGGAGAACATTACTTCGAAGTGCTCGCCACGGACCCCGATATTGTGTGTGCTTCGGATGATCTGCGGCTTCGCAACTGCTGTTTCTGCTGAAGCATTTTCCTGTACCTGGTATACATACTGTCCAAACGCAATCTCATGCCCTGCCGATGCCCACACCTTTTCCTCTTTCAGATGGAAGGAAACAGTAACTGTATATTCTCCGGCTGCTTCTGCTGTTTCAAAAGGCAGTTTATATTCTTTCTCGCTCAATGGCTCAACTGCTGTTTCCAGTGCTTCTGTACGGATCACTTTTCCATTCTTTGCAAGTGTTACCTTACAGTCAAAAGTATCTGTGTTTACAAAGAGGTTCTTGTTAATCACTTTTACTGTGTCAGCTGTCACCTCTGCAGTAATATTCTGATAATTGAATTTCACTTCCTGCATCTTTGGAGATGGCTCTCTGTCACCGCCATATGCAATTCCGTTGCCACTGAAATTATAGTCTGTAGGGCGTTCTCCGAAATCACCGCCATATGCCTGGAACTCTTTTCCATAGCGGTCTTTCTTATAAATAGACTGGTCAATGTAATCCCAGATAAATCCACCCTGATATTTGGGCTCTGTATCTGTCAGGTCAGTATATTTGTGCATGGCACCGCAGGAATTTCCCATGGCATGTGTGTATTCACAGCAGATAAACGGTTTGCTGTCATCCTTTGCCAGGAACTCTTTGATTGCTTCTACAGATGGATACATCTGGCTTTCCATATCACTGGTATCATTATAACTACGGTCATGGAAAAGTCCCTCATAATGTACCAGGCGGGTAGGGTCATTCTTACGGAAAAGCTGAGACATTTCATAGATATCTTTTCCGCCAAAAGATTCATTTCCACAAGACCAGATCAGGATTGCCGGATGATTCTTGTCTCTCTGATACATGGAGTTGGCACGGTCAAGCATCATATCCAGCCATTCCGGTTTGTTATGAGGAACAACATGGGTATAATCCTTTGTAAACTCCGCCGTATCCCAGGAACCATGAGATTCCAGATTTGTCTCGTCGATCATATAAATACCATATTCATCACAGAGCTGATAAATTAGTGATGTATCCGGATAATGGCAGGTACGGATGGCATTGATATTATTCTGCTTCATAATGCGAAGATCCTTACGGAGTTCCTCCTCTGAAACATGTCTTCCGCTGACCGAACTGAACTCATGACGGTTTACGCCCTTAAATACGATACGCTTTCCGTTCAGCGTCATGATTCCGTCTTTCATTTCGAAACGTCTGAATCCCACTTTCTGAGGAATCACTTCCTGCAGATTTCCGGCTTCATCGTAAAGTTCTATTGTAAGATCATAAAGCTGCGGATCTTCAGCACTCCAGAATTCCGGGTTGCTGACTTTCCATAAATAGCTGCTCTCTGCGGTTTTACTGCTATTCGTTTTTAATGTATGCGAAATCCCCGGTGTTTCAGTCGCGTCTTCATTTGTATCTTTATTCGCACCTGCATTTCTTTCATCTGCGGCAATTATTTTATCAGTATTTTCTTCCAAAAGTAATTTTCTGTCTTTCAGAATGCATTCGCCATCTTTTTCAAGTTTAAAAGTAATGCTTCCTTTTCCCCATGTTTTTACCTTGATTTCCATATCTGCTGATTCCAGATTTTCTTCCGGAATAGCACGAATCTGAAGGTCATACGCGTGAGTATCCGGCACTGTGTAAAGGTACACATCTCTGTAAATTCCTGAGAATCGGAAGAAATCCTGATCCTCACACCAGCTGCTGGAAGTCCATTTAAATACCTGTGCAGCCAGTTTATTCTGACCTTCTTTCACATAATCTGTCAGTTCAAATTCTGACGGGGTAAAAGAATCTTCACTGTATCCGATAAATGTACCGTTCAGCCAGAGTGCCAATCCACTCTCTGCTCCCTGGAATGAAATAAACAGTCTCTTACCTTTCATATGAGCCGGTACAGTAAAATATTTCACATAGCTTGCCACCGGATTAAATCTCTCCGGAATCTCGCCCGGATGAATTTCCTCGTGTCCTTCCCATGGATACTGAACATTCGCATACTGCGGTGCATCATATCCTTCCATCTGGATATGTGCCGGTACATGAATATCCTCCCAGTCATAACAACAATACTCTTCCTTTTCAAATCCTGGAATCACATTTGCATAATTACGGGCATAATGAAACTTCCACAGACCATTCAGACAGTAACGAAAAGAAGTCCCCTCCCCTTCCTGTAATGCAGCCTGCATCTCTTTTTTATCTTTATAATATACATGATCTGAATGAGCTTCCATTCGGTTATCGCAAAAATACTGCGGATCTTTTACCAGTGAATAATCAAATGTTTTCATCTTGTTCCTCCTGATCTTAATATCTTTAGAATTCCTATTAATTCCTTATCGCTCCTTATAGTTCCGATTATAACATTTCCTTCTTCTATTCGGTTTGCAAATTCGATCATATATTTTTCATTTTCACCCAGCATAAGAATCCAATCCCCATAATAACAAAACCCAATTTCCATAAAATTATGAAAATGCAGATTCTCCACACCTGTCCCATAATTCTGCACCCAACGCTCACCAAGAAGCGGAAAAATATGACTTCCGGCTGTCATATAGCGTAATACACAAATATATATATCCAGTAACCAGCGCAGAAAAATAGTTTCTTTCATGTGCATTTGCAGGATACTTAGATATTCTTAGGTATCAAAAATCCGCGTTATGAGAAGAAAAGTCCTTTGTCTGAGCGCCAGCGAGTAATCCAGACTTTTCTTCTCATGCTTTTAGCGGATTTTCGATACCTTAGAATATCTTAGTGTCCGAAACCGCACATGAAAGAAACTATTTTTCTGCGCGTCCCTTAATCTAATCTTTCTAATCTTTCTACTCTTCCCACTTATAACACAAAAAGAGCAGGCCAAAACATCCGCCTGCTCTCTCAAACGCCCTAAAACGCTTTATCTCTTCTGTATCCTATTTCCCTTCAGCGTCCTTCTCCGCCATTCTGGAGAACACCATCTCATATCCATCATTTCCATAATTCAATGAACGATTCACACGACTGATCGTTGCAGTGGAAGCTCCGGTCTTCTCGGAAATATCAAGATATGTCCTCTTGTCCATCAACATCTTGGCAACCTCAAAACGCTGTGATAATGAAAGAAGTTCATTAATCGTACATACATCTTCAAAGAAGGTATAGCATTCTTCTTTATCCTTCAGGCATAAAATCGCTTCAAAAAGCTGATCTACAGCCTCTGTTCTGATTTTTTTACTCATTTTTTTGCTCCTTTAGAACTCTACTCTTCAATTCTTCACTGGACGGACATTTGTATTTATAATGTCCATTTCATATTTCTAACAGTGATATTTTACCACGTTAAATCACGAGAAGCAAGCATTTAAGCAGAAAGAAATCCTTAATTTTCAGATTTTTCCTGAAGAATCTCCCCAAGGGTCGAAAATATCGCTTTTGTATCAATTGGTTTCGCTATGTACCCGTTCATTCCGGCCTCATATGCTTTCTTCTTATCTTCATCAAAAACATTCGCAGTCATTGCCACAATCGGAATCTGTGCACGCTTATCAGGCAGGCTTCTGATTTCTTCCGTCGTCCGGTAACCATCCATATTTGGCATCTGAATATCCATCAAGATCATATCATAATAATCTTCCGGCACTTTTTTTAGCATTTCCAGACACTTGATTCCATCCTCTGCCCATTCCACTTTCAGACCTTCCTCTTCCAGTATGGTAATCGCAATCTCTGCATTCAGCTCATTATCCTCTGCAAGCAGAATCCGTTTTCCCATCAGCAATGTCAGAAGCTTCGTGCTCTCCTGCTGCTCCTGCACCGCATTCTTACATTCTTCCTCTGAAACCAGAAATGGAAGAATAATAATTGTCTTTGTACCTACAGTAACCTCACTGCTGACCTCAATCGTTCCACCCATAAGATCTACCAGTGATTTCACAATCGGAAGCCCCAGACCGGTTCCGATAACCTTACTCTCCGTACTGGTATTTTCACGACTGAACTCTTCAAAAATATGTGGCAGATACTCCTTACTCATCCCTATACCGGTATCTTCTATAGTAAATCTGTAAAAAGACACCTTTTTCTCTGCATCATGTCCCTCTTCGGTAATATCTACAGTAACTGATCCGCCTTCCGGTGTATACTTGATGGAATTACTGATAACATTCAGCAGAATCTCCCGTAATTTCGTCTTATCACAATGCACATAGGGATTCTCTACTTTCAGGTTACAGGTATATTGCAGTTTTTTTTCCTCAATCGAAGGCTCAAAAACATCATTCAGCGTATTCACAAGATTTTTCAGATCACCTGTCTCTGTTTTAAGCGTAGCCTTACCACTCTCAATCCTTGCCATCTCAAGAACATAATTAATCAAAGACAGCAAAAACGAACTGGAATGCTTGATCTTACTAATATAATCAATCACCCTTTTCTTATCATCCAGGTGCTTTTCCAGAAGATCTGCAAACCCTATGATTGCATTCATCGGTGTACGGATATCATGGCTCATATAAAACAGAAAACGTGTCTTTGCCTCATTTGCCATTCTTGCCTCTATTGCCGCTTTTTCCAGTTCTTCTTCATGCAGAATATCTTTATACCGCCTCATTTTGTACTGCCAGTATCCAACAGAAGCCATCACTGCCAGTGCAATTGAAATAATAACGCCAAACACTTTCTGTGAAACTGTGATCCATCCATTCTCCGGCACAATTTCGAAATACCAGGTATCATTCGGAACACTGCAGGCAACCTCAAGTGAATTATTCAAATTTGAATTCTCACTTTCATCAATTACGATTTTCTCACCTGTATAGAGGTCTTTCTTCCAGATCTGATAATCATATCCCGCTTCTTCCAGCTTCTCCAGTTCCACTTCCTGAATAAAATTATCCCAGTTCATTACCAGAATAGAAAATCCCCAGAACTTCTCTTCCCCATTCTGATCCGTAATATAAGCCGGGTCAAAAAGAAGCGCCCCGGTTCCGCCCTGCACCAGCTCATACGGTCCTGCAATCGTATATTCACCACTTAGCCTTGCAAGTCTCGCTTCCTTTTTTCTCGCAGGATTCTGAAGCGTATCAAGACCCATGGCTGCTTCATTTCCCTCCATCGGATAAATTCGCGATACAACTCCATCCTCTGCCAGTTCCCTGGCCTCTATCACGTCCTCATCCTCCTGCATCAGCTCTGCCAATTTGTCAAACTGTTCGTTATCTATATCATATTCCTTTTCCACGATCTGCTTCATCAGATCCGATTCCGCAAGATATTTGCTCAGCTGAGATTCCACCCGGCTTACAGTAGACTCCGCTGTATAAGTAGCTTTTAACTTCTCCCGCCTCTCCTGGCTCTGATTAATTATCCAGATCACACACCAGACAGCCAGAAATATAAAAATAAAGACCAATGTCGTCTTTAATCGTATATATTTCCGTTTCATTTTCCTTTTTTGATCCATCAAAAAATCCTCATCGTTTGAGTTTTCTTTCTTATACTATAGTCTCAATTCATAGTAGCACAAATTTCCAGTTGTCTCAACCTAAAATCAGGTTACTGTTCATTCCATTCACAATATTAACCTAAAATTTCTATAGTTACACAAAACAAATCTCCCATCAGGCAACACCATCTCCTCACCTTACGGTATAACTGCTGCTCTCCATAAGGAAAACTACTTCACATCCTATCGTCAAAATCTGCGATTCACATACTCCTTAATCGCATCCGCAGACCGGTTAAGCACCAGCTCCTCCGGGAAATCCAGCTTCGTAAGAAGCTTCCTCGCCAGATCAAACTCCCCGATCAGCAGATCAAAATGCGCATCACTATCCATCACAACCGGCACCTGATACTTCTTACACAGATTCAACATCACCGTATCATTCTCCACCGCATTCTCACGATTACAATCCGGATCCAGCGAATGATTATTCAACTCCAGAACCTTCCCATACTCCTTCGCACCCTGCACAAGCGCCTCATAATCAATCTCATATCTCCCATCATCCGGATGCCCGATAATATTCACATACGGATTCTTCATCACATTCAGATACCCTTCTGTATTCTCCAGCTTAGAAGCCGGCTTCATACAAGGAATATGCAGACTCGCAACCACCACATCCATCTTCGAAAGTGTCCGCTCCGACAGATCCACAGACCCCTGCGCATCCAGAATATTCACCTCAGACCCCAAAAGCAGCTGAATCCCATACATCTCCCTCGGCACAACCTTAAGATTATCAAAATAATACTTATGACAAGTCCCCGGCATCATCGGCGCATGCTCCGTAATCCCAAGCACCTCAAGCCCCTTCTCCGAAGCCGCCTTCGCCATCTCCCTCAACGAACAATACGCATGCCCGCTAGCCACCGTATGTGTATGCAGATCCAGCACAGAATTATATTTCATAATAGTCCCTCTCCTCACTCGTACAAATATTTCACTTTATTATACGTCCATCCCCTTACATTCCACAAGTAAATTTTATTTTACATCTCAAGTTTAAAATCTCCCACCAGACGAAAAAAACAGAGCCCACAATCTCGCGAGCCCTGCAATTTCTCTCCCAGGAGGAAGAATACCATATTATTTTACGATAAAGGATTTTCTCTTACTTACAACATCAAAAATAACCGCTGCCAGCAGAACCAAACCTTTAACAACCTTCTGAATATTCTGGTCAATACCCATAATACTCATACCTAAGTTCAAAACACCCATCAAAAGAGCACCAATAATAACTCCCGGAACAGTACCAGTTCCACCATAAGCAGAAGCACCACCAATGAAACAGGAACCAATCGCATCCATCTCGAAGTTCGTACCAGCCTGAGGGTTAGCAGAATTCAGACGAGCCATAGTAACCATACCTGCGATAGCAGCCAGAAGACCCATATTCAGGTAAGCCAGAAAATAAACCTTATTTGTATTAATACCAGAAAGCTTAGTAGCCTTCTCATTACCACCAACTGCATAGAAATAACGACCTGTAGTAGTCTTAGAAGCAATATATGTATAAATTGCAATGATAACTACTACCCAAACCAGAGAGTTCGGAATACCTTTATACTGTGCCAGACGGAACATAAATGCAAGGATAACTGCACAGATCAGGACCATCTTAATCGCTGCGCCACCAAAAGCCTCTACACTATAACCTTTCTTAGCACGATCTGCACGGTTTTTCAGTACAAGTAAAACATAAACAATACAAACGATAATACCAACCACGAAACATGTAACATTAAATCCTTCTTTTCCAAAAGGATCCGGAATGTAATTGTTAAACAGTGCCAGATAAGAATCAGGCATTGGTGCCAGTGTCTGGCCCTGAAGAACTACGTTTGAAAGACCTCTGAATGCAAGCATACCTGCCAGAGTTACGATAAACGGAGGAATTCGTACATAAGCAATCCAGAATCCCTGCCAGGCACCGATCGCAATACCTGTAATCAGCATAACCAGCATTGTAAGATATGGATTCATGTTGTTAAGAACCATCATCTTACCACCAACTGCTGCTACGAAACATACAACAGAACCAACAGAAAGGTCGATGTTACCACCAGTTAAAATACAGAACAACATACCAGTTGCAAGGATAAATACATAAGCATTCTGTGCTACAAGGTTGTTAACGTTCTGAGGAAGAAGCATAACACCTTTAGTGTTTGCCGTAAACATGATGACTACCAGAACAAGCACGATCACCATGGTATATTTCTTTAATATCTCTGAAAAACTAAGCTTTTTCTCCATCTTCTTTACGCTCCTTTTCCTGATTTTACGATCTTGGACATGATCAGCTCGGAGGTTGCCTCTTCTTTGCTGACTTCACCGACGAACTTGCCCTCATTCATGATATAGATTCTGTCTGACATTCCAAGAACTTCCGGAAGTTCAGAAGAAATCATGATAACAGATTTTCCTGCTGCTACCAGATCGTTAATAATACAGTAAATTTCGTATTTTGCACCTACGTCGATACCACGGGTAGGCTCATCCAGAATCAGAATATCCGGTTCTGCAAACATCCACTTCGCAAGAAGGACTTTCTGCTGGTTTCCACCACTTAAGTTACCTACATTCTGCTCTACAGACGGACATTTTGTTTTCAGTTTCTTTCTATATTCCTCAGCTATCGCATACTCTTTATCTGCATCGATAACCTGTCCATTGCTGATTCCCTTCATATTTGCAAGGGATGTATTCATTTTGATGGATTTGGAAAGGATCAGTCCGTTTCCTTTTCTGTCCTCTGTAACATAAGCAAGTTTATTATCAATTGCTTCCTGTACAGTATCCAGTTTCACTTCTTTTCCGTTGATAAACACCTGACCGGAAATTTTGGTTCCGTAGCTCTTTCCGAAGATACTCATCGCAAGCTCTGTACGTCCTGCACCCATCAGTCCGGAAATACCTACTACTTCTCCTTTATGAATCTTAAATGATACATTATCTACCACTTTTCGCTCTGAGTACAGTGGATGGTAAACAGTCCAGTTCTTTACTTCCATGGAAACGTCTCCTATCTTTACGTCAGGACGTCTCGGGAAACGGTCTGTCATCTCACGGCCAACCATACCCTGAATGATACGCTGCTCTGAGAAGTCATCTTTCTTCTTATCCAGAGTCTCAATCGTAGAACCGTCACGGATAACGGTAATCTTATCTGCAACGTATGAAATTTCATTTAATTTGTGAGAAATGATGATAGATGTCATTCCCTGTTTCTTAAATTTCAGCAACAGATCCAGCAATGCCTTGGAGTCATCCTCATTTAAGGAGGCTGTCGGTTCATCCAGAATCAGAAGTTTGGCATTCTTTGCCAGCGCCTTTGCAATCTCTACCAGCTGCTGCTTACCTACACCAATATCCTTGATCAAAGTTCTGGAGGATTCCTCCAGTCCTACTATTTTCAAATATTTATCTGCTTCTCCATAAGTCTCGTTCCAGTTGATGGAGAAAGATTTCCCTCTTTCATTACCCAGGTACATGTTCTCGCCAATCGTCATATATGGGATCAGCGCCAGTTCCTGGTGAATGATTACGATCCCTTTTTCTTCGCTGTCTTTAATCGTGTTAAATTTACAGATCTCACCATTATAGATAATATTGCCTTCATAAGTTCCATACGGATAAATACCACTTAATACATTCATCAGTGTAGATTTTCCGGCTCCATTTTCACCTACCAGCGCATGGATCTCGCCTTCTTCTACCTGAAGATTTACATTATCCAGTGCTTTTACACCTGGGAAAGTTTTGGTGATATTTTTCATTTCCAAAAGTATCTTAGCCAACTTCTATTTCCCTCCCTTTTTTATAAAAGAATCCTGCCTGCGGCGGGTTAACTTAGAGCGTGTTTGAAAAATACTTTCTGCATTGCAGAAATGATTTTTCAAACACACTCTGGTAAATACAGGCGGGAATTATCCCCGCCTGTAATATAAAATACTTGTTTTATTACTGGATCTGATCTTCTGTATAGTATCCAGAGTCAATCAGCATTTCTTTGTAGTTGTCAACAGTAACAACAACCGGATCGCAAAGGTATGTTGGGATAACGCCTGTGCCGTTGTCATAGGATTCTGTATCGTTAACTTCTGGTTCTTCACCTTTCATGATAGCGTCAACCATATCAACTACTGCAGATGCAAGAGCACGTGTATCTTTGAATACTGACATAGCCTGTTTTCCAGCTACAAGGTTTTTAACGTTTGGTGTATCACAGTCCTGACCGGTGATGATTGGATATTCTCCTGTGTAGGAAGCTGCAAGAGCATTTTCTACACCAAGTGCTGTAGAGTCGTTGGAGCAGAGAACTGCGTCAAGGTTTGTTCCGTCTGAGTAGTTACCAGCGATGATTGTATCCATTCTGTCCTGAGCTTTTGCACTGTCCCAGTTAGCAGTTGCAACCTGCTCGAACTCTGTCTGTCCGGATTTAACTACCAGTTTGCCTTCGTCGATGTATTTCTGAAGTACATCCATTGCTCCGCCGAAGAAGAAGTTACAGTTGTTATCACCAGGATCACCTGTGAATAATTCGATATTGAATGGTCCGTCCTGATTGTCAAGATCAAGTGCATCTACTAAGTATTCGCCCTGTTTCTGACCTACTTTGTAGTTATCAAATGTTGCATAGTAGGAAACTGCGTCTGAGTTCATAAGCAGACGGTCATAGGAGATAACCGGGATTCCTGCTTCTTTTGCCTGTTTCAGTGGCTCGCCAAGGCTGCTTCCGTCGATAGATGCTACAACCAGAAGGTCACATCCGTTTGCTACCTGGTTCTCAAGCTGTGAAACCTGTGTGCTTACGTCGTTGGATGCATACTGAAGGTCTACTTCATAGCCAGCTGCTTCCAGCTCTTTCTTCATGTTCTCGCCATCCTGATTCCATCTCTGAAGGTCCTTGGTAGGCATTGTAACACCGATCAGTTTCTTGTCATCCGCTTTAACAGCTACACCCGGGATGACTACCATTCCAGCTACCATTGATGCGCAAAGGATTGCAGATACCAGTTTCTTTTTCATTGTAAAAACCTCCGTTTCTTTTTTTACGTTTCTCACGTTTTCTTGATGATGTTACTATAGCACACAGAAGTCTGGACTTGGTTGGCAAGAAACAAGACATTTTAAGAAAAATAAAAAATGCCCTGCATAGAACAGGACATTTTTGTTACAAAAAAGTGCTAGAAGGAAGTAGCTGATTTACGCAGTAAATCCGCGGATTCCGAATGTTTGCAGAATTGCGGGAGTTGCCTAGCAGCGGAGCAATTTGTCAGTATCGTAACTCCCCCAAAACCTCAGCTATAATCCGCATTCAGATAAACTTCGTCTCTTCGGTGAAAACCACCGTCAATGATTACTTTGTCTATATTCTCTTTTGTCACCGCAATTGGTTCAAGGATTCTGGACGGTACATCATAAGTTCCGTCGTTTACAGTCTCTGTCACGCCTTCCAGCTCGGAAGGGTCTTTGCCGCTTCCGATCTCCACCGCATATTTCGCAGCTTCTCTTGCAAGATCTTCGATTGGCTTAAATGCAGTCATGTACTGCGTTCCCTCTACGATTCTCTGGCAGGCAGCCAGATCTCCATCCTGTCCCACGACAATTACATCTCCCGCCATCTGGTTCTCTGCAAGTACCTCCACGACCTGACTGGCAATGTCATCATTTCCACACATGATGCCTTTGACATGCGGATATTTCTCCAGTGCTTCTTCCATATATCCTTCCGCCAGTTCTGCCATCCAGCCTTCACAATTTGCTTCATAAACGACATTAAGATCTGAATTCTTCAGCACATCATCAAAACCTTTCTTGAGCATGTGGACATTATTGTCCGTGGAAGATCCCTGGATCATAAAAATATCTCCACCCTGAGGAATCGCATCGATCAATGCCTGTGCCATAATTTCGCCTACCTTGCGGTTATCAAAGGATATATAAAGATTCGTATTCGAGTTGTTAATCATTCTGTCATAAGAAATAACAGGGATTCCTGCATTCTGGGCTTTCTGTATCACGTCTGAAAGAGCGCCACAGTCCCTGGCAATCACCACGATCACATCCACCTGTTTGCTGATAAAATATTCAATCTGGCTGATCTGTTCTTTAGCATCTGCCCCTGCATCCTGCACATTTACGTCCGCACCCATTTCTCTGGCAGTCGCCACAAAAACGTCTCTGTCGCGAATCCATCTTTCGATGACAAAAGAATCCACTGTAAGTCCGATCTGTATCTTATCGTCTTCTTTCTTAGCAGACGCTGTCTTTTCCTGTTCACTTTGTGTTTCCTCTGTAGAAGAACCACATCCGCCTAGAATCAATGCTCCTATACCAATCAGTAGTGCCCCCAAAAATATCCTCTTTACAGCACCCTTCTTTTCTGATTTTTTCTTCTTATCTGTTATATGTCCCTTCATCAGCCTAACCTCTCTCTGAACTCACTCGGTGTCACACCCTCATATTTCTTAAAGATCCTGCTGAAATAATTCGGGTCACTATATCCGGACTGTGCACATATCTCTTTGATAGACAGCTGAGAATCCTGCAAAAGCTCTCTGGCATTTTTCAGTCGTATTTCTGTCAGATGTTCAATAAAGTTCTTGCCCGTCTCCTGCTTAAATAATTTACTGAAATAATACGGACTGATATCCACTTCTCTTGAAACATCATCCAATGAAATATCCTTGCGGAAGTTTTCATCGATATATTCTTTCGCCCTGTCTATAACACTAACTGCCTCTTTCTCCTTAGAATCCTCCATCTTTGCACCGATTTCTCTTGTTTTGTCCAGAAACCAGTTTCTCAGACTTTCCATGTTCGGGCATGCCTGGAGTTCCCTGATATATCCGCGTCTGTCATTAATATTATATTTCATGGTTCCTGCAAAGAAAGCCCTGCGTTCCGCATCCATTACCAGCTCCAGAATCTTAATCTCCACATCCTCTCTGGAAACGGCAGATTGTCCCTCCATCCATTCAAAAAATTCATTTGCACAGTTAAGAGCACCTGCTACATCCTTCTCCAGAATTCGTTTCTGATATCTGCTCTCCAAATCCCTTGGATATTCTCCCTCATATTTCTGTGCTACCGGCACATCCTCGATATGCACCACATGGCTGGTACTCTCTCTGAGCGCAACTACTGCCTCCTGGAAAGATTCCTTTACGCTGCCCAGTTCTTTGACTCTTCCGATTCCACAACGAAACATACTGTCGATTCTGTTCTCAAATTTATGTACCATGTTTCTGGCCCTTGTAACAATGGCAACTCTCTCCTCGTAATCCTCTTTCTCTTCTTCATATGGAACCAGAAGTACGATTCTGTTACCCATGATCGGACCTACCAGACATTCAAAGAAATCCTGAGCGATCTCGCGGAAAGTAGAGTAGAATTTATTTGCCCTGACACTTGCTCCTACTGCGTTGCTCAACACTCCATTCTCCAGAGAATCGCCAAATTCTACAACCATCATGTAGCCATATTTCTGCTGAATATCCAGAAGCTGTGTATAATTATCCTGATACGTGACAAAATCATCCTGCAACAGAATATTATTGATATAACCACTTTCTATCATAGGTACGACTGTCTCAAGTTTTTCTCTGATACGAAGATCATCACTTCTTTTTTGGCGCGTCTGGTCTACCTTTGCCATCATTTTTGCACAGGTCTCCAGGATTACCTTTTTATTTACAGGTTTGGTAAGAAATTCCTGTACTCCCAGACTCAGCGCCTCTTTTGCATAATTGAATTTATCATAGGCCGTTATGATCACAAAGACTGCGGAACTGTTGAACTTCTTAATTTCTTTGATTGCCTGAATGCCACTGATTCCTGGCATCTGTATATCCATGAAGCAGATATCCGGCGGATATGCCTGTGCCATCTCCACCACGACTCTGCCTGACTTTGCACAGTGAATCTCACATTCATTTCCATATTCAGATTCAATGATTTTCTTTAACGACTCCAGCATGATACCTTCATCATCTGCTAACAAAATTCTGTACATTGCTTCTCTCCCCAAAATTATATTTTCGCCATACATTCATGCAAGTATACCACCATTCTCCTATCAGACCGGTATATAAATCACAACTTCTGTACCTTTATTTTCCCCGTCACTGTTGATTTCCACAAGCCCCGGTTCTTCATAATAAAGTTCCAGCCGGCTGATTACATTGTTCATACCGATTCCGGTGGAATCGCTCTGCTCATTACAGTGCTCTTTATTTCCGGACAGAACACTTTCTATCTGCTCCGGTGTCATTCCTTTTCCATTATCTTTCACACTGATTCGGATATAATCCGCATCTCCGGTAACTGTCAGGTGGATTTTCCCCTCCCACTCAATATCCCGGATTCCATGATTTACCGCATTCTCCACGACCGGCTGTAAAATCATACTTGGGACACGTACATTCTCCAGTGATTCATCTACATCTTTGTTGAAATGAATATCCCCAGCAAACCGGACATTCAGAATGTAAATATAATTATCAACAGCTTCCAGTTCCTCTCCCAGAGTAGCATCCTCCTGTCCTTTCTTGACATTATAGCGGAAAAAGTCTGCCATTTTTTCAACGAAGATTCCTGTCTGCTCCGCATCCTCCATCATAGCAAGCTGAGCACCAGCATTCAGAGAATTAAACAGGAAATGTGGATTGATCTGTGACTGAAGATATTTTAGCTGAGCCTCTTTGAGGTGGTTTTCCATAAGAAGCTCTCTCTCCATCATCTGCTGCTCTTTCTCCATACTTGCCTTCGTTCTTGTTATATACAGATCCAGATTCTCAACCATGGTGTTAAAAGCCCTTGTTACCATTCCAAGTTCATCCTGTGCATCTGTATCATGCATTTTTACATGGAAATTTCCCTGACCTACCAGCTGTGCGGTCTCGGCCATATTTGAAAGAGGACCAAACATCTTTCTGGTCACCTGGAAAAGCAGAACCATTCCGCCTGCTACGATTCCAAGCATAATGATCGTATTGCTGACTTCCAGATAGCGCATTACCGCACGCAACACAGAATATGTATTGGAATTCTCCTGAAACATCAGATTATTCAGTTCCTCGATGGATGACTGTATGTAACCGTAAAGCTTTGTTGTCTCATCATATTTTCGCTTATACTTCTCCACATTCCTGCCTCGTTTGGCCGCAACGGTCTCGGCTGTACAATCCAGATAAGTCTCTGACATTTTTCTGATATTTCGTTCCAGCAGTTTCACAGAATCATCTATATTCTCCTCATTAAGCTTCTCAAGCTGATCTCTGTACTTCGCTTCATTTTGATAGTAGTCCAGAAGCGCCTGAGAACTTTTTACCTTAAGATAACTATACATATTATCCTGTACTTTCTCAAAAATCTGTGAAAGCTCTGTAAGCTCTGTATTGCTGGCATAAACATTATCCATCCTCTGCATAGAATTATTGATTCGTGCATAGAAGAGCATATTCATAGAAAAAAGAAGAATCGCGATCATTCCCACTTCTATAATGATCTTACTGACCAGAGAAAAATCTCTCCATCGTATCTGTTTCATTTCGGCTGTACCTCCCTTCTCATTGCACGTACTGCCTCTCTGTCCAGGAAGTTAATATCTACGTTGTAATAAGAATTCGTTCTTCCATCCTTCTGATATTCTGTAAGAGCTTCAATACTATATCTGCCAAGCTGTTCTGTATCCACGTCACAGGTAACTGAAATTACACCTTTTTCCACTGCTGTCAGAATATCATCGGAACTATAATAACCTATGATCGTAACCTTTCCCGCAAGATTAAAGTCAAGGACTGCCTGACGTGCACATTCGGTAGTATCTTCATCCATGCATACCAGAATATCCGGCACTTTATCTTTCTGCTGAAAAATATCTGTGACTGCTTCTTCTGTCTCAAAAATTCCCGTTGAAAGCAGATTCTTTCCTGTTACCTGAATACTTTGTGAGTCACCGGCTTTAGCCTGAGCTGCATTGCTGATCTGAGTATAGATCTGACTCTGATTCATATCGTCGATGTTCTTTTTCAACAGAATCAGGATACTTTCTGTATCTTTTGTCACATATTCTGCTACTTTTTCCCCATAGGCACTTCCCAGCTGATAATCACTCACACCGACGAAACTCTGGCGTTTACTGTGAACTGCGTCTCCCATGACAGTGACAACAGGAATTCCTTTCTGAACCGCTTCGTTGATCTTTGCTTCCAGCCCCTGTTCTCCATTATATTGCAGAATAATTCCATCTACGCTGGAGGCGATGCTCATGTTCATATAATCCAGCTTTGTGTAGTCATTGTCATTGCTGCTTTCCTGAAGTTCAAGAATTGCATCATTCTTCTTCGCCCATTCCTGCGCGCAGCCATAAACAGCCTGCCAGAATGAAGAGTCCGGACTATCTACGATCATGTCATATTTGTATCTGTATACTTCGCTGTTTGCTTCCTCCTGATTGCTTTTACCAGTCAGCCCTTCATAGTAGGATTCTCCCGTTATGTAAAAAACCACCAGAATGCCTGCCAACACAAGGAATATGATTAGATTTGTCTGTTTCTTTTTCATTTCATTCTCCATCAACTATCTAAGTATATTTTTCCACAGCCGGTCATATCATTACCGGTCCTGTAAAACCAAACTGTATTTATTATACAATAAATCGGTATGTTTTGCTTTCTTTTTTTCATATAATACAGTGTATTGCCTACCATTTCCTAATTATTCAATGGAGAGATTATGAAAATGATATCAAATAAAATCGCTTCTAAAATTAAATACCGATGTCTTATCCCCTTATGTGTTCTTTTACTTTTTGCGTTCTTTTTCGCTGATACAGACAGACGCATCCAAACCCTCACCACAATCGCAGGCCCCGGTATGCTTTCTCTGGTAAATCAGTCACTTACCTCTGCCGACCAGAATGCAGCCGCAGTTTCCAAATATTTTTCTCCGGAAGTCTCCAACACACTTCCATCAAAAGAAGCTCCAAGAATCGCCCTTACCTTCGATGACGGGCCAAATTCCAAGTATACGCCCCTTCTCCTGGATGGTCTGAGAGAAAGAAAAGTTCATGCATCTTTTTTTCTGATTGGGGAAAATATTGAAGGGAATGAAGATATCCTTCAGCAGATGCGGCGCGATGGTCACCTGATTGGAAATCACACCTGGGACCATGTACAACTTAATAAAATACCAACTCAGAAAGCTCGCATGGAAATTGAAAAAACAAATAATCGTATCTATGAAGCCACAGGTGTTTATCCCTCCTATGTGCGCCCTCCATTTGGTGCATGGCTCAAAGATATGGAGCTGTCTGTTACCATGCTTCCTGTTTTCTGGGATGTTGATACACTGGACTGGAAGAGCCAGAATATAGGCTCCATACTTTCTATTGTAGAAAAAGAAGTTCGTGATGGTTCCATCATTCTCATGCATGATGGCTATCAGACTTCTGTTGATGCGGCATTAAAAATCGTTGATCTGTTCTCCGAAAAAGGATATGTTTTTGTCACTGCCGACCAGCTGCTGGTTACCTGATCATGTTTACATAATCAGGTATTGTTGTTCCTGTAAAAAGGTTTGCTTTTTCCTAACTGATTCGTTATACTAACAGTAATTACATTATATGTACAAAAGGAGTAATCAAACGAATGGACAAATTATTTAACATGGACAACAAGTTCTTTACCGTCATGGGACGTGTGGCTGACCTTATCATGCTCAATGTGGTCTGCCTGATCTGTTGTCTGCCAATCGTAACCATTGGAGCGTCACTGACTGCACTCCACTATGTCACACTGAAAATGGCACGTAATGAAGAATCTTATATCATCCGAAGCTTCTTTAAATCTTTTAAACAGAACTTCAAACAGGCAACGATCATCAATCTGATCATGCTTGTTATTGCAGCTATCCTCTATATGGATTTAAATATCGTACCAAACCTTGGCGGAACTATGTCTCAGGTACTGTATATTCTTTTTATTGCTTTCGGTATTATATATCTGATGGTATTTTTGTACATCTACCCGGTACTTGCGAAATTTTATAATTCTATAAAAAACACATTCCGCAACGCATTCCTGATGTCAATCCGCCATCTTCCATATACACTCCTGATGGCAGTCATCACACTTATACCTTTTGCAGTATTTTTTGTTCCGAATGTCCGCGCCCAGTCCCTGCTGTTTATGGTTCTGATCCTGTTTGGAATTTCACTGGAAGCATTTATCAACGGACATTTTCTGGTAAAGATTTTTGATAACTATATTACAGAAGATACAGATTCCGAAAACACTGATTCACTGGATACTTTTAGTTCAGTTGAATCTGCTGCTACACCTGGAGAAAACATTTCCACAGAATCTGTAACTGCAACAACAGAAAATTCAACTACTGACACAAACAAAACTCTTACTACGGGAGATACTCACACAGTATGAGAAAGTGGGGAGAAAAGCCATATCACTCCCTGGACTATATGCTCAGGGAACGGTTTGGTGAGAAAGTTTATAAAGTTACATTAAACGGTGGCATGTCCTGCCCTAACCGCGATGGCAAAATTGGAACGAGAGGCTGTATCTTCTGCAGCGCAGGAGGCAGCGGTGATTTCGCCGCTGATGCTGCTCTTTCCATCACCGACCAGATTGAAGGTCAGATTGCTATTCTGTCACAGAAACGGCCGATTCACAAATATATCGCGTATTTTCAGGCGTATACAAACACCTATGCTCCTGTAGAATATCTGGAGAAAATTTTTACAGAAGCGATTACGCATCCAAAAGTCGTGGCTCTTTCTATCGGCACGCGTCCTGACTGTCTCAGCCCTGAGATTGTAGAACTCTTATCACGGCTTAACAGACAGAAACCGGTATGGGTGGAACTTGGTCTCCAGACAATACATGAAACAACAGCTCAGTATATCCGCCGGGGATATCCGCTTTCTGTTTTCAATGATGCTGTACAGCGCCTGCGAAAAGAAGGCATTGAAGTAATCGTCCATACAATTCTCGGACTGCCCAGAGAAAGTAATGAAGATATTCTTGCAACCATGGAATATCTGAATCAGATGGACATCCAGGGAATCAAGCTACAATTACTTCACGTGCTTCGCGGAACCGATCTGGCAGCTGATTATGAGGAAGGAATGTTTCAGACTTATGAAAGAGATGAGTATCTGTCACTGCTTATCGAATGCTTGGAGCATTTACGCCCGGATATCGTCATCCACCGTATTACCGGAGATGGTCCTAAGGATTTGCTGATCGCACCATTATGGGCAAGCCGTAAACGTGAAGTATTGAATCTCCTGCACCATCGGATGAAGGAACAACAGAGTTTTCAGGGCAGGCTATATAAAACCGCTCCAGACTCCAACAAACAGTAACTTCCGGGAAATTTTAGACAAGATATCAAATTCTCTGCAACTTTACAAAAGGAGGGAAACATGTCAACACCATTTACTATTTACAAACTGATCGTATTATATATGCTTCAGAACACTGATGATACGCTGACTAACTCACAGATTTCAGAGTTCATCCTGGATCGGGAGTATACAAACTATTTCCACCTCCAACAGGCAATCTCCGAGCTGGTGGAAGCAGAATTGATCACCATGGACACCCGTTCCAATACTTCCCATTATCGTATCACCGAAGATGGCAGAAAAACCCTCTCCTTTTTCCAGAAAGATGTCTCTCCTGAAATCAAACAGGAAGTCAGAGAATATCTGAAATCCACCGGATTCAAAGCCCAGGAACGCATCGTCACCCCGGCCGACTATTATATTACCAAGCATGGAACCTACTCCGTAAGATGTCAGCTTATTGAGAAAGGAAACTCCCTTATCGACTTAAACATCGCCGCCCCAAATCTCGAGGCCGCACAGTCGATCTGTAAGAAATGGTCTACGCACTATCAGGAAATATATGCAAAAATAATGGAGGAGCTTTTATAAAAGTTCCTCCATCTTTATAGAATTCTCATGTTATCATATAATCATTACAAGATTTATTATCTGATTTACTATAGGAGAACAAGCTATGGATTTATTTGAATATGCAAAATCAAAAACTCTGGATCAGGAGTCTCCTCTTGCTTCCAGGCTGCGCCCTACTACCCTGGATGAAGTAGTAGGCCAACAACACATTATCGGAAAAAACACCTTGCTCTACAGAGCAATAAAGGCAGACAAACTGACATCAGTTATCTTCTACGGCCCTCCGGGAACAGGCAAAACCACTCTGGCAAAAGTAATCGCCAACACCACAAGCGCTGAATTTACCCAGATCAACGCCACCGTAGCCGGCAAAAAAGATATGGAAACTGTTGTCAAAGAAGCACAGCAGAATCTCGGAATGTACGGAAAGAAAACCATCCTCTTCATCGACGAGATTCACCGTTTCAACAAAGGCCAACAGGATTATCTCCTTCCATTTGTAGAAGACGGAACCATCATTCTTATCGGCGCAACAACAGAAAATCCATACTTCGAAGTCAATGCGGCTCTTATCTCCCGCTCCATCATCTTCGAACTGAAATCTCTGGAAATTCCTGAGGTAAAAGAACTCATCCTCAGAGCCGTAAACGATAAGAAAAAAGGAATGGGAAACTATAAAGCCCAGATAGATGAAGACGCACTCGATTTCCTCGCAGACATGGCAGGCGGAGATGCCAGAAATGCTCTCAACGCCATCGAACTTGGTATCCTTACTACACCAAGAAGTGAAGACGGAATCATTCACATCACCCTTGATGTCGCTTCCCAGTGCATCCAGAAACGAGTAGTCCGCTACGACAAAAACGGAGACAATCATTACGATATCATCTCCGCTTTCATCAAAAGTATGAGGGGGTCAGACCCCGACGCTGCAGTCTATTACCTTGCCAAAATGCTCTACGCCGGAGAAGACGTCAAATTTATCGCCCGCAGAATCATGATTCTTGCCTCCGAAGACATCGGAAACGCCGACCCTCAAGCTCTCTGCGTAGCAGTAGCAGCCGCCCAGGCAGTAGAACGTGTAGGAATGCCAGAAGCCCAGATCATCCTCTCCCAGGCAGTCACCTACATGGCCTGCGCTCCAAAGAGCAATTCCGCCGTCAATGCCATCTTCGCAGCCATGGACTCCGTCAAGCGCACAAAAACCACCGTCCCGCCTCACCTCCAGGACGCACACTACGGCGGTCACGAAAAACTAGGTCATGGAATCGGCTACAAATACGCCCACGACTACCCCAACCATTACGTAGACCAACAATACCTCCCAACCGAAATCCAGGGAGAACACTTCTACAAACTATCCGAAATGGGCTACGAGAAAACCCTAAAAGAATACCAAACAAAAATCAAATCCCAATCTTAAACTAAAAAAGGGCAGCCTCCAAAGAGAGACTGCCCTTTTCATCATTTAATTCCCATAACCTCCATCTGCGCCAGAATCGCATCCACACACTTCTCAAATCCCAGTTTTCCTGAATTCAGGCACAGATCATAATTTGTCGCATCACTCCAGTCCCCGCCTGCAAATTTACGATAATAATCCTGTTTTCTCTTATCATCTTTGCGAAGGAACTTCTCAATTTCCTCATCACCACCGCTAATCTTCTCTCTGGACTTCTCAACACGGAATTCCCATGGTGCATGAATAAATACTCTCAGTGTATTCGGTCTGTCTCTGAACACATAATTCACGCATCGTCCCACGATTACGCATGGCTCCTTCTCAGCCAGATCATTCGCAACCTTTGCCTGATAATTAAAAATATTCTCATCAGAAATAAATCCCTTCTGATCCGGTGCTATCAGTGCCCCTTTATAAAGACCGGTCTTATTAAACAGTGACGCTTTTACTTTTGTCCCTTCTTCAACCTGACCAAATAACTTCACATCAATACCGCTCTCATCTGAAGCCATCTGAATGATCTCTTTACCATAAAAAGGAACTCCCAATCTCTTAGCCAACATCTGGCCAACTGTACGTCCACCGCTTCCATACTGTCTCGCAATGGTAATTACAAAATTCTCCATAAAACCCCTCCTGTTTATTCTCCAAGATAAGCCTTCTGAACAGACTCATCATGAAGAAGATCACTTGCCTTACCTTCCAGTGTAATCCTTCCGGTCTCAAGAACATAAGCTCTGTCAGCAATAGAAAGAGCCTTCTTCGCATTCTGCTCAACCAGAAGAACCGTTGTTCCACTCTCACTTACCTCTTTAATAATATCAAAGATCTCATTTACAAAGATTGGTGAAAGACCCATGGACGGCTCGTCCATCAGAATGATCTTTGGCTGACTCATCAGCGCACGTCCCATAGCGAGCATCTGCTGCTCACCACCACTTAAGGTACCTGCTGTCTGATTCTGACGTTCCTTCAAACGTGGAAAACGTTTATACACTTTCTCAATGGTCGCATCAATCTCATTTTTATCAGATCTTGTAAAAGCACCCATCTTCAGATTCTGAAGAACAGTCATATTTGCAAACACACGTCTTCCTTCCGGAACATGTGCCATACCCATTGTTACGATTTTGTGAGGCGGAACCTTTGTGATATCCTGTCCGTCATAAATAATATGTCCTGATTTTGCACGAAGAAGCCCGGTCACTGTATGCAGAGTAGTAGTCTTGCCTGCACCATTGGCACCGATCAGCGCAATAACCTCACCTTCATTTACAGAGAAAGAAACACCCTTCAATGCCTGAATCATTCCATAATAAACCTGTATGTCCTGTACTTCCAGTAATGCCATCTGTCTCTCCTCCTATTCTCCAAGATATGCCTTGATAACTTCCGGATCATGGAGCACATCTGAAGTCTTGCCCTGTCTCAGAACATGACCAAAGTTCAGCACAGTCAGTTCCTCACAGATACCTGAAACCAGCTTCATATCATGCTCGATCAGAAGAATGGTCATATCAAAGTTATCACGAACAAAACGGATGGTATCCATCAGTTCCTCAGTTTCATTAGGGTTCATACCAGCAGCCGGCTCATCCAGAAGAAGAAGCTTCGGCTTTGTTGCCAGTGCTCTAGCAATCTCCAACTTTCTCTGTTTACCATAAGGAAGGTTGGATGCAAGGATATCTGCCTCTTTGTCCAGATCAAACACCTTCAGAAGTTTCATGGCTTCCTCATTCATGGTCTTCTCAACCTTAAAGTATTTCGGAGTATGTACAATACTTGTAAAAAGGCTGTATTTATCATGATTGTGAAGTCCTGCCTTTACATTGTCCAGCACACTCATCTGATGGAACAGACGGATATTCTGGAATGTTCTGGCAATTCCCGCTTTGTTGATATCAATGGTACTCTTTCCGGTGATATCCTGTCCGTCCAGATTGATAATTCCCTCATCCGGCTTATACACACCTGTAAGAAGATTAAAGATTGTAGTCTTACCGGCACCGTTCGGACCGATCAGACCATAAAGCTGTCCTTTCTCGATGGAGACATGGAAATCATCCACTGCATGAAGACCGCCGAATGAAATATTTAAATGATTTACTTCCAGCAATGCCATAGCTTATGCCTCCTTTTTCTTAAATCTGCTTAAAAAACGCTCTCTCATCTCAATCGCCTTCGGTGCCCAGTTGATAAGCATCATAACGATCAGTACGATTGCGTAGAACAGCATACGATAATCGCTCAGTCCACGAAGAAGCTCTGGAAGGAGATTCAGAATTACTGCCGCGATGATAGAACCACGCATATTTCCGATACCGCCAAGAACGACAAATACCAGGAACATAATAGACATGTTATATCCGAAATTCTTCGGAAGTGCTGTTAAAGTTGCGAGGTTATGAGCATAAAGCACACCACCGATACCGGCCAGCGCTGCAGAAATTGCAAATGCTTTCAGTTTGTACTTTGTAATATCAATACCGATAGATTCTGCTGCGATACGGTTATCACGGATTGCCATGATTGCACGTCCGTCACGTGAATTGATCAGGTTCAGAACCACAAATAAAGTAACCAGAATCAGAACCACACCAATCGTAAATGTTGACTGTCTCGGTGTACCTGTGATACCCATAGCGCCACTGATGATCATCTTTCCGTCAGGTTCCATACCCAGAGACATCTGGTCTTTCATGGAAAAATGAATTCCGTTACTGTCGATTCCCACATAAAGAACATTGATGATATTCTTAATGATCTCACCAAATGCCAGTGTTACGATAGCAAGATAGTCACCTTTCAGACGAAGCACAGGAATACCGATCAGGAATCCGAAGATACCTGCACACACAGCTCCGATGATCAGAGCAATGAAGAAACGAAGCCCTGCATTTGTAAATGTGTCCATAGTTGCCTTTGTAAATGCTGCACTGGTGAATGCACCGATACACATAAATCCGGCATGGCCAAGACTTAACTCACCCAGGATACCAACCGTCAGGTTCAGGGAAAGTGCCAGAATAATATATACACAAAGGGGCACCAGCAGACCCTGCATCAGGTTGGAAAGCAGATTCCCTGCAATCAGTCCCTGTACGATCAGATATGCTGCAAGAACCATTCCGTATGTAATGAGATTGCTTTTTGTTGTTTTGTTTAATTTCTTCTTTTCCATGTCTGCCACCTCACACTTTCTCCTGAATGTTCTTACCAAGAATACCGGTAGGTTTCACAACCAGAACCACGATCAGAACACCGAATACAATGGCATCTGCCATCTGTGAAGAGATATATGCTTTACCAAAAATCTCCAGGATACCCAGAACAATACCACCGATAAAAGCACCCGGAATAGATCCGATACCGCCGAATACTGCCGCAACAAATGCCTTGATACCAGGCATGGCACCTGTATATGGTGTCAGGGACGGATATGCGGAACAGAGAAGCACACCTGCGATGGCTGCAAGTCCGGAACCGATTGCAAAAGTAACGGAGATTGTTTTGTTTACGTTAATACCCATCAACTGGGCAGCACCTTTATCCTCAGATACGGCAAGCATTGCCTGTCCTGTTTTTGTCTTGCTGATAAAAAGCATCAGACCTGCCATGATCAGGATACCGCCGATAATGGTTACGATGGTTACACCTGTAATCACGATAGAACCACCTGCAAGTTTCAGGGATGGAAGGCTGATCACGTTACTGAATGATTTGGTATCTGCTCCCCAGATTAGAAGGGCTACATTCTGAAGCAGGTAGCTGACACCGATGGCTGTGATCAGAACAGCCAGAGGTGAAGCTGCATTACGCAGTGGTCGATACGCAACGCCTTCGATCACAACGCCCATGAGTGTACAGATGATAATGGACAGCAGGATAGCTAAAATCGGATTTAATCCCATGCCGCTGACTGCGACATAAACTACATAAGAGCCGACCATGATAACATCTCCATGAGCAAAATTCAGCATTTTAGCGATTCCATATACCATGGTATAACCAAGGGCGATGATCGCATATACACTTCCGAGGCTGATACCACTGATAAGATATGATATAAAACTACTCATAGAAGTCTTTCCTTTCTTATATTTAAATAATTTTATTGTGTGTAAAACTGGCAGATTTGCCTTTAGCGAAATCTGTCTTGTTTATTTTGCCAAAAGTAAATCTGTCATTAACGCATTAATGTGATAACGTATTAGGCAACAGGGCTGTCTGGATAATTCAGACAGCCCCGTTGGCATACAAACCATTGTCCACTTTAGGAACAATCGCATTTTATTTCTTATGAAATCTTTTCAGTTATTCCGATTTCATTACTCCATTGCTGCGTAAGCACCATCTTTGATCTCTACAGCTTTCGGAGCTTTGTTTGGCTCACCGTCTTCTGTCCATGTGATCTCGTCACCTGTAACACCTTCCAGTGTGATCTCGGTCATGCCTTTTTCAAGTGCTGCACAGATATCTGCAACATCCATGTCTGCTTTTACATCTTCTTTTTCTGCTGCTGCTTTGATTGCGTATACTGCATCATAAGCATCTGCTGCGAACTGGTTTGGTGTGTCTTTGTAAGCATCTTTATATGCTTTTACAAAGTTCTGGGTTTTCTCATCTGTAGAATCTGCTGCAAATGGTGTAAGAAGCATCAGACCTTCTGCAAGAGATGTATCAAAGTTTTCTACACCAAGGATACCGTCCATACCATCGCATCCGAAGAATTTAGTTTCAAATCCCATGCTGTCTGCCTGTGCAAGGATCAGGGAAGCTTCTGTATAATAAATTGGAAGGAATACTAATTCAGCACCGCCGTCTTTTGCTTTCTGAAGCTGTACGGAGAAGTCTTTATTGTTATCAGCAGTGAATGCTTCAGAGGAAACGATCTCAATACCCTGATTAGCTGCTTCTGCTGTGAAGTTCTGTGTGATACCTGATGAATATACATCAGAGCTGTCATAGATAATAGCTACTTTTGTAGCAAGTTTATGCTCTCCAATGTACTGAGCCGCTGCAGTACCCTGGTTCGGGTCAGAGAAGCATACACGGAATACGTTCGGGTTAGCAACACACTCTGTTGCAGATCCGGATGGGGTGAGCTGGAACATATTGTCTGCTGCTGTTTCATTTGCTACAGCTACACAAGGTGTGGAAGTAACTGTACCAACCAGAATGTTCATTCCCCAGTCTTTTAATGCATTGTAAGCGTTCAGGGATTTCTCTGCATCGTTCTCATCATCTTCGAATTTGAACTCTACCTGATATCCATTGATTCCACCATCTTCGTTTACTTCATTGATTGCAAGTTCTGTTGCATTCTTTACAGCCTGTCCGTAGATTGCTGCTGCTCCGGTTACAGGTCCGATTCCACCGATCTTAAATGTAGCATCATCTGCAAATACAGATACAGGTGCAACTGTTGACATTACCATTGCTGCTGCCGCAGTAACACTAAGAATTTTTTTCAGGTTTTTCATAATAAAATCCTCCTTATTTTTGGCCAGCCCATTTATCCCTCTTACACCTCTGTTACAATCCGCCCCACTTTATTTCCGCAAGATCGATCATTATGTACAGGAACTGAAAATGTAACAAAAGCCAACTGGGTTCCCAGCCGGCCTTGGCTTTCACTGACGCTTTATTATGTTGATGTTTTAAATTATAACACTATACATTTTACCATGCAAGTGATATTTTATTAAAATTTAAGATTTGTTCCGTCTTGCATGGACACTTGACCGTATTGCGCATTCATTTTTTGTGCATTTTTACTCTTTTTAGTCATTTTGTCAATTTTTTTATTACTGTAACCGTACTTACCCAGATGGTATGATCTGGTTTTCCGGAAGCACAAGAAAGAATCCTGCCCGGAGGGCTTTTTTATGTTATAGGAACATTACGAAGTAATTTCCTATAACCATAAATAAAAAGGTACACATGAAAGCCTTAAGCTTCCTATGTGTACCTCTTCTGGTTTCTGATTCAGCTTATCAAATATAATTAAGCGATTGCTTTTTTAGCGATCTCAGCAAGTGCTGCAAATCCTTCTGCATCGTTTACTGCAAGTTCAGCAAGCATCTTTCTGTTGATGTCGATGTTTGCAACTTTAAGTCCGTGCATCAATTTGCTGTAGGATAATCCGTTCATTCTTGCTGCAGCGTTGATACGTGCGATCCAGAGCTGTCTGAACTGACGTTTTTTCTGCTTTCTTCCTGCATAGGAGCTAGCAAGTGCTCTCATTACAGACTGTTTAGCAACTCTATACTGTTTGGAACGGGCTCCTCTGTAACCTTTTGCCAGTTTTAATGTACGATTATGTTTCTTCTTTGCGTTTAATCCGCCTTTAATTCTTGCCATTTCTTAAATTTCCTCCTGTTCGTCTATCTCGATAAATACTTAGTTTAACCGCATTTTATAAATATGGTAATGCTTTCTTCATGCTCTTAACATTAGTAGAATCAACAACAGTAGATTTTCTCAGATTTCTTTTTCTCTTCTGAGATTTCTTTGTTAAGATATGGCTCTTATAAGCTTTATTTCTTACTAACTTTCCTGTACCTGTTTTTTTGAAACGTTTTGCTGCTGCTCTACAAGTTTTAATTTTTGGCATTGTAATTTCCTCCTTAAACTGTATCTCTATTATATTTAACGCTTTTCCGTTAAAAACATGGTCATGCTTCTGCCTTCAACCTTCGGTGCCTTCTCCACTGTTGCCACGTCTGCAAGCTGTTCTGCAAAATCATCGAGTACATGTTTGCTACTTGCCATATGTGCCATCTCTCTACCACGGAAACGTAAGGTTACCTTTACTCTGTCACCCTTGGAGAGGAACTTTCTGGCGGCGTTGACTTTCGTATTCAGGTCATTGGTATCAATGTTTGGAGAAAGTCGCACTTCTTTGACATCGATGGTCTTCTGCTTCTTCTTGGCTTCTTTTTCTTTTCTTGCAAGCTCGTAACGGTATTTACCATAATCGATAATCTTACATACCGGTGGTTTCGCCTGCGGGGCAATTTTTACCAGGTCAAGCCCTGCCTCCTGAGCTTTGAACATTGCTTCTTTCGCGGACATGATTCCAAGCTGTTCTCCGTCCGAACCGATTAAGCGTACCTCTTTGTCTCTGATCTGTTCGTTAATCATTAAATTGCTAATTGTAGTGCACCTCCATACCTGTTAGATAGATTCTAATGACTTCTCGTCGCCCTCATATTTACATAAAAAAAGCGTGGACAAAATCCACACCCAGTTATCACACCTGCTGATATCCAGATTCCCGACACAATCAGAATAAGCTCTGTGTCTTTATAAAATTCTAAATATCATAAATGCTGTGCAATATAAACCCAAGCCGCTGACTTAAATGCGCTGAGGTGAGAGTGAACTCTGCTTTGTTTTCTTACGTACTTCTATAAGATACCATGTTTCTTCTGTGTCGTCAAGTACTTTTTTATTTTTTTATTCCGAATATTTTTTTCAATCCGGGAGATTCTAATTCCTGAAAGCATATTACTGTCCGCTTCTGTTCAGTAATATAAAAGCTTTTCGGTTTTTTATTTCTATATTAAAGGAGGACTTTAAACCATGACAATTCTTAAATGTTCAGCAATCAAATGTGTCTACAACAAAGACCAGCTCTGCTCAAAAGGCAAGATTGATGTAACAGGTGAAAATGCCACAAACGCAAACGAGACAAGCTGTGGAAGTTTCCAGGAACGCAGCGGCAGCTCCATGGCAAACAGCTTTACAAACAGCTGCGGATGTGAAAAAATCCAGATTGACTGCAAAGCTCACAACTGTACCTATAACGATGACTGCAAATGTACCGCTTCCTCTATTCAGGTAGACGGCTCCAATGCCAAAGCTTCCTGCGACACGAAATGTGATACCTTCCAGTGTCATTGTGGTGCATAAAAGATAATATGAAAGGCATGTCCACATTGGACATGCCTTTTGTTATTTTCACATAATCATCTGTTAATTATCTATTTCTTAAGAAATCCGGAATCTGGATGTCTTTTTTCTGAACAGTGCTGGACGGAGTCTTAGTTGCTCCGAACGGTGTGGCATTCATAGTCGGAAGACTGAAGCTAGGCATGTTCATACTGCTTCCGGTTGTAGTTGTTGTTCCGGCTGTTGCTGTTCCTGTTGTGGAAGAAGGTCTTCTTGCACCAAAGGAAGAAGCCGTGCTTCTTTTTCCGAAAGGGGTCTGCTGAAGGTTCTCATCGTTCAGGCCTGTTGCAATTACTGTGATTCTGCAATAATCTGCAACTGTATCATCATACATAGCACCAAAGATGATATTTGCTTCCTCACCTGTAAGCTCCTGTACATAGCTTGCAGCATCGTTTGCATCCATAAGAGAAATATCTCCGGAAATGTTGATGATAACGTGTGTAGCACCCTTGATCGTTGTCTCAAGAAGTGGAGAAGATACAGCCTGCTGAACAGCTTCCATAGCCTTGTCATCTCCTCTTGCTTCACCGATACCGATATGAGCGATTCCCTTATCAGTCATAACAGTCTGAACATCTGCGAAGTCAAGGTTGATCAGTGCCGGCAGATTGATCAGGTCTGTGATACCCTGTACTGCCTGCTGAAGAACTTCGTCTGCCTTCTTCAGTGCTTCCGGCATAGTTGTTCTGCGGTCTACAACCTCTAATAATTTATCATTCGGGATAACGATTAATGTATCCACTGCTTTCTTCAGATTCTCAATGCCTGCAAGTGCATTGTTCATACGAGTTCTTGCTTCGAAACGGAAAGGCTTTGTGACAACGCCAACTGTCAGGATACCCATCTCTTTCGCTGCTGCTGCGATAACAGGTGCAGCACCTGTTCCGGTTCCGCCTCCCATACCACAGGTAACGAATACCATATCCGCACCTTCCATTAACTGTTTTACTTCCTCAATGCTCTCCTCTGCTGCCTTCTGTCCAACCTCCGGCTGCGCTCCTGCGCCAAGACCTTTGGTAATTTTCTCGCCAATCTGAAGTACAGTTGGAGCTTTGCACAGAGTTAAAGCCTGCTTATCAGTATTAACACCTACAAACTCTACTCCGCCGATGGCCTCTTCCACCATCCTGTTTACTGCATTATTACCGGCTCCACCTACACCGATCACTATGATCTTAGCAGATGATTCAGCCTCGTTTGACATGATCTCTAACAACGTACTTCCTCCTTTATTTATATCTGATATCCTTTTTCAGTGATTTATATCAAAGTTACATATAGATATATCATATATTTTTTTTGAAAATTAATCAACCACTAATTTTGTTTTTTTATACTTTTTTCACTCTTTTTCGGCAATGAAAACCTGTCCAGCCTCTGTATATGGCTGTTTTTTCCCTTTTTCCGGTTTCATCCGGCATTTTAATATGAAGTATCATCACCTGTATAATTTCCATATTCATCATAGCCGTCTGAGCTTTCCGTATCATAGCTGCTGTCATAACTACTATCATAACTGCCATTTTCATCCGCTGAGTAATCACTGCTTCCATCTCCGGAACTGTCAGAACTCTGACCATCTGAGGAACTGCCATCTCCCTCTTCAGAACTATCTCCTGACTCAGCAGCCGCTGCATCCAGAGATTCCTGTGTAGGTTTCGGTCCTACATAATTACCGGATTCGTCATATTCACCTGCTCCGGTGTAATCTCCTTCTTCGTCATAACCACCATTCCAGTTCTCAATAGCCTCATCAAGAGCAGTTTTCGGCTTAGGGCCTACATAGTTGCCGTCCTCATCATACTCGCCATCTCCGGTATAATTGCCATCTTCATCATAACCGCCATTCCAGTTCTCAGCTGTAATCTCTGTTTCTTCCTTTTCTTCCTCAAAAGTATTAGAATCCGTAGACACACTTTCCATATGAAGAATACCCTTTTTGCCCTGAATTTTAGGAAGAATCGCGATCACACGGTTCATCTTCTCTTCCAGGTCTTCGTCCTTTCCGAGATTCACCGTAATGTCACCATAGATCAGACTGATAGAATAGCTGTTATCAAACTGAATGTGATCAGGAATCATATCATTCTTCTGAAAAATCGTGGACAAAGCTACCGCTGTATTCAATACCGTATCGCCCTTGATATCCAGCTTCTCATCCATCACGATACTATTCACCTGAATTCCGTCAAAATACGGAACTGTCACATCTCTGTTCTGAGAGCCCTCTACGAAAATCCCGTTTCTGTCAAAATAAACATAACTGTCAAGGTATCGGATACATCCTACTGTTTTCTTCTCTTTGACACTGATGCAAATCGTATTACGATTTAACTGCGTAACCTTAAATCCATCCACGTATGCAATATCATCCGTATTTGTTGTGCTGTAAACCAACGGTGCAAGGACCGAGTTCGAAGCCAGCGGTCCCCGAAGCACCATACTCTTTACTTCTTCATCTGTATAATGATCTGTTCCTCTTACTTCTACAGAATCTACCTTATAATAAGAAAAGAAAACGATCAAAGCAGCAAGAATACCAACTCCTATCACTCCTGCCATTATCTTCTTTGTTTTCTTACTCATAGGAGGTCTTTTTCCATAATTACTTTTTCTCATAACTCTTCAAATCCTCTGCTGCCAGCCTGCCATATCCTGCAGCCCAAAGCCTGTAAATCTTCACAAATGTGCTCATATCCTCTGTTGATAAGCTCAGCTTCTGTGATACATGTTTCTCCCTCGGCCATAAGCGCCGCAATGATCAATGCAGCCCCGCCTCTTAAATCTCCGGCCTGTACCTGTGTTCCCGTAAGAGGTCTGCCGCCGCAAATCACAGCCTGATTACCATCTATCTTAATATCAGCACCCATTTTATTCATCTGAAAAGCGCTGCCAAATCTCTGATCAAAAATATTCTCTCTGATCGAACTTCGCCCCTGTGCCCCTGTCAGTACTGCCATTAAAGGAGCCTGAAGGTCTGTCGGAAAACCCGGATAGTTTTTCGTCTCCACAAGTGCGATTGGCTGAACTGCCCTCTTTCCATTGACCTCTAGTGTACCACCATTCGCTTGATATTGTCCACCTATTTTCTGATATACTTCCAGGAATGCCTGTAATTCCTGCTCCGGAACATTCCTAAGAGTAATCTCGCTTCTTGTCGCAGCTGCCGCACACAGATACGTCCCTGCCACGATTCTGTCAGGCGGTATGGTATAGTTTCCCGGCCCCAGTTCCCTGATCCCGGTAATCATAATTTCCTTTGTTTCCTCGCCTTTGATCAACGCTCCCATTGATCTTAAATATCTGCAAAGCCAGAAAACTTCCGGTTCTTTCGCGCAATTATGCAGCTTTGTCACACCCTGGGCCATCACTGCCGCCAGAATTGCCTGCTGCGTTGCTCCTACACTCGATTTTGTAAAATATATATCTTTTCCCTGAAATCTGCTACATTCTGCATCCAGATAAAACGTTTGCTCACTTATATCTGCGCCAAGCGTCCCGAGCGCCATAAGATGAAGATCTATCGGCCTTTTTCCGATGATACAGCCGCCAGGATAGCCTATCCGACACTTTTTATTCCTGGAAAGAACCGGTCCTAACAGAATAATTGAAGAACGCATTCTTCGTGTGTACGTCTCCGGAATCTCTGTTCCATCCGCATCAGAACAATCCAGATAAAGATCGTGGTCTTCCCACCAGGTTACTGCTCCAAGACTTTTCAGAACCTCTTCCATGCAAAAGACATCCGAAATCCTGGGACAGCCTTTCAAGACGCTTCGTCCTCTGTGCATCAGCGATGCTGCCATCATCGGAAGTGCTGCATTTTTAGAGCCCTGTATGAAAATTTCTCCGCTAAGAGAACATTTGCCCATCACATGGATCTCATCCAACCATTTCACTCCTAAAGGGCCTCTTACCTTATAGTGTATGTTCTTTCTTATTATATGTTACAGTTGCACGTTTTCTGTAATATCACTGCTACCCTTACCAGGCTGCCCCTTGATTTTCTGGCTAAACTACACCTATCATCCAACATTTTTCTATCTGTAAGGCAGCAAAAATTTCACTTATCTCAACCTCTGAGAATTACTTACACTCAAAGCAAGCCCCATCTCTCCAAGAAGAAACACGACCGAAGTTCCTCCATAACTGACAAATGGCAAAGTAATCCCGGTATTGGGAATCGTATTGGTTACCACCGCAATATTCAGGATAACCTGAATCGCCAGATGTCCCATGATACCTCCACAGATGAGCGCACCCGCCAGATCTTTTGCGCACATGGCAGTTACACCCAGACGCCAGAGCAGAATTCCAAACAGAAGAATAAGAAAGGAAGCTCCTGCAACTCCCATCTCTTCACATATGATCGAAAAGATCATATCATTCTGCGCTTCCGGAACAAAGCCCAGCTTCTGAATACTGTTTCCAAATCCCCTGCCAAAAATCCCGCCGCTTCCGATCGCATACAGTCCCTGAATCGTCTGGAATCCTTTCTCATATTTCTCAGGATTTTTCCAGATTGCCAGACGTTCCAGACGATAGCTCTCTGCCGCCAGAAAGATAGTAACAAATCCGATTCCTGCACTGCCAAGCCCGATAAACTGCATATATTTTGGATTTGATGCAAAAATCAGAATAACGCCTATTCCCAGTATGATAATGGCAGTACTCAGATTATTTGAGCCGACCAGGCCAACGATTGGAAGCAGACTAAGCATCGTCCTGCACATAAACCAGAAGCCTTCCGTTCTTTTTTTCGATCTGTCGATCTGCCATGCAAGAAACAGGATTACCGCCACCTTTGCAAACTCAGACGGCTGAAAAGACAATGGGCCCAGGTTCAGCCATCTCTTTGAGCCATTGATTTCCTGCCCGACCAGAAGTACTGCCGTAGACAAAATCATGGAAAGCAGATATGCCGCCGGCGCAATCCTGAGGAAAAAATGGTAATCCATATTAGAAACTGCATACATAGCACACAGTCCTAATGCCGTTGCAAATAATTGTTTCTTAAAATAATAGGCAGAGTCACCGAAGCGTACTCTGCCATTATATTCACTTGCACTGAACAGTACCGCAAGACCAAAGGCCGCAAGCAGTACTACCAGCACCAGCATTGTTCTGTCTTTTTTTGAAAAAACTGCCACTTTTTCAGGAGTCATCTGATTCTCCATCTATCTTCCATAGTCTTCCTGCCATTCAGCTTTTGGAATAATCCGATTTCCCATATCTGCCGGCAGATGACCATAGATTCTTTACTTATAGATATTCTACAGATTTCTCACATATTCCTTAAACATATCTCCGCGCTGCTCATAATTGTCAAACTGTCCCCAGCTTGCGCATGCAGGAGAAAGTAACACTGCATCTCCCGGCTGTGCTTTCTCGGCGCATACCTTGACTGCCTCTTTCAGATCCTCGCAAAGAATAATATCATGGAAGCCATGTTTCTCGGCAGCCGCTTTAATCTTCTCTTTTGTCTGACCGATCAGAACCAGATAGCGTACTTTTCCGTCAAAAGCTTCGATCCACTCATCATAGCTTGACTGTTTATCATATCCGCCGCCGATCAGAAGTGTCGGACGGTTCATCGCCTGAATTCCCTTGATTGCCGCATCCGGGTTTGTTCCCTTGGAATCATTGTAATATACAACGCCATTCTTCTCTGTCACATATTCGATTCTGTGAGCAACAGCTGTAAACTCACAGATACTCTTGCGGATGCTGTCCATAGAAACACCATCGTAATAAGCCATTGCAACAGCAGCCATTACATTCTCAAAGTTATGTTTGCCAAGAAGTTTCAGATCTTCTGTCTTAACTACTTCGATTTCTTTTGCTCCATCTTTGAGGATAATCTTGTTTCCATCCAGATAGATACCTTCATCCAGCTTACGTTCACTGGAGAAATATACGACTCTCGGAGTCAGATTCTCACCAAATTTACGAAGAACCTCATCCTCATAATTCAGCACACAGACATCCTCTGTCCCCTGATTCTGAGTAATCAGCTCTTTTACACGGATATACTCTTCCATTGTATGATGACGGTTCAGATGATCTTCTGTAATATTCAGGATCGCGGATACCTTTGGAGCAAACTCATCGATTGTTTCAAGCTGGAAGCTGCTGATTTCTGCCACAGTTACAGAATTCGGTTTCATTTCCAGTGCTTTGGAAGTATATGGAGTTCCGATATTTCCTACTACAAATACAGACTCACGTGCATCCTGCATAATTTTTCCAAGAAGTGCTGTAGTTGTTGTCTTACCGTTTGTACCTGTGATTGCAAGTACTTCTCCGTCTCCGACTCTGTATGCCAGCTCTACTTCTCCCCACACCAGAAGTCCCTGCTCATAGAAACTCTTTACGATTGGCAGATCTGTCGGTACTCCGGGACTTAAAACTACCAGATCAAGGCTCTCCTGTACTTCTTTCGGAAGTTCTCCCGCATATACAGTAACCGGATATGTTCCATCTGTTTTATGTACGACTGCCTCTTTATCAATCTCTGCATTTCCGTCATAAATGATCGGAGACGCTCCTACTTTTGCAAGAAGGTCAGATGCTCCGATTCCGCTTTTACCGGAACCGAATACCAGGACCTTTTTTCCCTGTAATTCCATAATAATTTTTCCTCCTTATCATCAGCACAATGCTGATTTTTCGGGTTGCTGTTACATTAATCTGTAACTGTTCAGTACTTCCACAGTTACATTACTTTTACAGTGCCAGCAGTGCGATCATGCACATAACTGCTGTAATAACTGAGAACACTGCAACCACACGTGTCTCAGACCATCCACATAACTCAAAATGATGATGGATCGGAGCCATTTTGAAGATACGCTTTCCATGTGTTGCTTTGAAGTAAGTAACCTGAATGATAACAGAAAGTACCTCAACCAGGTAGATCAGTCCAACGATCAGGATAAACAGTGGCATCTGCATTACATATGCCGTACCTGCAACAAATCCTCCAAGTGCCAGAGAACCTGTATCTCCCATGAATACTTTTGCCGGATATACATTAAACAGTAAAAATCCCATCAGACTTCCCACAACTGCGCATGTGATCGGCTCAATTCCGGATTTCATTCCGATAGAAACAACAGAAAAGAATACTGCTACGATCAAAGTTACACTGGAAGCAAGACCATCCAGACCATCTGTAAAGTTTACACCATTTACAGTACCGATTACTGCAAAGAACAGCACCGGAATTGCCAGCCATCCAAGGTTCAGAAAATGTCCACTCCAGAACGGAATTCTCATTGTCAAAGAAATATCTGTATACTTAACAATATAGAATACAAAAATCGCAGTCAGAACTACCTGAAGAGAAAATTTCTGCCATGGAAGCAGTCCGTCTGATCGTTTCAGTACTACTTTCAGGTAATCATCCAGAAAACCAATGATTCCAAATCCAAGTGTCAGAAACAGTACCGGGATAATCTTCGGATAGTCACCGACATAAAATAACGCCGTCACTGCAGTTGCGATTAGAAAGATCACACCACCCATTGTCGGTGTTCCGGCTTTCTTTAAATGGGACTGTACGCCCTCTGTTCTTTCTGTCTGTCCCATCTTCAGTTTCCTGAGAAACGGAATGATGATCGGGCCTAATACAACGCTGATTGCAAAAGAAATCAGCACAGGGATTACAACTTGAAATTCCATCTCACACCTCATTCATTCTTTCGTTTTTTCATTTTTTTCTGAAAGTGTTTTGTGCTCTTTCAGATTTCTTTTAGTATAAGGCTTTTTTATTTATTTATCAACCCTGGCGGCAGGATTTTCATTTACCCGGTAACAGGTTTATTCCTCTTCTGGAGTTTCCGTTTCAGTCTGGCTGATATCTTTTTCAATTCCCAGATATGGCAGGATATTTTCAAAGATACTCCGGATCACCGGCGCTGCAATCGTTCCTCCATAGTAAATTCCCTGCGGATTATGAATGATGCATAATCCCAGCACCTGTGGGTTCTCTGCCGGTGCAAATCCAAGGAATGATGAAATATAACGATTTGCACTTCTCGGAAGTGTCTGTGATGTAGCTGTTTTTCCACCAATAGAATAGCCTTCTATCTTTGCGTTCTTTCCGGAGCCCTGCGACACTACTGTCTCCAGGATTCCCCTTACTTTTTTCGAAGTTTTCTCAGAAACAATCCCCTCTTTTACGGGAAATTCCAGCTTCTTTCCTTCTGTGCCATCCGGATTTAAAACTGCTACCCCGAAATGTGGAGTTATGCGCCTGCCGCCATTGATCAGAGAACTTACCGTTGTCGCAAGCTGGACCGGCGTGATCTGAAATGACTGTCCGAAAGAGACGGTTGCCAGTTCTACTTCTCCCATATTTTTCTTCTGATGCATAATCGTACCTGCCTCTCCGGGCAGATCTATCCCCGTTTTGTCCAGAAGGCCAAACTGTCTGAAATATTTATAGTAACGATCAACTCCCAGCCTCAGTCCTACTTCAATAAACACTGGATTACAGGAGTTCTGCGCTCCCTCCACGAAATTCTGTGAACCATGCCCGATTCTTTTTGCACAATGAATTCGTCTGTCTTCTACCAACTTATATCCCGGACAATAGAAACGGTCATTCGGCGTTACAACTCCCGCTTCCAGTCCTGCAGACATCGTAATAATTTTGAATGTGGAACCTGGTTCATAGGTATCATTCATGCAGGGATTTCTCCACATTTGATTTAACAACTCCTGTTTTCTTTTCGACTTTGTCTTTGCCGCTATCTGTGCTGCTGTCTGTTCAGTTTCTTTTTCTATTGTCTGTTCTTCCCGCATATCTAACTTTGCCTGCAAATCTTCATTCAATGTAAACGGATCATTCAGGTCAAATTCCGGCACATTCACGCACGCGTAGATTTCTCCATTCTGCGGATTCATAAGCAGAATGGATACACGCTCTGCCTGCTTCTCTTCCATCACCTTCAAAGCAGCCTGTTGCGCATATTCCTGGATATTCGCATCGAGGCTGAGTATCAGGCTTTTTCCCTCTTCCGGGTCCTGCCTTGTCTCCCCAAGTTTATCAATTTCCACTCCTCTGGCATCTGTTGTCGTCAGGATTTTTCCGGGTTCTCCCTTTAATATGTCCTCATATTTTACTTCAAGACCGATAATTCCCTGGTTATCCCCTCCTGTAAAACCGATTACCTTTGAAGCCAGACTTCCGTATGGATAATAGCGTTTATAATCCTCGTCAACCTTCACACCTGCCAGATTACTCTCCCTTATTTCGTCCCCCACACTTTTCTCTACATTTGTTTTTACTCTTTCTATGGAAGAAACTTTTTCTACCCGTTTACGTACTGTCGCTTCATCCATTTTCAGTTTCTGAGTCAATAAAGCAATCACCTTTTCCGGCTCTTTGATCTGACTGTGGATCACAGAAATCGTACAGACTGTCCTGTTTGATGCCAGCACGTTTCCTTTTGCATCCAAAATCTTACCTCTGGCAGCCTTGATGTCACGTTCTCTCTCATGAAGATCTTTCGCTTTCTCATAATAGTGATCTGATCTGAAACACATAAGGTATACAAGTCTGCCAATCAGGCCTGACATCATCAGAATGCAGCATACAAATACCACCCATATCTTTTTCTTATGAAACGTCATATTTTTTTTCATAAAAAAGTCCCGCAGAGATTGTCACATTAATATATGACATTACTCTGCGGGGGTATGTTATTTTATGAAATTGCTATAGTTCCAGACAACAGCCATAAACCGTCATAAATAATTCCTTATTCCAGTCCGGCTTCTTCGTTTGTGATGCCATCACTCTCTGCATTATTATCCTGTGTTGTCTCCGCCTCATCATCTTCCAGCGGTGCAGGTGCATCCGGATTGGAAACTGCATCTCCGGAGGAGTCTGTATCTGTACTTCCTGCAGCAGAAACCAGATTTGTGGACATCTTATAATTTCCATTATCATCTAAAATATGATCTCCGTTAGCATCTAACAGATATCCATTTTCATCAATTCGGTTTCCATCCCAGTCAATAAGATTTCCATCTGCGTCTTCCAGGTTTCCGTCACTGTTCAGTGCGCCGCCTGAAACACTCTTTAAGTGTCCTTTAAAGCCTTCCCATAACTCTGTCTCCGGTACTGTTCCATCTTCTGATTCATCCGGTGTTACATTCAGATAAGGCAGGAGTTCAGAAAGAATTCCCTGTGCAATATACTGTGGATAAGTACTGTTTGCCTGATCATCAACATTCGGCTCATCGACTACTACATAGATTACAACTGCCGGATCATCGACAGGTGCAAATCCAATAAAAGAAACCAGATATTTGCCATTTCCTCGAGGATATTTCTCGGCTGTACCTGTTTTACCACCTGAACTGTAACCCTGTACTTTAGAATGGCGGCTGGTACCCTGCTGTACACTTAATGCCATGTAACTTCTGATATCACTTGAGATTCTTGAAGAAATCGTCTGTTTCAGAAGTGTTGGCGTAATCGTTTTTACTGTACTGCCATTGCTGTCCAGAATTTTTGTTACCAGATGTGGCTGATAATAATATCCGCCATTGATAACAGAACTCATTGCATTTACTTCCTGGATCATTGTGCAGGTAAATCCCTGGCCGAAAGCTGAGCAGGCAAGCTCTGTCTCTCCCATGGAATCTTTCGTATGGATAATGCCGGCGCCTTCATTTGGAAGGTCGATCCCAGTTCTCGTTCCGAAGTTAAACAGACTCTGCGCCTTGATAAACTGGGTAGCTCCCATCTTGGCGCCAATCTGCATCATCGCATCATTACAGGAGTTGGCGATTACTTCGCCCAGTGTTTCCGTACCATGTGCACTTGGATAAACCGCACATTTAATCATGGTATCTCCGAAAGTCTGAGAACCATCACACACGAATGTATCTGTCTCCTGAATTGCACCTTTTTCCAGTGCAGAAGCCATAACGATCGGTTTTACTACAGATCCCGGTTCATAGGCATCTGTCACACAGAAGTTGCTCCACATACCATTTAAAGCCTCAACCGTTTCCTCATCATTCATAGCTTTAATTTCATCTTCAGTATATACATTAGATAAATCTCGCGGATTATTCAGATCATAACGGTCACCGCCATCCATGGCAATAATCTCACCAGTGGAAGGATTCTCGACAATAACACCGATATTCTCGGCTCCCATTGCTTCTTTAAATCCATTGACATACTTCTCAACGATCTGCTGTGCCCCGATATCAATGCTTGTCTGAATACTCTTACCATTTACAGCAGGAATGATTGTCTGTTCTACGTCTGAATCATTATTGATATATCCATACTGTCTTCCATCCACACCTGTCAGCGTGCTGTTATAATATCCTTCCAATCCGATATCTGCAACATCTCTGTCCAGTGCAAACCCAACCGTATCACAGGCAGTTTCATTAAACGGATAACTTCTCAGGTAATCTTCCTCAAACCAGATACCTTTGATGTCATCTCTCTCTTTTGCCTGTGCAGCTGTGAGTCCCGAATCCTCATCTTCAGCCTTATATGCCTCAAATTCTTTCTTCTTATCCATAGATAACTGTTTCATCAGAATCTGATACTGGCTCTTGCTCGTTCTTGAATCTGACAGAAGAGAGCGCACCGTTTCTTCGTCAATTCCCAACACTTCGTTTAACGCCCGAATCGTCGGCTCTACGTAATCCTCATCGGAATTTACTGTTTTACAATCCAGGATCACATTATAAACTTTATTGCTGGTGGCCAGGATATTTCCGTTTTTATCATAAATATCGCCTCTTTTTGCCGGCAGTACCTGACTTTCATATTTCTGCTGAGCCTGGCTTAATACCTGTTTCTTATATTTTCTTCCATCAGTAGCATTAATAAATGTAATTCTTAGTATTAATACTACTAAAGCCAGTAATACTAGTCCAAATAGTATTACCAGCTTCTCTTTCATCTTTTGATTTATTTTTCTCTTAGGTTTTCTGCGGCCTCTTTTTCGTGTATTACTCAATTAATCACCTACTTTGAATCTGGTATATCCTGATACTGTCTCACATAGCTGTTGCCGGATGTAGAATAGGTTACTGTCTGATCATCTGATGGATATTTCATTCCCAGTCTTCCCAGTGCAGTCTGCTTGATCTGATTCAGATCCACATTAGATGTGACCTGACTGTAATATGCATCATTATCTTCTTTTAAGCTTGCCAGCTCTTCCTCAAGGGATGCGACTGTACTCATTTTCGCTGTGATCTCCGATTTATACCGCAGATACTTCACAGAGCAAAACAATATAGCTACACACATAACAGCCAGAAATGCTACAAATCCCCAGTTCATTGCTGCTGCTTTCTGTCTGTTCTTCTGTGCTTCTTTACTTAACTGATGTTTCTGCTTTGGTACCGGTGCCGGCTGGGCCTGCACCCTGCGGTTTCGATTCGGCTGCTGTTTTCCCGGATATGGTCTCTGCGGCTGTCTGGTTCTCTCCGGAACTTCCGCAAGTCGTCTGACCGTATTTCCCTCAACATACATTCCTCTGTTTACTCTGGCATTGTTCCTGCTTCTTCTAGCTGTTTCAGTCCTGGTCGTTTTCGCCATTTCATGCCTCTCTAATTATAATACTCTCTCAAAAATTCTAAGCTTTGCACTCTTAGAACGCGGATTTTCTTCCATCTCTGTCTCCCCGGGAAGAATCGGCTTTCTTGTGATCACTTTTCCCTTTGATTTCTTTCCACATACACATACCGGGAAATCTGAAGGACATGTACATGGATTCTCATTTTTTCTGAAAATCGTCTTAACGATTCTGTCTTCTAGTGAGTGAAAAGTGATGATGCAAAGTCTTCCTCCGTCATCAAGGATATCAATCATTCCATCCAGTGAATCTCTCAGTACATCAAGCTCCCTGTTAAGTTCAATTCGGATTGCCTGAAAAGTTCTCTTAGCGGGATGTCCTGATTTCACCTGCATCTTCATTGGGATAGATTCCCTGATGATCTCTGTGAGTTCTCCGGTCGTAGTGATCGGCTTCACCTGCCTTGCGGCAACTATATGTTTTGCGATGTTCTTCGCAAATTTATCTTCACCGTAGTCACGAATGATACGGTATAACTCTTTCTCTTCATAGCCATTGACAATATCACTGGCTGTCTGCATCTGGCGCTGATCCATTCGCATATCAAGCGGCGCATCTACCCTGTAGGTAAAACCGCGCTCCTCATTATCAAGCTGATAGGAAGATACTCCAAGGTCAAGTAGAATCCCGTCGACTTTGTTGATGCCTCTTGCTGCCAGTTCCGGTACCATGTAACAATAATTGCTGCGAATGACAGTAGCCTGTTTAAAGGGTGCTAACCTCTCACTCGCAGCAATTATCGCATCTTGGTCCTGATCTATGCCAATAAATCTCCCCTTGGCAGAAAGCTTCTTACATACCTCACGGGCATGTCCCGCACCTCCTAAAGTGCCATCCACGTAGATTCCGTCTGGTTTGATATTCAAACCTTCAATGGTCTCTTCCAGTAATACAGATTTGTGTTTAAATTCCATATCCGTCTCCTGTCTGGATTTACTCTGCAAGATACTTTAAACGATTCCTGATTAAATAGTGATTCCCAGGTCCTGCATGCTCTCTGCAATGCTGTCCATGTCATCATAATTACAGTTCTCGCTCCACTTTTCTTTGCTCCAAACTTCGATCCTGTTCAGATTACCAGTCAGAACTACATCCTTCTCTAAACCTGCAAATTCACGCAGAGTCTGCGGTACAAGGATTCGCCCCTGTTTGTCCAGTTCGCATGTAGTTGCTCCGGCAACAAAAAATCGTGAAAAAGTTCTCGCATTTTTATTTGTAAGTGGTAATGCTCTGAGTTTCATTTCAAAGGATTCCCATTCATCCATCGGATAAATAGAAAGACAGCCATCAAGTCCTTTTGTCAAAACAAACTCTTCCCCTAAGAGTTCCCTGAATTTAGAAGGAATGATCAGGCGCCCCTTCGCGTCGATCGTGTGGTTATACTCTCCCATGAACATGTTACTCACCTACTCTCACGAAATCTGATTCTCCCCTTCAGATTTCTCAGGTGGTAATGGTCTTCTCTGCCATTATTCCCCCATTCACCACCACTATTCACCACTTTCTACCACTTATGTGTTTATTCTAAACTATTTAGGCTGAAAAAACAAGGGGGAGAAACAGATTTTTGAAATTTAGAACTCTGTTAACATTTATGAAATAACCTTATTTTTAAGAAAAAATATAAATTTTATACGTAAAAAGTGGGATGAAATACCACTTTCACCCCACTCAACTTTCAGATCTGTTGTTTTTTATACATCTTCTTTAGAATTTGTGGGAGAATTTCCCACATGTTGCCTCCACTCTTCTGGAATATGTGCATATTCTGAGTTTTCCCAGTTCACATTTTCATCCGAATCTTCTGATTTTTTTTCAGCTACTTTTGTCTGCGTTTCTTTTTTATCAGCATTTTTATTCTTCTCAAGCTGATCATTTATCTCTGATGGAATACTCTGCACATCTTGCTTCTGTTCTTCTGGTAGATTTTGTATTTCCTGATTTCTGTCTGCATCCGCCTGCATCTTTGTCTCTGATTCTGCATTCTTACTTATGTCTGTATTCTCATCTATATCTGCATTCAGATGTTCCTTATTTAACTTCAACAGGCTGACCTCTTTATCAGTACCTGACTGTGCTTTTATTTTCAGTTCGGTACTGACTTCAGAAGTATCTTTCTGCTCCTCATTCTCTTTTTTCCGGATTTCATCCAGCAGAAAACGTTTTCTCCTCCGCCTGCGTATGGCATCTCTTTTCTGTGTCATCACTCCACGCACGATCACTACCGGTGTGCAGATGATGAACAATGCCGCAGAAATTATCAGAGAAATTCCCAGTTTTGTTCCCGGAATATAAAGTTTATCTGTTCTGAGCCATTCGAAGAAGAATCTTCCGAGACCATATCCTGCCAGATAGATCATAAATAATTCCCCCTCAAATCTTTTCTTCCTTCTAAGAGCCAGTAATAACAGCAATAAAATCAGGCACCACAGACTTTCATAGAGAAAAACCGGTTGTACCTGAATATATGAAATCCCATCTACAGTCAGCAGATTATCACGCATATTTCCGGAAACTTCCCCCGAGCGCACAGCAGAAAGTGGAAGCTGCATTACCCATGGAAAATCTGCATATTCTCCAAAGGACTCTCTGTTAAAAAAATTTCCCCATCGTCCGATTATCTGCCCCAGAAGAATTCCCAGACTTGCAATATCCGCTGCCCGCCAGAATGACATCTTTGCAAGTTTGCAAAATACTGCCGCTGCACAGCAGCCGGCAAGCAGGCCTCCATAGAAAGCATATCCACCATTTCGAAAATCCAGGATTTCATTTAAATTTCCCTTATAAAGTTCCCATGAAAAAGCCACATAAAACAGCCTGGAACCGACCACAGAGAACAAAAGCGAAATAATCGTCATATCCAGATATTTATTCTGGTCTTCCCCACTTCGTTTCGCCTCAAGTGTCACAAGCCCCATCCCCAGAAGTGCACCGATTGCGATCAGCACACCATAAATGGTAAACTCCATTCCAAATATCTGAAATGAACGGGGCACATAACTCAAAACCAGGTCAAGTCCCGGAAAACGTATCGACATTTCCATATATCACCCGTTTATTATACATTGAAACGGAATAAAATTACATCTCCATCCTGTACAATGTATTCTTTACCTTCCATTCTTACAAGACCTTTCTCTCTGGCGCCTGCATAGGAACCGCAGTCCAGAAGATCCTGATAATTTACAACTTCAGCTTTGATAAATCCTCGCTCAAAATCTGTATGGATCTTACCTGCTGCCTGAGGAGCTTTTGTACCGATCTTAATGGTCCATGCTCTTGTCTCATCTTCACCGGCAGTAAGGAAACTCATCAGTCCAAGGAGATGATAACTTGCTTTTACAAGTTTCTCAAGACCAGATTCTGTTAATCCAAGATCTTCGAGGAACATTTTCTTTTCATCTTCATCCAGTTCGGAAATCTCTTCTTCGATCTCTGCACAGATTACAAAAATCTCACTGTTCTGTTCTGCCGCATATTTGCGTACTGCCTGTACATGCGCATTATTCGCACCGTCATCAGCCAGATCATCCTCTGCAACATTTGCCGCATAGATCACTGGTTTCCATGTGAGCAGATTGTAAGTAGCCATCCAGCCTTCTTCATCTTCGCTCTCAAGTTCCATAGTGATTGCCATCTTGCCATCTTCCAGATGAGCTTTTACTTTCTGAAGGAAATCAAGTTCCTTGGCAGCCTCTTTGTCCATACGTGCTGTCTTTGTAACTTTAGCGATTCTTCTCTCAAGAATCTCAAGGTCTGAGAAGATCAGCTCAAGGTTGATTGTTTCAATATCACGAAGAGGATCAATACTTCCATCTACATGGATGACATTTGAATCCTCGAAGCAACGTACCACATGAACGATTGCATCTACCTCACGGATGTTTGCAAGGAACTGGTTTCCAAGTCCTTCACCTTTGGATGCTCCTTTTACAAGCCCTGCGATATCTACGAATTCAATCACAGCAGGTGTCACTTTTTTAGAATGATAAAAATCACCCAGAAGTTTCAGTCTCTCATCCGGCACAGTAACGACACCTACGTTCGGGTCGATCGTACAGAATGGATAGTTTGCGGATTCTGCTCCTGCTTTTGTCAACGAGTTAAATAATGTACTTTTTCCAACGTTTGGTAATCCAACAATTCCCAGTTTCATCTCTTTAATATTTCTCCTTTTAATGTACTGATCTTATGATAATCGCATCAGATCAAATTGTATGATGGCAAAGGCAAAAGAGCCCTTTACTTTTGTCATCTTTTATATTTTTACACAAATACTTTCATTATTTTATCATAACCCCTTATGATGTGCAAGTTGCTGTTCACTGCACATGTGACAATATCGGCGATACAAGAGATATGAAAAATAAAATGAAGCAGGGGACTTACCTGATTCGGTTAATCTCGCGACATAATCATAAGAAGTGTCCCTGATTCGTAAGTTACTTTTGCATATTCCTCACTGATTTCATTGCTGACTGTCAGTCCGCTGTCAGCAGTTGTCAGGTGGTATTTATCCAGAGGATATTTAAATCCTTCCAGTGTCAGACCTGTCACATCTCCTCCCAACGGGAAAAATGACACGTACTTTCCAAACTGTTCTGCTTTTTTAAGAATTGTTCCGCTGGGGATGAGCTTCATGTAATTATAGCGATCTGCCAGTGCCACCTCTGTGTCCTGTTTCTGCGCCAGGATGAGCAGACCGAAATTCGCCATCAGATGATCTACTCTGTTTCCTGTCACGCCGAGGATCACAATTTCTTTCGCGCCATTTTGGATTGCATAGTTCATTGCAGACTGTGTATCGGAATCATCCTTCTCAGGACGCAGACGCACGACTTCGACTACTTTTCCTTCACCTTTTTGCAATTTCCACTCCAGCATCCCACCGTATGGAATATCTTCGTTTTGCATTTCCAGAAAATTTTTTCCATCCTCCGAAAGGCTGTCAAAGTCTCCAATCACTACATCCGGTAAGATCAGATAATCCAGAAAGAACTCCAGACCGCGGTCCGCCGCGATCAGACGTATATTTTCTCTTCCGGCTTTTTCTATATTCTTTTTTAAAAAATAGAGGGCAAAATCACTCTGGATATTGCCCCCGCTTACAATTATCGTATCTATCATGCTGTTCCTCAGTCAATTTTTCTTATGATCTCATCCATCTGTTCTTTTGCATGTTTTACATTTTTCTCCAGATTGCCCTTGAAAACATAAGAACCGGCTACCAGCAGATTTGCACCTGCTGTCAACACTGTTTCCATTGTCTCATCATTGATTCCGCCATCAACCTGAACATCTACATCCAGATTCTCAGCTTCGATCAGTTCACGTACTTCCTTAATTTTCTCTGTGCATTCATCCATATATTTCTGTCCGCCAAATCCCGGCTGTACAGTCATAATAAGAACCATGTCCACATCCTGAAGCATATGACTGATGTCATTTACAGGCGTAGCAGGTTTGATAGAAATTCCTACTTTCACACCGGCTTCACGGATCTGTTCAATTGTTCTCTCTAAATCTTCACATGCTTCTGCATGCACTGTAATAGAATCTGCACCACATTCAACAAAGTCTCTGATATATCTCTCAGGCTCAGTCACCATAAGATGTACATCAAAGAACATCTTTGATTCCTTTCGAATAGACTTGATCACCGGCATTCCAAAAGAGATGCTTGGTACAAAATCACCATCCATAACATCAATATGGAGCCATTCGATCCCTTCCTTCTCCAGAATTTTAATCTGTTCGCCCAAACGGTTAAAATCTGCCGATAAAATAGAAGGGCACAACTGATACATAATTAGAATCTCCTTTTCTCTTTTAATTCGTCATAAAGTCCCAGGTAATCTTCATATCGAAGCTGACTGATTTTGTGTTCAGCCAACGCTTTCTTTACGCCACAGTCCGGTTCATGGATATGCCTGCATCCCTGAAATCTGCACTGATCTTCATATTTACGAAACTCCGGAAAATAATCTTTAAGCTCCTGTTCTTCTATATCCGTAAGGTATAAAGAAGAAAATCCAGGCGTATCCATCAGATAGGTGTCATGTCCTACCGGAATTACCTGCGAATGGCGTGTCGTATGTTTTCCACGCTTTAACTTCTTACTTATTTCCCCTGTTTCCATCTGTACATTTTCCTGCAATGCATTAGTAATTGAGGATTTTCCCACACCTGAAGGACCGGCAACTACTGTTGTCTTTCCCTGGAGAATCTCCCGGATTTCATCCAGTCCGTCTCCGTTGAAAGTGCTGGAAAAAATCACATGATATCCACAACTCTTATATGTCTCATACAAAAGTTCCAGTTCTTCCTGTTTTGCGAGATCTTTCTTATTAAAACATATCACTGCCGGAACTTCTTCCTTCTCCATCATGATCAGGAAACGATCCAGCAACATAAAATTAGGTTTCGGATTCTCCATTGCAAAAATCACAAACGCCTGATCTACATTGGCAACCGCCGGACGGATCAGTGAATTTTTTCTGGGAAGGATGGCAGTTACACTGCCCTCCTTCTCCTGTTCATCCAAAACTTCAATTTCCACGTTATCCCCGACAAGAGGTTTCTGTTTATCTTTTCTGAATATTCCTTTGGCTTTGCATTCATAAATCTCATCATTCTCTGCATAGATGTAATAAAATCCTGCAATCCCTTTAATTATCTTTCCCTGCATGGATTACTCTGCCTTAGCGAACGTAATGGAATAATTTCCAAGTTCCTGATAAGTTCCGTTAATCTGCTCGGACAGATATAAAGTACCTTCACTGATACCAGGTGCTCCTGTGATATCCAGATCATATGGGAACTGTATTACCTGATCTTGCAAAACAACAGATGCTGTCGGTGTTCCATTTACATTCTGAATCAGTTCCAGACGGACCGGGCCACCTGTATATCCTGCCGGAGTATTCAGAGTCTGGGTACATTTCCACACTTCTCCTGCTGCCACAGCCGCGCTGTTATCTGTTGATGCAGTATCAGTTGTCTGTGCTGCACTGTCTGATGTACCTGCTGCATTTGCAGTATCCGTATTCTGCACAGATGCAGGATCCTGATCTCCCGTACTTACTGTGATCACAACATTAACTGTATCCGGATCTTCCCAGTTGCCAGCTTCCGGTTCCTGAGAGATTACCTCTCCGGCAGCTACATCTGTACTTCTTTCCTCTTTTACTTCTACATTGAGGAATTTACCAAAAGTAGTAACTGCATCATTCTTTGTCATTCCGACAACACTCGGAACTTCTACACTGTCACCATAGTCAACACCCCGGCTGACAACCAGTGTAACTGTATCACCTGCTGAAACAGATGCTCCGGCATCCGGAGTTGTAGAATATGCATATCCAGGATCAACAAGCGGAGTGCCATCATCATTTAATTCGCTGTATTCTTTCTGAACATTAACGGTCAATCCCATATCTTCAAGAGTCTGCTGTGCATCCACACCAGTCTGTCCATCTACATCAGGAACTGTGATCTGCTGCGCACCCTTACTGATATAATATTTAATGGTCGTATACTGTTCTACCTTACTTCCCTGTGGAATATCCTGGGAAGAAATCGTTCCCTTCGCCTGAGTGGAAGCTTCCTCACCCATCGGCTGGATACCAAGTTTCATATCTTTTGTGATATTCTTTGCCTCATCCTCTGTCTTTCCTACGAGATTCGGTACAGTAACCATTCCGTCATCGTCAGTTTTCGATGTATCTGTTGTTTCTGTCTTTGTCTCTGTCTGACTCTTGCTTCCAAGTAATCCGGATGCTTTTCCTGCAACGAGGATGATTGCAATAAGAATCACAACTCCCAGAAGAAGCACTGCGATCGTCAATCCATGACCGCCGCCTTTTTTCTTCTTCTCAGTCTTTCCTGATTTCTTTCTGCGAGACTTCTCTTCCGGTTCATCATCATAATCAGTCTCATTGATTTCTTCTTCCAGAGCTTCCGGTTCTGATTTCGCGATCTGCTTTGGCATATGCTTGATCTCGCCGAGCTCTTTATCTGAAATTACAACAGTTTTTGCTTCATTATCTACTGATGTCAGAGTTACGAAATCCCCTTGTGGATCAATAAGAGAATGTTTCAGATCTGCGATCACATCCTCCATATTCTGATAACGGCGGTCAACACTCTTCTGTGTACATTTCAGAATGATCTGTTCCAGACTGTGTGGCAGTTCCTCTGTGTAGACACTCGGCGGGACCATCTCTTCCTGAAGATGCTTGATAGCGATTGCTACTGTTGTATCCCCGTCGAATGGAACCTTGCCGGTAACCATCTCATACATGGTGATACCAAGTGAATAAATATCGCTCTTCTCATCGCTGTATCCGCCACGTACCTGTTCCGGTGAACTATAATGAACAGATCCCATTACATTAGAGCTTATCGTATTAGAAGATGCCGCTCTCGCAATTCCAAAATCTGTAACTTTTACCTTACCATCCATAGAGATGATAATGTTCTGCGGTTTCACATCACGGTGTACGATTCCATGACTGTGTGCTGCCTCAAGTCCCATAGACACCTGAATCGCAATACTTGTCGCTTCTTTTACAGAGAGTTTCCCTTTCTTGGAAATATACTCCTTAAGAGTAATTCCCTCTATCAGTTCCATAACAATATAGTAAACGCCGTTGTCATCTCCGACATCAAACACGTTGACTATATTTGGATGTGTCAGAACTGCTGCCGCCTGGGCTTCACTTCTGAATTTGCGGATAAATGTTGTATCCTCACGAAATTCCGGCTTAAGAACTTTTACAGCAACAAACCGATTCAGCTTATGGTCTTTTGCTTTGTATACGTCCGCCATTCCGCCGGTACCAATTTTACCTAATATCTCATAGCGTTCGGCTATGATCGTTCCCGTTTTTAACATGCTTTCACCTCATCTGCGAATGGTTCTATCAAAACAATTGCAATATTATCCTTGCCGCCGTTACGGTTTGCTTCTCTGATAAGTATCCTGCCTTTTTCATCCAGATCTGTATCAGTGTCAGAAATGATTTCCAGCATCTGACTGTCCTCAACCATATTGCTCAGTCCATCCGAACACATCAAAACCACATCTCCTGGTTCCAGTTTCAGATCGAAGAAATCAATATCTACTGTCTTTTCCGCTCCAAGCGCTCTTGTAATGATATTTTTCTTAGGATGTTTTCTTGCCTGCTCTGCATCAAGTTCTCCCATCCTTACCATCTCCTGCACCAATGAGTGATCTTTTGTTATCTGTTGGATCTGTTCGCCGACTACATAAAGTCTGCTGTCACCTACATTTGCCACATAAGCATAATGTCCCACAATCGTAGCAGCTACCATTGTAGTTCCCATTCCTCTCAGTTTTTCATCCTGCTGTGCCTGAGTAAGAATTTCGGTATTCACACATTCAATGGCATGACGAATCACCTTGATTGGATTAAAATCCGCATCCTGGCGGATCTCCTCCACCATAGATGTAACTGCATGGGAGGATGCATAATCTCCTGCATTATGACCACCCATTCCGTCTGCAACGACAAACAGATTCGGAAGATTCCCAACCGGCTCAGCGGAGGCGAACACATAATCCTGGTTCATCTTCCGCTTTTGTCCGACATCAGTAGCTGAATATATCCTCATGTCACTTCTCGCTTTCTGTTTTTTCCATATAACTTTTTCTTAACTGTCCACAGGCACCGTCGATATCACTGCCCATTTCCCTTCTAATAGTAACATTTATTCCACATTTTTCAAGTTTTATTTTGAAATTCTCCACCGCCTGGCGGGTTGAACGCACATAGGAACGTTCCTTGATCGGGTTTACAGGAATGAGATTTACATGACAGTTGATATCTTTGATTCTGCCGGAAAGCTCTCTGGCATCCTCATCACTGTCATTTACTCCCGCTACCAGACTGTATTCAAATGTGATCCTGCGCCCTGTTTCTTCAAAATAATGACGACAGGCCTGCAAAACCTCATCCATACTGTATTTATTGGCAATCGGCATCAGTTCCCGGCGTTTTACATCATTTGGCGCATGAAGGGAAAGTGCAAGTGTCATCTGAAGTTTCTCTTTTGCAAGATCATAAATCTTCGGAACCAGTCCACAGGTGGAAACAGTCAGGTTTCTCTGACTGATATGAAGCCCGCCATCTTCTGTCAGGATATGTATAAACCTAAGAAGATTTTCATAATTATCAAGGGGTTCTCCTGTTCCCATCACTACAACATTTGATACTCGTTCTCCTGTCAGCGCCTGTATCCTGTAAATCTGATCCAACATCTCTGACGGCAGAAGGCATCTGGTCAGACCACCAATCGTAGATGCACAAAATCTGCATCCCATACGGCAGCCTACCTGCGAGGAGATACAGACAGAATTTCCATGTTTATATCTCATCAGAACACTCTCGATCACATTTCCATCACTGAGGCGAAACAGATATTTCTGTGTGCCATCAATCTTAGATGTCTGTACATCCACCACCTCAAGTGCTGTGATCGGGTACTCTTTCAGCTTCTCTCGCAGACTTTTGGAAAGATTCGTCATCTCATCATACGAAGTCACAAGATGTTCATGTAGCCAGCTGTATATCTGCTTAGCCCTAAACGGCTTGTCACCCAGAGCAGTCATCAGTTCCTTTAATTCATCTATTGTCATTGACTTAATATCTGTCATTATTTATTTTCTCCTGAATTTCGCAATAAAGAAGCCGTCCGTTTTGTGTACTCCCGGCAAAAGCTGAAGATATCCAAGCGCTGTCGTCTCTGAATGCAGTTCTTCCGGCAGATATGGATCAATACTCTCCAGTTTAAATGGATGATTATTCATAAACCACATCATATTCTCTTCATTCTCTTCCTTCGCAATCGTACAGGTACTAAAGATCAGCGCTCCACCCGGTTTCACGTACTCAGCGGCACGATCCAGGATCGTCCTCTGTAAGATTACAATCTCTTCCTGCTTCTGCGGAGTTACCCTGTATTTGATCTCCGGCTTCTTGCCAATCACTCCATATCCGGAACATGGAACATCTGCAAGAACAATATCCGCTTTCAGCTCTGAATCCACATCAAATACTGTGGCATCCATCACATGTGCCTGTACATTGATAGAATCTGTTCTGTGAATGTTTTCTTCAATCAGGTCTACCTTATACTGGCTTACATCTCTGGCATCTACGGTTCCATAATCTCCCATTTTATCTCCCACATGGAGACTTTTTCCTCCAGGAGCTGCACACATATCGATAATGTAGTCACCTTTCTGTGGATTGGCAACTTCTGCAACCAGCATAGAACTTACATCCTGCACCTGGATTTTTCCATGGATAAAGGCATCCAGCGCCAGAATATGGTTATAATTTGAAATTTCATATGCATATGGAAGATACGGTGCCGGTTTTACCTCCACTCCCTGATCTATAAGACTCTGATAAATCTCTTCCTGTGGGAATTTATGTGTTCTGCATCTCACAGTGATTGGCTTCTCTGTCAGGAAATCTGCAAGAATTTTCTCTGTCTTCTCTTCACCGTAATCCGCAAGCCAGCGGTTTACCAGTGTTTCCGGCATGGAATATCTGACAGATAAATATCTGACCAGATTCTCCTCCCTGGACGGAAGCTTCAGATTCTTCCATTCTCTTGCAATCGTCCGAAGCACTCCGTTGACAAACGGTTTCAGGCTGTAAAAACCTTTTCTTTGTGCCAGCTTCACAGCCTCATTACATACGGCACTGTCTGGTACGCTATCCATAAAACGGATCTGATACACAGCACTTCTTAAGATTTCCCTGATTACGGGTTTCATTTTATCTACAGTTACTTTTGAATAAGAATCAATTATATAATCTATTAAAATACGATATTCCAGAGTTCCCTCACATACTCTGGTGATAAAAGCTCTCTCCTGTCTTGGAAGGAACTGGTATTTGGAGAGGGCATTACGAATCGCAATGTGACTGTGTTTTCCCTCTTCCTCAATTTCCAGTAAAATCTGTAATATCAGTTCTCTGGTATTTATTCCATTAGTCACGGTCTCTTCCTCCGGCCAGTATGATCAATCTTAAAAGCTGCAGAATAGATGCAGCAAGCGCAGCAACATAAGTAAGTGCTGCTGCTGTAAGAACTTTCTTTGCTCCTTTTACTTCATCTGTTCCAAGCATTCCGGAACTTCCAAGCATTTTCAGCGCTCTGGAAGAAGCATTAAATTCTACCGGAAGCGTCACGAGCTGGAAAAGAACTGCAAAAGTGAACAGTATGATTCCAAGAGTTAAAAGTGGCCGAATAGAGAAAATCAAGCCTGCCAGAAATAATGGCCAGGAAAGTGTTGATCCAATATTCGCCACCGGTACGATCGCAGAACGCAGGTTCAGCGGTACATAGTTTGTTGCATCCTGGATCGCATGCCCGCATTCATGGGCCGCAACTCCAATAGCAGCAACGGATGTTCTGTCATATACATCCTGCGAAAGTGCCAGTCTCTTATTTCTCGGATCATAGTGGTCCGTCAGGCTGCCTGATATCGGCACAACCGTAACATCAGTGATTCCGGCCATATGAAGAATCCTTCTGGCAGCTTCCGCCCCTGTAAGTCCTGATGCACTGCGCACCCTGCTGTAAATAGCAAATGTACTCTTTACCCTTGCTGATGCAGCCAGAGATAACAGCATTCCTATGACCAGTAAAAAATAAGTAGGATCAAAATAATATCCGTACATCTAATCACCCCTTATGATCTGTAAAACAAGTTCCGTTTTCAATATGATATCCACGAAGGAAAGCCTCTGTATCCATACGTTTCTTTCCTTCTAACTGTACTTCTGTAAGAATCAGCGCCCCCTGTCCACATGCGGCATGAATTCCATCTTTATCTGTCAGAAATACCGTTCCCGGTGCAGCATCTGTTTCTTCTGCACTGACCTTACATTTCCATACTTTCAGAGTTTTTCCATTAATAAAAGTATAAGCACTCGGCCATGGATTCAGCCCGCGTACAAGACGTTCCAGCTCTTCTGCCGGTCTGTTAAAATCCATATGTCCCATCTGCTTGGTGATCATGGATGCGTATGGTGTCGGACTCTCCTGTGGCTGTTTCTCAAATTCTGCTGTTCCCTGCTCAATGGATGGCAAAGTTTTGATAAGCAGCTCTGCTCCCGCCTGTGCAAGTTTTCCAAACAGACTTCCGCCTGTTTCTTCCGGTGATAACGGAATCACGATCTTTGAGATCATATCTCCGGTATCAAGGCCTTCTCCCATCTGCATGATCGTAACACCGGATTCTTTTTCTCCGTCAATTACTGCCTGCTGAATCGGGGCTGCACCTCTGTATTTCGGAAGAAGTGATGCATGAATATTAATGCATCCAAACTTCGGAAGTTCCAGAACTTCTTTTGGAATAATCTGTCCAAAAGCAGCAACAATGATGATATCCGGATTGATTTCTTTCAAAGTCTCCAGAAATTCCGGATTATTTCTTACCTTCCGCGGCTGATATACAGGAATCTCATGCATAAGAGCCTCTTCTTTTACAGGTGTCGGCAGTAATGTCTTGCCTCTTCCTTTTGGTTTATCAGGCTGGGTTACTACTGCTGCAACCTCATATCCGGCTTCCACCAGTGCACGTAATGGCGGCACTGCAAAATCCGGAGTTCCCATAAATACTGTTTTCATAATTATATGTCACCTTTTCTTTCTGCTGTGTATTCATACTGACGTATATTTGCATTATTATTGTGTGCCGACAAGTTGATTCTTGAAACAATCTTGCAGGATAAATTTTTTATTTCAAGGCGGAGGAGAGGGGCGTAGCGGTGGCTACGGCGACCGACGACAACGCAGAAATAAGAAATTTAAACGTAAGGTTGTTCAAGAAATCAACTTGTTGGTATACTAGAAATCCGATGCGAATTTATGCAATCAGAATATTATTCCTCATCTTCATCATAAGAAACATGGTGAAGTTCTCCCTCTACCAGCTCTGTATACATATGTCCATCCAGATGATCCAGTTCGTGACAGAATGCACGTGCAAGGAGGCCTTCTCCTTCGTATTCTACCTCATTCATATCCTCATCCTGTGCTTTTACCTTTACATAATTCGGACGTGTTACCTGTCCTGCCATTCCAGGAACGCTTAAGCATCCCTCGTCACCAGTCTGCTCTCCGGATTTCTCAATGATCTCAGGATTAATCAGCACGATCGGGCCTTCTCCTATATCAATTACAACGATACGCTTGAGAATTCCCACCTGCGGTGCAGCGAGGCCAACACCCATCGCATCATACATGGTGTCAAGCATATCTGTAATCAGATCATGGATTCTTGGTGTCATTTTATCCACCGGTCTGCTGACCTTTGTAAGTACTTCGTCGCCTTCTACTCTGATTGTTCTAAGTGCCATTTCTTCATTCTCCTTTTCTTCTGCTTCGTTAATTAACTAAAATCAAACTGTATATATATATTCCTGAAACCGGAATTTATCTCTATATATTTTTCAAGCTGGTCTTTGATTCTGACCAATACCTGATAATCTTCGTGTTTTAAATAAATCACCTGTCTGTAAATATCCTTCACTTTTCCAACTGCCGCAAACGCCGGTCCTATTACATGAAGGTCGTTTTCTTTGTAAATCCTTTGTATGTACAGTTTCAGATAATGCATTGCCTGAACCAGAATCTCATCTGACGGACTCGATCCAAGAACTGCCATCATATGTGCAGCCGGCGGATAATCCATAAGCGTGCGATAACTCATTTCTTCCTCATAGAAAGCCTCATAATTCTGCACCGCTGCTGCCTGGATACTGTAATGATCCGGATGATACGTCTGTATCACTGCTTCTCCCGGTTTCTCACCACGGCCGCCACGTCCTGCTGCCTGACACAAGAGCTGGAATGTCCGCTCTGCGCACCGATAATCCTCTGCATTCAATGACAAATCTGCCGCAACAACACCTACCAGTGTCACATCCGGAAAGTCATGACCTTTGACGATCATCTGCGTTCCAATCAGCACATCCGCCTCATGTCTGGCAAAAGATGCCAGAATCTTCTCATAACTGCCCTTCGTTCTTGTTGTATCAAAGTCCATTCTAAGCGTACGGACTCCCACAAAAGTCTCTCTTACCACTTTCTCGATCTGCTGCGTTCCGGCCTTGAAGCCACCGATATAAGGTGATCCGCATACCGGACATGCCTGAGGTTTTCTGATCTCATATCCACAATAATGGCATAAAAGTCTTTCATTATTATGTTCTGATAACGAGACATCGCAATGCGGACATTTCATCACATGTCCACAGGAACGACAGGAAACAAACCCCGCATATCCCCTGCGGTTCAGAAAGAGTATCACCTGCTCTTTCTTCTCAAACCGGAGTTTCATCTTTTCCCTCAATTCTCTGCTGAGTACAGATCTGTTGCCGGCTTTTAATTCCTCTCGCAGATCTACGATAGATACCTGCGGCATAGGTCTGCTTCCATATCTGGCATTTAATCTGACAAGACCATAAACACCTTTCATTGCCTGACTGTAAGCTTCCACAGATGGTGTTGCCGATCCCATTACGACTCTCGCATTCTCCAGACTGGCTCTCTTAATGGATGTTTCCCTTGCATGGTAACGTGGACTGCTTTCACTCTTATAACTAGGCTCATGTTCTTCATCAATAATGATCAGCCCCAGATTGCCAAACGGCGTAAACAATGCTGATCTTGGCCCGATCATCACCTGAACTTCTCCCCTTTTTGCACGTTTAAACTGATCATAACGTTCTCCCTGGGATTGTCTGGAATTGATTACCGACACCTTATCGCCAAACCTCGCGTAAAATCTGCGCACAGTCTGATAAGTAAGCGCGATCTCAGGAATCAGGACTATTGTCTGTTTTCCCTGGGCGATCGTGCTCTCGATCAATTTCATATATACCTGGGTTTTCCCACTTCCTGTCACGCCCTCAATCAACATTGGACGGGGAAATGGCTTTTCCCACTCTTCCAGAATCTGTTTTACCGCTGTTTCCTGTTCATCCGTAAGAGGCAGTGAATCCTCAGCCACGATATCGCCGGTATTTAATGAATTTCGCATTATTTCATCATATTCTATGCGTATAACGCCCTGCTCCTGCATTTTTTTTACAACAGCAGATGTAGCCCCCAATTCCTTTGAGGCAAAAGTAAAATCCAGTCTCTTCTTCTCAAGAAGTTCCCTCAGGAGTCTTGTCCTTGCCCGGAATCTTGTCTTCTCAAGATCCGCAAGCAGTTTATGCCCCTCCTCTTCCGGAATGTCCAGGCAGATATATTTCTTCTCTTTTGCCTTTATCTTCTCCTGAATGGGAAGTACCGTTTTTAAAGCCTGGATCATAGTAGAACCATAGTTTTCTCTCATCCAGGCTGCCAATGCGATCAGACGGGATTCTGTCGTCTCTTCGCCACTGCTGATCTCACAGATATCTTTTATTTTTTCAGCGTCGATCTTAGGCTCTCTTGATAATCCTGTCACATATCCCTTACGTGGCTGGCTGGCGTTTCCAAAGGGGATGGATACTACCATCCCCACCTTTATCTCCTGCTCTAGTCTTTCCGGTACACGATATTGAAAGCTCCGGTCCAGTTTATCACTGGAAATATCAATTATTATATCAGCGTATATCATGAACTCTTTCCTGTTATTATTTTCCTGCAAGAATATCTGCGATCAGAACACGTTCATCCATCGGATATTTCTTTCCTTTGATTTCCTGATAGTCCTCATGTCCCTTACCTGCCAGAACAATGATATCACCAGGTTCGCCATGATGGATGGCATAGGCGATTGCTTCTTTTCTGTCAGCGATCTCCACATATTTTCCATCTGTTTTTGCCATGCCGACTTTGATATCATCAATGATTGCCTGAGGTTCTTCATCACGTGGATTATCGGAAGTGATAATCGTAAGGTCTGCAAGCTTTCCTGAAACTTCTCCCATTTCATAGCGGCGAAGCTTTGACCTGTTGCCTCCGCATCCAAACAGACACACCAGTCTGTGCGGATGATATTCTTTCAGCGTTGTCAGAAGACTCTCAAGTGCCATTGCATTGTGAGCATAATCAATCATCAGTGTAAAGTCATCAGAAACTTTCACCATCTCGATACGGCCTTTTACTTTCGCTACCTTTAAAGCTTTCAGGATATTCTCCTCTGAAACTTTGAAATGGCGGCAGATTGCAATTGCTGTCAGTGAATTATAAATACTGAACTTACCTGGAATATCAATTTCTACGTGGAAATCCAGAAGTCCTTTTAAATGGTAGGAAATTCCCAGATAACCTTTTCCTCCGACCAGTTTTGCATCTTCTGCGCGAAGGTCTGCTTCCGGCGAAAATCCATAAGTCTCCAGACTGCATGTATGACCTTCTATAAGCTTCTCGAAATGTTCATCATCCCTGTTTACGATTCCAACTTTGCACTGTTTCAGCAATAAGGATTTGCATCTGAGATAATCATCAAAATCTTTGTGTTCATTCGGTCCGATATGATCCGGCTCAATATTTGTAAAGATACCGAAATCAAAGATAAATCCCTGCGTTCTGTGAAGCATCAGTCCCTGAGAAGAAACTTCCATAACAACACAGTCACATCCAGCCTCTACCATCTCATGGAAGTATTCCTGGATCATATAGGATTCAGGAGTTGTATTCTTCGCCGGAATCACTTTATCACCAATGATTGCCTCGATAGTTCCGATCAGACCTACTTTATATCCGGCATTTTCCAGAATGGATTTTACCATATAAGTAGTAGTCGTCTTTCCCTTAGTTCCTGTAATACCGATTGTTTTAAGTTTCTCCGCCGGATGGCCAAAATATGCAGCGGAAATAAATGCCATTGCATATCTTGTATCTTTCACAAGAATAACGGTTACATCTTCCGGTGCTTCTACAGCTTCCTCTACAACCAGTACCTTTGCTCCTTTTGCGATCACATCCGGAGCAAATTTATGACCGTCCACTACCGCACCTCTGATACAGATAAAAAGAGAACCTTCTTCGACTTTTCGGGAGTCGTAAATAACATTCTTTACTTCCTGGTCTGTACTGCCTTGAAGGCATGTATATTCCAGTCTTTCTAATAAGGATACTAATTTCATTTTAATCCTCCATATCATTTCCTGCCAACCCGAAATCTCAGAAGGATTCGGGCGAAGTTTTTTATGATACCAGGATTGCGGGAGCAGCACAGCTGCGGAGCAATCCGTGATATCAAGTTAGGGTCAAAAAACCTTTTGACCCTAACATTATTCTATATAAGAATAGCACACCTCCTCACCCGTTTCAATGTCGTTTTTGGCTTCTCAGATAATAAAACGCACTGATTCCTGACATCACTGCAAAAATCCCCAATACGATATACAATGCTATTTCCGTCTCATCTCCTGTCTTTGGTTTACTTGCAGCGGAATATGCACCGGCAGACTTTGACGCATAGCCATATCCATCGCTGTAAGTCTGCACTGTTACAGGTGTAGGCTCCGGTGTAACGGTCGCTGTATTTGTATTCGTTGTCAGAGTAACATTTGACTGGGATTTCATGATCCGGCTGCCTGTCTCATCAGAAATTACCGTCACCTCATTGACAAGTTCCTGGCTTGTAAAATACTGTGGAATCGTCACTGTCGCATAAAGTGCAAAAGCTTCTCCCGGTGCAATCTGTGGAATCAAGGCCTGTGTTCCATTATTGCTTAATGTTACCCCTTCCTTCTGCACAAATTTCGCCAGAATTCCGGCATTTTGAAATCTCTCTGTGCTAAGAACCGAATGCAGTGTCCGCTCTCCTGTATTTCTGATACAAATCTGATAAGTAATCGTATCTCCAGGATATGCCTGTGTTCTGTCCGCTGTCTTTTCCACTTCAAATGCAGCTTTTAATTCCTCTACTGCCACTTGCGCATCTGTCTGACAACTGATCTCCTCATCTTTGCCCGGATATCCGGTTTTCAAAGTCACCGTATGGATCAGTTCTCCTGACTGATTCTCTGTAAGTTGCAAGTTCATGCGAAGTTTCTTTGTCTCACCAGGCTGTAAAGCAGTAATTACTCCCTGTGCGCTATCTGCCACAAATCCATCCATCTGTTCCCAGGAGGCCTTTATATTCTCCATAGAAAAAGAGCTGCGTACCTCAATATTTTCCAGAGAAAGTTCTCCTGTGTTACTTACTGTTAATACATAAGAAATCTTCTGTCCAGATCGTGTTTTATCCACTTCCGGCTGCAATTCTGCCTCAATCCCTGCCTTTGCCTCTGCCACCTGTAGAGAAGCTGCGTCACTCACTGCAAGCACCTGAGCATTATCCTCTGCCTTTTTCCAAACATAAGCGCCTGGTGTTTCCTGTGTCTGTTCTTTCAAAGACAGTTTATCCTGGCACACCGGATAGGATACCGAAACAGGAGAAATCCGATATTTCTCCCTCAGTGAAACCGGTATTTTAAGACTGAATGTATCTGCTTGTGCATCTTTAACTGGTACTTCGCAGGTAAGTTTCGTAATTTCTGTTTCCTGGCCTTTCTGATTCTGAATTTTCACAGATTCCGCCTGCATATCATACTTCAATCCTGTTTCATCCACCTGAAAATACTCGGATATGTATGCCGTAAGAAAGTATCTGACATCCGAAGCCTGCTGGCTGCTTTCAGGATTCTGACCATCACTTGTTCCCCGACCTTCCTCTTCCGGCTGTTTATGTTCTTCTGCCTGTCCGTTTTCTCCGGCCTGATCATTTTCTTTCAGGTAAATATCTTCCTCACCGTAAACATCTTCCTCATGAGTATCTTCGTCATAAACATCTTCGTCACCTGACGGAACATTTTCCTCCAACTGCATTTCTTCTTCCGCCTGGACCTTTTCATTCATATAGCCATCTTCATCAAGCTGTTCTGTTTCAACTGCCTGTTCGTTCTGTCCGGTCTGCGCATTTTGCTGTTCAGAAATGATATTTCCACTTTTAGTTATTTCTGCATACAGTTCTTTTAACCCACTTAATTCCAGACAAACTTCTGCCTGGAAATTCTTCTCATCTGTCCATTGAGCACTCTGTTTTAACAGAACTTTCTGCTCCTCCTGTGCACTAAATTCCGACGCCGAAGCCACACAATTTCCCACTATTCCTGCCAGAGCAGCGAGTACAGCTGCTTTTTTTAACTGATTCCATATTCTTTTTTTCATAGTCTCAATCTCCTGAAATTCTGTCTCATTTTTTATTCTTATCCAGCGGATATTCACACAAAAATTTCCGCCAATCCATTCCTTATAACATCATTTCATCTTTTGAGTGGTATTATAGTTTACTGTTCACGCGCTTTAATCCTGCAAAGCGCATTACATAAAGCAGCGTAAACAGTAACATATTATGGGTACAGACATACACATTCCCCCTCTCCCAATTGCACAAATAAGAAATCATTTGAAATCATCGCACCGACCCGATGCCTGGAAATATTGCTGTTCCTTTAAACAGCCGTAAGAATGTCACTGTTTACACTGTAAATCAGCAACGTAAGAATATCGGTTCTGCGGAATGCAGAAACAGATCTCACACTACATTCAGTAATGTAACTCTACTTTAGCATGTATCTGACCGGAAAACAAGATACCACTTTTTCTTTTTCGTTTTTGTTTATAATTCTTTTAGAAATTTACCATTTCTTTCAGAGATTCGACATACTTTGAACATATTTTACCCATATAATAGGTCTTGGATAGATGAAAAACCACTCTCTATCTCCCCCCTCAAAAAAATACAACAGCCCTCGCAGCAATGCGGGGGCTGTTTGTAGTTACTGTTTATATTCAATGACACTTTTCTATTGCAATTCTTCTGCCAGTCTTTTATAATGTATTTTATCAATGTGATTGAATATTTAGACAACACGTTACTGTTTACTCCATTCTCAGTAACGCACAAAAATTTCACAATATTAAAGAATCGAGGTATTTCCCATGAGCGAGAAAATTACAGTAGTTGCACTGGGCCACAGAGCATTAGGAACCACCTTGCCAGAGCAGAAAATTGCTGCAAAGAAAGCAGCCAAAGCGATTGCAGACCTTGTAGAAGCAGGAAACCGAGTTGTGATCTCACACAGCAACGGTCCACAGGTCGGAATGATCCACACAGCTATGAATGAATTCGGAAAGGCACATCCGGATTATACATTTGCACCTATGTCCGTATGTTCAGCTATGAGTCAGGGTTATATCGGATATGACCTTCAGACTGCTATTCGCGCAGAGCTGATCTCACGTGGTATCTACAAACCTGTTGCAACTATTCTTACACAGGTTGTAATTGATCCATATGATGATGCTTTCGCAGAACCAGAGAAGATCATCGGACGTGTACTCACCGAGGAAGAAGCAGAAGCAGAAGAGAATAAAGGAAATTTCGTCACCAAACTTGAAGACGGAACTTATAAGAGAATCGTAGCAGCTCCGAAGCCGCAGAAGATTATAGAACTTGAAACAATCCGTACTCTTGTAGATGCAGGACAGATAGTAATCGCTGCTGGCGGTGGCGGTATCCCGGTTATGGAACAGGGAATCGACCTTCATGGTGCAAGTGCGATCATCGAGAAAGATCTTTCCAGCGGACTTCTTGCAGAGGAATTAAACGCAGATACCCTGTTGATTCTCACAAGTGTAGAAAAAGTCAGCTTAAACCTTGGTCAGGACAATGAAGAATATCTTGACACCATCACCGTAGATGAAGCAAAGAAATACATGGATGAGAACCAGTTCGCACCAGGTTCCATGCTCCCTAAATTTGAAGCAGGAATTGCCTTCATTGAAAAGGGTGATGGCAGAAGAACTATTATCACAGATATCTCTCATGCAAAAGACGGATATTATGAAAAGACCGGAACTATCATTAAATAATAAAATATAGAATCCATCATATAAAAAACCAGGGAGTCTTGCAGATAATTTCATTTGCAAGACTCCCTGGTTTTTACTTTCATATTTTTTATATTTACATAGATTTACGTTCCGCAATCTCTGCCATCTTAGCTTCATTCAGACGTGTATCACCATGCACACGGCTGTAAGAGAGATATCCATTCATACGGTCAATCTTAGTCAGGTTCTTGGAACCGCAAACCGGACACACATCCATCTCAAGCTCCTCATGTCCACAGTCGTCACAGTAAGCAAGAGAAAGGTTAACTCCTTCATAATATCCCAGAGACATCGCTCTGCGGATCAGTGTACGGATTGCTTCACGATTATAACCGATTGGATAACGTACATACTGAATCTTACCGCCATTACACAGTTCCCAGAAACGTCCCTCCAGATCCTGTTTCTCGATCGGGGTTACATCTTCGGTTACATGACAGTGGAAGCTGTTGCTCACATACGGACGGTCGGAAACGCCTTTGACAATACCGTACATCTTACGGAACTGTTCAACTTGCAGACCACACAGACTTTCTGCCGGTGTTCCATAAATTGCATAAAGATAACCATCTTCCTCTTTAAACTCATTTACCTTCTTATTGATATATTTCAGAACATCCAGTGCAAACTGTCCGTCCTCAGCGATAGATTTACCATTATAAAGCTCCTGAAGCTCATTCAACGCTGTGATACCAAAGGAAGCTGTCATCGGCTTCAGAATCTTTCCAATCTTCTCATTCGGTTTCAGATGTCCACCATAAAAACCACCCTCGCAATATGCCAGTGGGTTGGTAGAAGCTCGCATCTGTCCAAGATAATCATACGTACGGATATGAAGATTACGGATCATCTCAAGATAGAAATCCAGTACCTCATAGAAATCTCTGCTCTCTGCTCTCGCTTTCGCAAGAATCATCGGAAGATGAAGACTTACCGCACCAATGTTAAATCTGCCTACAAATACAGGCACATCCTTGTCATCTGCCGGGTACATTCCGCCACGTTCATACCATGGGCTTAAGAAAGCACGGCATCCCATCGGGCTGATAACCTTTCCATACTGCTTGTACATACTGGAAATATATCCTTTTCCGGACATAGAAAGCCAGTCCGGATACATTGTCTTGGCAGAGCAGTCAACGCCTGCCTCGAATACATCCTCACTGATCTTGCCTTTTCCATGAATGTTCTCGTCATACAGAAATACGATCTTCGGGAAAAGCACCGGTTTCTTACGTCCTGTTTTACCCTGTCCGCCTTTGTGCACTTCAAGAAGAGATACACTTGCCATCTTCTCAAACTGCTTAGTTCCCAGTCCAAGAGTTACTGTCACAAACGGATAATCTCCTCTGGAAGATCCCACTGTATTCAGCTTATACTCGATTCCCTGCCATCCCTGGTCAAAGTCTCTGCGGACTTTATCAAGTGCATACTCAATCGCACGCTCCTCACGTCCGGTCCAGCTCTCATCAGAGTACTTCATAAATTCCTGAATATATTTATCATAGCTCTTCTGTGCATACGGAGCAAGAATCTTATCCACTTCAGGTACTGTAAATCCGCCATACTGCTGTGCAGCGGTGCTCAGGATGATATCCCCCATAACGTCAAACGCTGTATCCAATGTCTTCGGCTCGTTGTACCATACATTTCCCATCTCGAATCCGCCGCTTAATACGGATGCCACATCAAACAGGCAGCAGTTCATGGTATCAAGACGTGCTGACTGGTCATGGATATAAATATAACCATCTTTACAAGCCTGAAGTTCATTACGGTTCATGAAGAATTTACGATAAAGCTCTTTATTCAGTTCATTAAAAATCAGGCTTCGCTTCGTAGCAACCAGTGCGCTGTCTGTATTTGCATTACTCTTATCACCGATATAACGGATTGCCTGACTCTTCGTATATACATCATCCATCATATGGATAAAGTCAAGTTTGTAATTTCTGTAGTCACGATAACTCTTGGCTACAGCCGGATTCACTCTCTCAAGTGCTCCTTCCACAATATTATGCATCTCCTGAATCTGTATCTCATTCTTGCCCAGTGCTTCTGCATGTTCTTCCGCAAAATGGCAGATAAATTCTTTCTCTTTGTCAGAAAATGTATATAAGATTCTGGCCGCCGACTTATTTACTGCCGCTACGATCTTCTGTGAATTAAACTCTTCTCTTGTGCCATCTTTCTTTATTACATATATCATACTTTTCGCTCCCATATACAAGATATAGTATTATTTTCTTTCGTTGTCCACAATTTATTCTATATGTGGTACGTTTATCAAGTATAGCACAGACTCTGGTAAAAGGGAAGAGCAAAAAAATTATTCGTCATATTGCTGAATTTTATATAATGCAAGATAATTCTCTTGACCGTCCAGAGATACCGCAGTAACCTCATCCCCTACATGTAATTCCATTCTCTCCTGCTGTCCTGCTTCGTCAAATTTTACAGTTTTCTTCTTTCCAGTAGTGTACTTAATCTCCAGTGCCACCTCTTCCCAGCCGGATTTAATCTTATATTCTCCCGGCTCAATTAAAAATTCATACTCTATATCCTCTAAACCATAGATGCCTTCTTGTGTCTTTATATAATTCTCTCCAACCACATAACTTTCTCCCGCGAAAATATAAGTATCCGGTTCGGTGCCCTGAATATTCTCGGTTGATTCCGCAACCTTACTGACTTTATTATCCCAGTCTTTTGTCTCTGTTTCCCCATCATCGCTGTCGCTGCCTGAAAAAACACTGCCGGGATTTATTCCAAACTCATCATTGATAAACGACTCAATTCTATATCCAATACTATCCCAGTACTCTTCGGTCTGTGCTGCAACACTCAGTAAAATTACAACAATGATCCAGAATACAGTTGCTCCCTTTTTGCTCTTTTTCTTCTCTTTCCGCTTCTGTACGGGATTTCGATTCGTGGTATATGTACGAGTGCCGACATTCTGTCCTGCCGACGCTTTTTTTACTGAAGTCTGCACTTTTTCTGTTTTTGCCTTCGGCACTGTCTTTTTTACCGTACTGGTTTTCGAAGACTTATTTGCCGTTTTATTTCTGTCCGGCAGTGGTATCTCGCTCTCGGCCATAGCCTTTCTTACTTTCGCCGATGCATGGCGATAATGCTCTGACCGATCTTCATTCAGATGATACAGTTCCAAATCATTTCTATATGGCATTCCACAATATTTACATCTTCCATTTACGACCGGCCCGTCACAAACCTGGCATCTCTTTCCCATATATCTTCCCCCTGTATTCTATAATTATCCGTAGTCCGTTTCATAATCCGATTTTCTGTCATTTTTATTGTAACATTTTACACTAATCTTGCAAGGTGGAAATTGTCAAACAGATATTTTCCTGTTATAATAGCGAAGTGAAAGATTGTGTTACTGAGAACTGAATGAACCGTAACAGGATTGTTGCCATTCACTTAGTAATCTGTAACAAATGGTTAATGGATATTCATCAATAGCTGAACAATAAAATAATGTAGAATATCTATAATATTTTATTGTTTTGCTATGGAATATGCAAATACAGAATTGTAGGAGGATTCCAATAATGGATCAGATTAAAATTCCTGACGGGTATCAGTCAGCTTTAAATCTCCACGATACCCAGATTGCCATTAAGACTGTGAAAGATTTCTTCCAGCAGACGCTCTCCCAGAAGCTCAATCTGCTGCGAGTTTCCGCTCCGGTATTCGTAAATCCGTCATCCGGTCTGAACGACAACTTAAACGGTGTAGAACGCCCGGTAAGCTTTGATATCAAAGGACAGAAAGAGAATGCCGAGATCGTACACTCTCTTGCCAAATGGAAAAGATACGCATTACAGAAATATGGTTTCGCTCATGGTGAAGGTCTTTACACAGACATGATCGCCATCAGAAGAGACGAAGACCTGGATAACATCCACTCTGTATATGTAGACCAGTGGGACTGGGAAAAGATCATCAGCAAAGAAGAGCGCAACATGGACACACTTGTATCCACAGTACGCGCGATCTACAGCGTTCTTCGTAAAACAGAGAAATATATGGCTGTTCAGTATGATTATATCGAAGAAATCCTTCCAAGAGAGATCGCATTTGTCAGCACACAGGAACTGGTTGACATGTATCCGGATCTTACCCCTAAGGAACGTGAATACAAAGTCGTTAAAGAAAAAGGCGCTGTATTCCTTATGCAGGTTGGTAAGACATTAACTAACGGAGAACGCCACGACGGACGTGCGCCGGACTATGATGACTGGGAATTAAACGGTGATATCCTCGTTTATTATCCGGTTCTTGACATCGCACTGGAACTCTCTTCCATGGGTATCCGTGTTGATGAAAACGCCCTTGACAAACAGCTGACTATCGCAGGCTGCGACGACAGACGCGAGCTTCCTTTCCAGAAAGCAATCCTGAACAAAGAACTCCCATACACCATCGGTGGTGGTATCGGCCAGTCCCGTATCTGCATGTTCTTCCTCAGAAAAGCTCATATCGGTGAAGTACACGCTTCCCTGTGGCCGGAAGAAGTTATGAAAGAGGCTGAGGCCAAGGGTGTACAGCTTCTGTAAGAAATAGCTGTATCATCCGAAGCATAAGCATGCTGACCGACAATTTCAGATATTGATTCGTCAGTATATCTATATCAGATAATCACATATGCCCAGATATATCTGCGCATATCGCAATGAATGTAGCGGGGTAAATACACAAGTGAATATTTTGTTTTTCTTAACACCAAAAAGCGACGTAGCATATATATTTGAAGATGAAACACTCCGCCAGACACTTGAGAAAATGGAGCACAGGAAGTTCTCTTGTATTCCACTTCTGAGTCTGGATGGAAAATATAAAGGAACCATTTCTGAAGGTGATCTGCTCTGGGGGATGAAAACTTTAAATGTCCCAAATCTGAAAACAGCCGAGGGCATTTCAATCATGGCTATCCCACGCAGGGCAACCTACAAAGCAGTTCACGCAGACTCCGATATGGAGGATCTGCTTGATAAGGCCATTAACCAGAATTATGTTCCGGTTGTCGATGATCAGGGATACTTTATCGGTATCATTACCCGTAAAGAAATCATCAAATATTGCTACAAAGAACTTAAGAAATATGTAGCGGCTTCAAATGCAGAGAAGACTGAATCGCAGATTGATTCTCCTGAGAATTGAGAAGCAGATACCTGTCTCTTCTTTCGCAAAAAACATATTCCAATGCTGATAATATAAACAGGGACTGTAAGCTGATTGATATTTTATATCAATTTCTGCTTACAGTCCCTGTTTTACATAGTACGAATGCAACTCACTCTATAGCAGTTCTCATACTCTTCTGTGCCAGCAGCTTTCCAAACAATGCCGCCAGCACCTGCTGAAACAACGTCCCGATCATAACTGGAAACATCACCTCTCCCGGAAAATATGCAGCCGCTATCACTGCTCCTGCGCTGATATTTCTCATTCCTGTTCCATACATCATCGAAACCGCTGTACTTCGGTCACGTCTGAACACATGAGCCACCAGCCAGCCAAGCGCATATCCTGATGCAGCCAGCACCAGAATTGCCAATGCCACTTTCACCCTCTGCATATTCATATTCCTGATATACGGCGCCACTTTAGATGAATTAGAGGTCACCACAAACATCAATGCCAGCTTGGAAAAAGGTGCCAGTTTTCCCGGCCATGTCTTCATCACTTTTCCATCTGTAACCTGGTTCAAAGTCATCGCAGCGATAGCCGGAAGTGCCACCATAAATACCAGCTCCCGCATCATTTTCGCCGGATCCATCGTCACTGCGGAACCCAGCAGAATCCGCAAAGTAGCCGGAATCAGAAACGGTGCCAGCACCGTATCCAGAACCACAAGTGACAACGATAACGGGCTGTTTCCCTCATAAATTGTCACCCACATCAGGCTTACTACTGCCGTAGGAACTGCAAATTCCAGCACCATTCCTGTGATCAGATCCATATTATCGCCAAAGAAAATATGCCCTGCGCCACAGGCCGCTGCCGGTATCACAACATGAAGCAAAAGCATAATGATAAGCAGCGCCCCCGGATGGCGAAACACATTCGCCACGTCACGGAAACGCGATTTCAGCGCCCCCGCAAATGTTATAAATGCAAATACGGCCGGCACATAAGGCAGACCGCATTTGGCAATATCAGGAAAACACACGCCCACCAACAGGCATGTCGGTGTTACCAGTGCCATCCATTTCTCTATAAAACTGTTAAATTTTTTCAGCATTATAATTCCCTGTTATAAAACTTTTGAAAGGAAGTCTCTCAGTCTCTGATTCTTCGGATTCTCGAAGAATTCTTTCGGTGTGTTCTCCTCCTGAATCTTACCATCGTCGATGAAAATAACTCTTGTCGCTACTTCTCTGGCAAATCCCATCTCATGAGTAACAACAACCATGGTCATACCGGACTGTGCAAGCTCCTTCATCAGCTCCAGAACCTCACCAACCATCTCAGGGTCGAGTGCGGAAGTCGGCTCGTCAAAGAGCATTACATCCGGGTTCATAGCCAGAGAACGGGCAATAGCAATACGCTGCTTCTGTCCACCGGAAAGCATATCCGGATATGCATTGGCTTTGTCCGGAAGTCCTACACGCGTCAGAAGCTCATCCGCTTTCTTAGACGCTTCTTCCTTTGTCATCAGTTTCAGTTCTACCGGCGCCAGCATAATGTTCTGTTTTACCGTTTTATGCGGAAAAAGATTAAACTGCTGGAACACCATTCCGATTTTCTGACGGTGTCTGTTGATATCGACCTTCGGATCTGTGATATCTGTTCCCTCAAAGAGAATCTGTCCGCCTGTCGGAACCTCCAGAAGATTTAAAGATCTCAGGAAAGTAGATTTACCGGAACCGGAAGGACCGATGATCGCTACTACTTCTCCCTGACAGATATCTGTTGTAATTCCGTCAAGAACCTGATTACTGCCAAAAGCTTTTTTCAGTTCTTTCACCTGGATCAGTACATTCTTATCGCTCACTGGTTCTCAATCTCCTTTCCAGTTTATTCATACCCCATGTAAGGATTCCAACAATCACAAGATAGATCGCTGCTGCCGCCATCAATGGCCAGAACGCATTATAGGTACGGCTCTGAATCAGCATAGCACCCTTTGTCAGGTCCATCATACCGATGTAACCGATGATAGATGTCTCTTTAATCAGCACGATAAATTCATTTACCAGTGCCGGAAGTACATTCTTAAATGCCTGTGGGATAATGATCAGGCGCATCGTCTGGCTGAAATTCAGTCCCAGGCTTCGTCCTGCCTCTGTCTGTCCCTGATCAATAGACATGATACCGGAACGGACAATTTCAGCTACATAAGCACCAGAGTTGATACCAAAGGCAAGTCCGCCTACGATAATCTTATTGATACTTACAGAGCCAAAAATTACAAAGTTCATAATCAGCAGCTGGATCATGGTTGGTGTTCCGCGGATCACAGTCAGATAAACTCTGCAGATTGCATTGAGAATCTTAAAAGAGCCTGACTTATCATGTGCGGAACGGATGATAGCTACCAGAAAGCCGATGATCAGACCCACGATTACCGCAAACACTGTGATAATAAGGGTTGTTTTCAGACCATCTACCAGCCAGAGATAACGATCATCTTTAATAAAGTTCAGATAAAAATCTTCTTTTATACTTGCTAATATCATAGGATTATTCATAAAAACCTCTGTCCCGAAAAGAGAGCTGTTGGCAGATCGTCAACAGCTCTGTTGCTTTGTTCCAATATTTATTTCTTTACAATGATAACCTGGCTTGCATCTGCATATGTATCTGTAAAATCAACGCTGGATTTACGGTCTTCTGTTACAGTCATACCTGCTACACCGAAGTCAGCCTTACCGGACTGTACTGCCGGAAGGATGGAGTCGAATTCCATATCTTCAATCTTCAGTTCATATCCAAGTTTATCGCAGACCGCCTGAGCAATGTCTGCATCAATACCAACAATGTCATCACCTTCGTGATATTCATATGGCTCGAACTCAGCGTTAGTAGCCATTACCAGTGTTCCGTTAGAACGGTCAACATCTTCCGGTGATTCATATGGAGTCTTACCGGCATCCTCACCAATGTAATTATCCATGATGCTGTCGATAGTTCCATCATCTTTGAGTTCTTTCAGAGCTCCGTTGATCTTGTCAAGAAGTTCGTCATTACCCTTCTTTAAGCAGATTGCGTATTCTTCTTCTTCAAATGGCTCATCCAGGATCTTAAGGTCATCATTATTCTCTACGAATTTCTGAGCTGGCTGTGAATCAATGATCACACAGTCAATCTGACCTGCTTTTAATGCCTGAACAGCTTCGCTTCCTTTGCTGTAACGTTCTACTGTAGAACCGTCTTTCTCATAATCAGATGCATCAAGGTCACCTGTTGTACCAAGCTGAACACCGATTGTTGCTCCTGCAAGGTCATCTTTTGATTCAACTTTCTGAGCTGCGGATACGCTTCCTGCCATAGAAACTACCATAATCGCACTAAGTGCAAGAGTTGCAAATCTCTTCTGATCTTTCATCTTTCTTCCTCCTCGCATCCGAAAGTATAGATACTGCTGCTGCCTTCTCTCTTCATACAGCAACGTATAATTATGCGTTTCGGTTGTATATTTTTGTTTTTTATTTTAACATACTTTCTATAAAATGCAAGGTAAAACTTGAATGACAGAACCATTTTCCATATAATGTATAATATGATTTCGTTAGAATCATTGCGTTTTTCACTTTTTCATAACGTTTTTCCTTTATAGTAACAGATATTGGAAAATAAGAGGTGTATAAATAATTATCATTTTATTTTAAATAAGAGGAGGATTTGTCGATGAAATTTACTAAAATGCACGGAATTGGAAATGATTATGTATATGTAAACTGTTTTGAGGAAACTGTGGAGAATCCATCCGCGGTAGCCAGATATGTCAGTGACCGCCACTTTGGTATCGGTTCTGACGGACTGATTCTGATCAAACCGTCAGATGTAGCCGACTGTGAGATGGACATGTACAATCTGGATGGTTCTCAGGGCGCTATGTGTGGAAACGGTATCCGCTGCGTTGCCAAATATGCTTATGACTACGGCATCGTAAACAAAAAACATATCTCTGTCGCAACCAAGAGCGGCATCAAATATCTGGATCTCACTGTCAAAGATGGTAAAGTATCTCTGGTAAAAGTAAATATGGGTTCTCCGATCCTGACAGCAAAACAGATTCCTGTCGTATCCGAGAAGGAAGAAGTTATCAATGAGCCGCTTGTCGTAGACGGAGAAACTTATTACATAACAGCTGTTTCCATGGGAAATCCTCATGCGATCGTCTATATGGCGGATATCGACCATCTTGATATCGAAAAAATCGGTCCATCTTTCGAAAATCACGTAGCATTCCCGGATCGTGTAAATACAGAGTTTGTAGAAGTGATTGATGAACACACACTCAAGATGCGTGTATGGGAACGTGGTTCAGGTGAAACACTTGCCTGCGGTACAGGAGCATGTGCAGTTGCTGTTGCTTCTATTTTAAATGGTCACGTAGATGGAGACAAATCTGTTACTGTGAAACTGCTCGGCGGCGACCTGCAGATTTTCTGGAACAGACAGGAGAACCTGGTTTACATGACCGGTCCTGCAACTACTGTTTTTGATGGTGAGATTGATGTAAGCTTCCTGAAATAATATGGTTTTCTATTTATCCATACGTCCTACACAGACATGACACGTTCATATTACTGTTTAGGACTTTCACAAAAAACGGATATGTGTCATATTCCATTCACATGACACATATCCGTTTTTTAACCGAATCAAATAAGTAACATCAACTTTGCTGATAGCTCATACTAAAGTTGATTCGGATTATCCACATCTACATCGAAAATTCCAGAACTCTTTCCACAATAAAGACCGCCGCGCATGCGAATAACGCAACCGTAAGGAGGCTTCTCTCTTTATATGCCGCAATCAGCGCCACAATAAATCCAGCTGCCGCAGAAATCACACTATCTGTTGCAAAAAGAATTGCCGGGAAAGTCATCGCTGCCAGACACGCATAAGGCACGTAATACAGAAATGACTTAATAAACGGACTGGTAATTTCTTTTCTCGAAAGTGCCAGAGGAAGCATACGGATCAGATATGTAACTGCCGCCATTACCAGAATATAAATATAAATGTTATGATTCATGAGCCTTTTCCTCCTCTTTCTCTCCCTCGATCGGACAGAAATATGCCGCCGCGCCTGCCACGATCAACGTTGTGATAATAATTACAAATCCCGAGGAAACCTTTGATAACAGCGGAATCACTTTAAACAGTGTGCTCATCACCATCGCAGCCACAACAACTGCCAGCACTGCTTTATTCTGCTTCGCAGGTGGAATAATGATTGCAAGGAACATTCCATAAATGGCCACACTGAGTGCACTCATCATAAAGTCCGGAAGAAGATTTCCTGAAATCGCACCTGCCAGCGTTCCAAGTACCCAGCCAGGAATTGCTACACACATTGCTCCATAATTGTAAAAGGCGCTTACTTTTCCCGGCTGACTTGCACTGATTCCAAAAATTTCATCTGTCACGCCAAATGCCGCAATATAACGATGAACCGGTGATTCATCCCTTCTGAATTTCTGTGCAAGGGAAAACGACATCAGACAATATCTCAGGTTAATGATCAACTGTGTCAGCGCCATTTCCCAATAAGAGCCACTCATTACCATAATGTCAAGTCCCGCAAACTGCCCCGCGGATGTTACATTTGTCAATGAAATCAATACCGCCTGCCAGATACTCAGCCCGTCAGCAACCGCCATCATACCAAACGTAAATGATACGGCAAAATATCCCAGTCCTATGGGGAGACCGTCTTTTAAACCCTTTCTGAAGCTTTCACTTCTCATATTGCTCTCCTCCTGTCATAGTTTTACGCCAGACCTTTTATCATCTTTTTGCATATATCCTGAAATGTCATATACAAAACGCAGATAACCCGGAGGACACATCTTCGGCCTCCGGGCTTTATAATATCTTGAAAATGCTCATTTCACAAGTTTACATCATCTGATAAAAACAGTCAACCTTCAATCTTTATCCATAACCCCCACTGCTTATCGCTCTTCGCAATTGAAGCAGGTGACTTACCTGATTCGGTTAAAAACAAACTTTTAATATATTGAATAATAGCATACGCTTTACCTACTCGGCGTTTTCGTGATCGCCAGGTTTACATTCTTTACATATTCCGTACAGAATAGAATTCTTACACTGCAATGTAAATCCATGACTTTCTTCGATATGATGAGAAATCTCCTCCATAAAATGACATTCCAGATGAATAATCTTTCCACATTTCACACATTTCAGATGCAGGTGCTGTTCGCATCCACGTCCCGGTTCTACATACTGATAGGCCGCCTGACATCCTTTCTCAGCCACGTATTTAATCACTGTGCCATCCTTCGCAAGTTTATCCAGGTAACGGTAAATCGTTGTGATATTTACCTCGCTGTCATGCTGTTTGAGATATTCGTCCACATCCGCTGCTGTCACCGTATGATCATTGCTGTTCTTCAGATATTCAAGTATTTTCCTGCGGCTTGCCGTCGCATAACTGCTTCCCGCCATAATTCCTCCTAAAATACGATTCCTGCAAATTCAATAATAATTCCCCAGAATACACCCAGTCCGTAAAGAGTTCCGATAATTTTCAGATTCTGAGCTCTGTCGTGATTTAAACGGAACAGGATCAGAAGTCCGACTCCTGCATTCACCAGAAGTCCCGCCATCATCGCACCCGCTCCGATAATGTGATCCAGGTATAACTGAGTAATCACTACAGAAGAAGCACAGTTCGGAATCAGACCTACAAGAGCCGCCATCATCTCACCCACGATCGGTGTCCCTGTAAAAAATCCTGCCAGTGTTTCTTCTCCTGCCAGTCCAATGATAATATTTAAAGCCAGAGAAATCAAGAAAATATATACAAAAACTTTCAATGTGTGGGATGCCGCTGAGGAAAGCAGTCCATGCTCACAATGACAGCGCTCCTCCTCACAGATCTCATGAATATCCATATCCTTTTCCTGCTTCTTCAAAATATGCGTATAAACATATTCCACAACCATACCGGAAAAGATTCCAATTGCCGCCTTGCAGGCCAGTATTTTCACAATCGTAACAGCCGGCACAGCATTAGAAATCATGATTGGAAGCATCTCATCTGAAGTAGACAGATACACTGCGATCAGTGTTCCCACAGTAATCACACGACCTGAAAAAAGACTGGATGCCGCAGCCGAGAAGCCACACTGTGGAATTACACCCAGAAGCCCTCCCCATACCGGTCCAAGCTTCCCTGCTGTGCGGATTCTGTTGCGCGCCGCTGAACCTGTCTTATGTTCCAGCCATTCCATGAATAAATAAGTAAGAAACAGGAATGGAAGCAGCTTAATACTGTCTATTGCTGAATCTAATATAATCTCTGACATATACCCTCCTGATATCACACAAAATTATTTCTATAGAAATTTCGCAGATACATCCAAATTATCTGCCTCGTATCTTCTAGTGTGCCGACAAGTTGATTCTTGAAGCAATCTTGCAGGATAAATTTTCTTATTTCAAGGCGGAGGAGAGAGGCGTAGCGGTGGCTACGGCGACCGACGACAACGCGGAAATAAGAAATTTAGACGTAAGATTGTTCAAGAAATCAACTTGTCGGCACACTAGCTTCTCCTATCTGATTAATGTTGTGATATTTGCAACTTGTTCGTATTTGCAATCTGTTTGTATTTGCAACTTGTTTGCATTTTTGTATTATATCGTATTTTCATCATTTGTCAAGTCCCCACCCACTGTTTATTGCTCTTCGTAACCTCCGCAGGGGACTTGCTTGATTCGGTTAAAGAATAGAATCACATAAAAAAGACCATCTTCCGGATATAGGAGGATAAAATCCGGAAAATGGTCTTCTTATCACGTTATTCTATTCTTGCAATAATTAAGGAGGCATATGCAATGATAATCGAAAATACTACTTATTTACTTGTCAATCGGATATTCGCAATCCGCTTTCGCTACTTGCTCATAACAGAATAACTGCTCCGCAGTTTATCAGGAGGGGTACAAGCCCCTCCTGATACAAGCAAGTCCCACCCACTGCTTATTGCTCCTCGCAATTGAAGCAGGGGACTTACTTGATTCGGTTAAAAACCATCGTAACTGTTCAGTACCTCGCGGGATAGCAGACTGCTAAACAGCTACAAACCATTCATTATTCAGCAACAGCTTTGAATGCTTCGTCAAGGTCCTGAATAATATCGTCAACGTTCTCTGTACCGATAGAAAGACGGATTGTGTTTGGTTTGATACCCTGATCAAGAAGCTCTTCTTCTGTGCACTGGCTGTGTGTTGTTGTAGCCGGATGGATAACAAGAGATTTAACATCAGCTACATTGGCAAGCAGTGAGAACAGTTCAAGGTTATCAATGAAGTCTTTTGCTTTCTGTGCATCACCTTTAATCTCAAATGTAAAGATAGAACCGCCGCCGTTCGGGAAGTATTTCTTGTAAAGTTCCTGCTGGCTTGGATCTGTGGATACAGATGGATGATGAACTTTCTCTACCTGTGGGTGATTGTTCAGATACTGAACAACTTTCAGTGCGTTCTCTACATGACGCTCTACACGAAGAGACAGTGTCTCAAGTCCCTGAAGGAAGATGAAAGAGCTTACCGGAGAGATTGTAGCACCTGTGTCACGAAGAAGGATTGCACGGATCTTTGTAACAAATGCTGCAGGTCCGCATGCTTTTGTAAAGCTTACACCATGGTAGCTTGGGTTTGGCTCTGTAAGAGATGCGAATTTACCTGATGCTTCCCAGTCAAATTTACCACCTTCTACGATGACACCACCGATTGTTGTTCCATGTCCACCGATGAATTTAGTTGCGGAATGAACAACGATATCTGCACCATATTCGATTGGTCTTACAAGGTAAGGTGTTGCAAATGTGTTATCTACAACAAGCGGAATCTTATGTGCATGAGCAATCTTTGCGATAACTTCAATATCAACTACATCAGAGTTCGGGTTTCCAAGAGTCTCGATATAAACAGCCTTTGTGTTATCCTGGATTGCATTCTCTACTTCTTCAAGGTTGAATACATCAACAAATGTTGTCTTGATTCCGTAAGCCGGAAGTGTATGTTCCAGAAGGTTTGTTGTTCCACCGTAGATATTCTTAGCTGCTACGATGTGGTCACCCTGCTGTGCAAGGTTCTCGATTGTATATGTGATAGCTGCTGCACCGGATGCTACAGCAAGTGCTGCGGAACCACCTTCAAGTGCTGCGATTCTCTTCTCAAATACATCTTCTGTCGGGTTTGTAAGACGTCCGTAGATGTTACCTGCATCTGCAAGTCCGAAACGAGCTGCTGCGTGATCACAGTTTCTGAATACATAAGAGGATGTCTGATAGATCGGTACTGCTCTTGCATCTGTAACCGGATCCGGGGTTTCCTGCCCTACGTGAAGCTGTAATGTTTCAAATTTGAAATGTCTGTCTTTTCTTGCGATTTTCTTGCTCATGTGTTTGTCCTCATCTTTCTCTATAATTATAATTCGTTATGGTCTTTATTATCAGATTCACTCTGATCATATAACTCTATGATATGTATCCCGGAACTTCAACTTCTTATATCCGGAAAATTCTCAGGATTTCTATTTTAATATGTTCTGTCTTCTCTTAGATCAACAACACAGACACATTCGTTTCTCTTCTATACAAATTCGATTCTGGCTTTTTAATACTCTCATTTTCTAAGCCTCTTCTCTTTCTACATATTTCATATCTGTTTGATATGATTTAGCATAGTTGTATATTATCACCCTATTCCTAGTATGTCAATAGGAAAACGAAAGTTTTTTCCTGATAACCTTATCTTAGAATTTTATAGCTTTTAATAGTTAATAACTATATGTCTATCATTCAGATTACAAAAACATTTCAAAGCAAAGCAATTCGCAAATATAAGACAAAAAAGTGTACCGACAAGTTGATTTTTGAAACAATCTTGCCGGTACACTTGCACTCCTGATTTTCAACTTCCTGTTTATTTAATGCAGCTCTCGATCACGCCGCCGCCGACAACGATATCTCCGTCATAAAGAACAACTGCCTGTCCTTTTGTGATAGCTCTCTGTGGTTTGTCGAAACGCACATGAAGAACTCCATCCTCTGTCTGCCATGCCACTGCATCCTGCTCCGGATGACGGTAGCGGATCTTCGCTTTCAGCCTCATCGGCTCTTTCAGGGATTCGCAGGAAATCAGATTTACCTTTGCAGCTGTCAGTTCCGAATGAAAAAGATCCTCGTTACTTCCAAGAACTACCTGATTCAGCTTAGGTGAAATCTCACATACATACAGTCTGGAAGCAGCCGGAATACCAAGTCCTCTTCTCTGTCCAAGTGTATAATGAATGATTCCTTTGTGCTTACCGAGAACATTTCCCTCTGTATCCACGAATTCTCCCGGCTTTGATTTACGTCCGGTGTACTGTTCGATAAACTTCGCATAATCACCGTCCGGTACGAAACAGATATCCTGGCTGTCATGCTTTCTGGCATTGACAAAGCCATTCTTCTCTGCGATTTCACGAACTTCTGTCTTGCGCAGTCCGCCAAGCGGCAGGGAAATGTGCGCCAGCTGCTCCTGTGTCAGCATGTACAGCACGTAACTCTGGTCTTTCGTATCATCTACCGCTTTCTTTAATAAATAACGGCCTTTCTCCTCATCATACTCTATGCGGGCATAATGACCTGTTACGATATAATCGTACTCCAGTTCACGCATTCTCTGTAACATCTTGTCAAATTTCAGATAGCGGTTGCAGTCGATACATGGATTCGGCGTGCAGCCATGTTCGTACGCATCCACAAAACGATCCATGACATCTTCTTTAAATCTCTCTGAAAAGTTAAAGACATAATATTTAATTCCCATTCTGTAGCAGACACTTCTCGCATCCTCCACGTCATCCAGAGAACAGCAGGTATTTTCTCTCTTAACTCCTATGTCTTCATTGTGATACAATTTCATAGTAGCACCGATACACTCGTCGCCCGATTCCTTTGTCAGCAGAGCTGCCACAGAGCTATCCACTCCGCCGCTCATTGCGATAATTGCTTTTTTCATTTTTATTCCATCCTGTTCTATGATCCGATTACCCGGAATATTATTGTTTATAATAATTTTATTTATAGATGTCAGGGGCAAAAGGTATTTTGCCCCTGATATTTATTCTAACACATTTATGTAAAATAAAAAAAGCCCTAAAAAGGGCTTTTTACATTTTACACAAATAATGGAGTAGAATAGTAACGGTCACCGGAATCCGGAAGAAGTGCTACGATTGTCTTTCCTTTGTTCTCCGGTCTCTTAGCCAGTTCGATTGCTGCATAGAGAGCTGCACCAGAGGAAATACCAACCAGGATTCCTTCATGTTTAGCGATCAGTTTGCCTGTTGCAAACGCATCTTCGTTCTCTACCGGAATAATTTCATTATATACATCTGTGTTTAATGCTTTCGGAACAAATCCTGCACCGATACCCTGAATCTTATGCGGGCCGCTCTTTCCCTGGGAAAGTACCGGAGAAGTTGCAGGCTCTACTGCTACTACTTTTACATCTGGGTTCTGGGATTTGAGATATTCACCAACACCAGTGATAGTTCCGCCTGTACCAACACCTGCTACAAAGATATCAACCTGTCCATCTGTATCTCTCCAGATCTCCGGTCCTGTAGTTTTTCTGTGGATTGCCGGGTTTGCCGGGTTCTCGAACTGTCCCGGTATGAAACTGTTCTCATATTCAGCTGCCAGTTCATTTGCTTTCGCGATTGCACCGTTCATACCTTTTGTTCCGTCTGTTAAAACAATCTCTGCACCGTATGCTTTCAGAATGTTTCTTCTCTCAACACTCATTGTCTCCGGCATGGTAAGGATTACTCTGTATCCTTTGATTGCTGCAAGAGAGGCAAGACCAATTCCTGTGTTTCCTGATGTAGGCTCAATGATTACTGCGCCAGGTTTCAGAATACCTTTCTCTTCTGCATCTTCGATCATGCTCAGTGCGATACGGTCCTTAGCACTTCCTGCCGGGTTAAAGTACTCAAGTTTAACAAGAACCTTAGCTTCCAGACCAAGATCTTTCTCAATATTTCCAACCTCAAGGAGAGGTGTATTTCCAACCAGTTCTGCTGCGTTCTTATAAATTTTACCCATGAGTTCGTCCTCCCTGTTTTATATTTCATAGTAAATATATATGAATTATATGTTATATACATAATATGCCATAAAGCCGCTATTGTCAAGGGGTAAATTCAAAAATTTCCCGGTGCATATCCTTAGAGTGTGTTTGAAAAAGGCTTTCTACAAGATGTGCGTCACAATTTGTGGGAGATTTTGTCTGATTGAGGGCGGCGTAGCGGGCTACGCCAACCGAAAGAAGGCAAAATATACCGCAAAGTGGGGCGCACAGATTGCAGGAATGATTTTTCAAACACACTCCAGAACATGTTTGATGTCAAAACAGCCCCGCGATTGCACTTTCAAATCGCAGGGCTGTTGATAATCTGCTTTATACATCTATCGGTGTAATAACTCAGATCCGTTATTTATTTTTTCTCTTTCTTACCACTACCGTCGTGATAACCAATGCAGATGCTGCAAGAAGCAGAAATCAGATCACGTAGTCATTTCCCATCTGTTCATACCAGTCTTTGAGATCCTGGAGTGTTACTTTATCCAGTACACTCTCCATTGCCTCATCCAGCATCTTCCATAAGCGGAGTGTTACACACTCTCCGGCTTTGCTGCATTGGTTTGGTTCATCTTCCAGACAGGCTACCGGTTTCATGCTGCCCTCTGTCAGGCGCAGGATAGTGCCTACAGTGTAAGTCTTAGGCTCTCTGGCGAGCATATAACCGCCCTGGGCTCCTCTTAAACTCTTAACGTATCCTGCTTTCTTTAATGATGAAATAATCTGCTCCAGATATTTCTCGGAAATACCCTGTCTTGCAGCAATGTCTTTAATCTTGACCAGCTCACCTGTGTTATGCACAGCAAGGTCCAGCATCAGTCTTAACGCATATCTTCCTTTAGTAGATATCTGCATATTCCAAAACCCTCCTGATTTTATATTTCCCGGGTATCTGAAATCTTACTCTAACCCGGCATTATATTTATAGAAACTTTTATCTATTATTATCTTCTTCCAATTATATAGTATTCCTAGTTATTTAGTCAAGATATATTTTTATTTCCTATATGAATATAGCGGAATATAGGCTGCTGTTCACATGCTGCTATTTTATGATACTTTTTGTCATAATAATATGCCAAAATCCCATGACATTGTTATTATTCTTTACAGTCAAAAAATCACAGGACTCAACAACAAGCCCTGTGATTCTCATCCTTCTCTGTAATTATAGTAAATCCATAAATAATGCAGTATTTTATTGACTTGCCATAATATCTGCTGTCTCTTACTTCTCCAGTTCGTCTGCTGCTGAAAATACCTTAAATCCATTATTCTTAAGTACGCTCTCTGTCACTGTGATATCCTCGGAATGAAGGATCACTACTGGTCTGAGGTCTTTTCTGTGGAAAGAAGTGTAGATGTAGTCAAGACTTACATTGCTGTCTGCCATAATTTTCAGAAGTTCATCCAGACCGCCTACCTGATCCTTCATATCTACTACGATTGCCTGTGTGATACGGTTCATATATCCGCTCTGATTTAAAATAATCTCTGCCTTATCCGGATCGTCACAGATCATACGGAAGATTGCAAATTCCGGTGCATCGAAGCATGCAAAACCATAAATGTTAATGTTATTATTGGCAAGCAGGCCCGTCACTCTCTTAAGACTTCCTGCTTTATTTTCTACAAATACAATGTTCTGTTTTATCATATTGATTTCTTCCTCTCATTCTTACTCTACTTCCCCTGCATAAGGCATCAATAAATTTTCTTATTTCAAGGCGGGGCGTGCAGATTGCCGGAATGATTTTTTCAAACACACTCTGGTGTTTACATCTCTTCATCCACATATCTCTGAATATTAGACGCATTTACATACTTCGTCATATGCTCACCATCCGTGATAACCAGCGTCGGTGCCTGCATGATTCCGAATTCCTTTGCCATCTCCGGATTCTTCTCCGCGTCGATGATCTCCAGTTCTTCGCCCTCGAGCATCTTCTTTGCCATCTTACAGTTCGGGCAGGTGCTTGTTGTAAACAAATATTTATGTGATGTCACCGGCTCAATCTTCACATCATCTTTTGTCATGGTAACCATGCTTGTGTGTACCGGCTGCATTTTCTTGATATCGGAATGCATCACATCATAGAGTGTACGGTTCTTATATTCCTGAGCCTTACCGTCATTCCAGTTCTGTACCGGTCTGTAATATCCGGTGATACGGCTGTAAACTTCTGCCTTCTTGCCACATGTCGGACAGGTGAAATGCTCACCACTGATATATCCATGTTCCTTACATACCGAATATGTCGGGGAAATGGTGTAATACGGCAGTTTATAATTCTCTGCAATCTTACGCACCAGTGCGGCTGCTGCCTTCCAGTCAGGAAGCTTCTCACCGATAAATGCATGGAATACAGTTCCTGATGTATACAATGTCTGCAGTTCATCCTGAATATCCAGTGCATCAAAGATATCTGTCGTATACTCAACCGGAAGATGAGAACTGTTTGTATAGTAAGGAGTATCTCCTTTCTTTCCGGCAGTCTTGATGTCCGGCCAGCGCTTTCTGTCGTGTTTTGCCAGACGATATGCGGTAGATTCCGCAGGTGTTGCCTCCAGGTTGAAAAGCTCGCCCTCGTATTTCTCCTGATAATCGGAGAGACGTTCTCTCATATGAAGCAGAACTTCTTTTGTAAATTTCCGGGTGTTCTCGTCGGACATATCTCCGCCTAACCAACGTGCATTCAATCCAACTTCATTCATTCCTACCAGACCAATCGTTGAGAAATGATTGGAAAAGCTTCCCAGGTATCTCTTTGTGTATGGATATAATCCCTCATCCAGCAGTTTACCAATGACTTCTCTCTTGATATGAAGAGAACGTGCGGAAATATCCATCAGACGATCCAGACGGTTATAAAATTCCTCAGGTGTCCTGGAAAGGTATGCGATACGCGGCATATTGATTGTTACAACGCCGACAGATCCGGTACTCTCTCCTGATCCAAAGAATCCACCGCTCTTCTTACGCAGTTCTCTTAAGTCCAGACGCAGACGGCAGCACATGCTTCGGATATCGCTTGGTTTCATATCACTGTTGATATAGTTTGAGAAATATGGTGTTCCATATTTGGATGTCATCTCAAAGAGCAGACGGTTATTCTCTGTATCAGACCAGTCAAACTCTTTCGTAATGGAATAAGTCGGAATCGGATACTGGAATCCGCGTCCGTTGGCATCACCCTCGATCATTGTCTCGATAAATGCCTTATTGATCATGTCCATCTCTTTCTTACAGTCTTTGTACTTGAAGTCCATATTCTTACCGCCCACGATAGCAGGAAGCTCTGCAAGGTCATCCGGTACGGTCCAGTCCAGTGTGATATTGGAGAACGGTGCCTGTGTTCCCCATCTGCTTGGAGTATTTACTCCATAAATAAAGGATTCAATGCACTTCTTCACTTCCGGATAGCTTAAATTGTCTGCTTTAACAAACGGTGCAAGATACGTATCAAAAGAAGAGAATGCCTGTGCACCGGCCCACTCATTCTGCATGATTCCAAGGAAGTTGACCATCTGGTTACAAAGAACGCTTAAATGCTTCGCCGGTGAAGATGTGATCTTACCTTCGATTCCGCCAAGTCCCTCCTGAATCAGCTGCTTCAGTGACCATCCTGCACAATATCCGGTCAGCATGGACAAATCGTGGATATGAATATCTGCATTTCTGTGCGCCTCTGCAATCTCATTGTCATAAATCTCAGACAGCCAGTAGTTAGCAGTAACTGCACCGGAGTTGCTTAAGATCAGACCACCGACAGAATAAGTAACGGTAGAGTTCTCTTTTACACGCCAGTCCTCAACTTTAACATAGCTGTTTACGATTTCTTTGTAGTCAAGAATCGTTGACTTCATATTGCGGACTTTCTCTCTCTGCTTACGATAAAGAATATATGCCTTGGCCACATCTGAATAACCTGCCTGGATCAGTACGTTCTCTACGCTGTCCTGAATCTCCTCTACTGTAATCTTATTATCTGTGATTTTGTCCTGAAAATCAGAAGTAACACGCAGCCCTAAGAGATCGATCATCTCTTCGCTATAATTTTTCTCTTTCGCATCAAAGGCTTTATGGATTGCGGCTGTAATCTTGCCAATTTTAAATTCGTCCATCTCGCCGTCACGTTTTACTACCTGAAACATAACTATTGCCCCCATTTTCTCTTGTTCATATGTCCTGTTACGGACACTTGCCGTTTACCGTTCACTCCGTTCCCGGCAAACGCTGTAGGTTTATTGTATCAGAGTATCTATCTTTCGTCAACACGCAAAAACACCACATAATGTTCCCTATCTCTCGAAAAAGTACAATATATGGTGTTTTTCAGGTTTTTAAATTTTTTATTCTATTGAAGCGCATACGTCGGTTTATTGCTTTTATGCCAAATTCAAAAGTTTCATCCCGAAAAGCTCATTCCAGAATATATTTACACAACTTTAGGATAAATTTCCTTCGGCACTCTGGCCTTCACAGCGATTCCCTCATCTGTGTATTCTTCCGAGATCAGCTGGCCATACTCACGTATAAGCTGAATCTTTCCTGCTTCGCTGTATGGGAAAAGGCGCTCTACATAAATCTGTTCTTCTGCCAGAAGCTTCTCCAGCAGGTCATTGAGATCATCCAGTCCCTCTCCTGTCTTTGCAGAAATCTTCAGCGTATAATCAGACTTAAAATCTCTCAGCACAGAAGCGCCAGGCGCATCCTGCTTGTTAAAAAGTGTGATGATCTTCTTTCCCATCACGCCAAGCTCGCGTAGTGTCTCATATACAACATGCATCTGCATCTCAGCCTGCGGATTCGAGGAATCCACAACGTGGATAATGTAATCCGCATATTTCGCCTCTTCCAGTGTACTCTTGAATGCCTCTACCAGATGATGCGGCAGTTTATGAATAAATCCTACCGTATCCGTCAGCAGAATCTGCTGCCCATCTTTCAGATTGAGCAGTCTGGTCGTCGGGTCCAGTGTTGCAAACAATTTATCTTCGGACAGGACATCAGAACCTGTCAGTTTATTTAACAGTGTAGACTTTCCTGCATTCGTATATCCCACGATTGCAGCAGTCTTCATATTGCCTCTCGCACGACTGGAACGAATCAGCTCTCTGTGCTTCTCTACCTGAGACAGTTCCTGTTTCAGTGCAGAAATTCTGGTACGGATCAGGCGTCGGTCTGTCTCCAGTTTCTTCTCACCAGGACCTCTCGTTCCGATTCCTCCGCCCAGACGGGAAAGAGATTCTCTCAAACCAACCAAACGTGCCGCTCTGTAGCGGAGCTGTGCAAGCTCTACCTGAATCTTACCTTCACTGGTGATAGCGCGTGCCGCAAAGATATCCAGAATCAGCAATGTTCTGTCCATTACCTTGCAGTCGAGCTCACGCTCCAGGTTATTTAACTGTGCAGGAGAAAGTTCATCATCACAGATAATACCAGTCGCATCCATGGCATACACCAACGCACGCACTTCCTCGATCTTACCTTTACCGATATAGGTTCCCGGATGCACTGCTTCGCGATTTTGTATGATCTTACCTACTGTGACAGCTCCTGCAGTTGAGGCAAGCTCTTCCAGCTCATCCAGTGATTCCTCTACGTTGTCGTTATCACCTGTCTGAACCCCTACAAGAACTACCCGTTCCTCCAGCTTTCCAAATTCTTCCATAACATCTCCTTAATCAGACAATTGTGAATCAGCACTGCTATCTTCCCCACTTACACGGGTCTTCAGAAAAGCCAGCTCTTTTTTCACTGTCTTATCATCCGGATACAGTCCCAGATATTCGTTCGCTTTCTGCAGCGCAGTCTGGAAGTCCAGCTTCTTCTCATATACAGCAATCTCATTAAACAGCAGACTCTGCATATCTTCTGCATCTGCCACATGGATTCCACTTGATATATTAGAAAGAGCACTGTCGTAATCTCCGTCCTCTATATCGCATAATGCAAGCCCGTTGAATCCTTTTGCCCCATTCTCAGCCTGTGATACATACTGCTGGAACATTGTCCTCGCATTCGCGCTGTCTCCCTGATCCATGTATACCATTCCAAGAAGTGCCAGAGCTTCTGTATTATCACCGTCTATGGCCTGTTTCAGCTCAGCTGTCGCGTTTTCATAATCATCCATGTAATAATAAACACGGCCTCTGTCACAGTGATCCTGCGCATTCTTCGCATTTCCGGATAATGCCGCTTCCAGATAACGGGTTCCGTCTGCTTCCATATCCTTGTCCAGATATGCTCCATAAATCTGGAGTGCTCTGTCATAGGTCGCATCCTCGCCATATGCCTGCTCGAAATTAGAGGAAGCTTCTTCATAAGAATCCATAGCCAATGCAGTCTCACCTGTCAGAAAATACAGATCAGCATCCATATTGTAAGATTCCGCCAGCGCCTGACAGTCTGCCATTGCCTCTTCATATTCTTTCAGTTTCAGATAAGCCGCCGCCCTGTAAGAAAGGATATCTTTCCTTAATGCCTTGCCAACTTTGTCACAGTCAAGGGCATTGCTAAAATATGTTACCGCCTCATCATAATTTCCCAGTTTCAGCTGAGCCACTCCTGCTCCCCTGTATGACTGGGCAGGCTTCACACCTGCAGATATCGCAGCCTCATATTCTTCCAGTGCAACCTCATAATTTCCATCTTCCAGATCCTGGGCTGCCTGCTTATAATTCTTCGTACTTTCTGCACTGCAGCCTGTCAAGAGTGTAAGACTCAGACAGGCTGCAGCCAGAAACAATCCTGTTTTTATGTTATTCATGCAATTCCTTTGCCTGCAGATCAGTCAACGATCAGACCTTCTGCTTCCATTACTTTCACTACTCGCTCAACATTCTCGCGGCAGATCTCATCAGTTCCGGCTTCCACCATAACACGGATCAGTGGCTCTGTACCACTCTCACGTACAAGGATACGTCCATCGCTGCCAAGACTCTTGGCAACTTCATTTACAACTTTAACCACATTTTGATTCTCTCTTGCCGTCTTTTTATCTGCTACGCGCACATTTCTCAGAAGCTGTGGATAAACTTTCATCTCTTTTGCGAGATCACACAGAGTTGCTTTCTTCTCTACACATGCCTCCATCACCATCAGAGAAGTAAGGATTCCATCACCCGTTGCGGCATAACGGCTGAAAATGATATGTCCGGACTGCTCACCGCCAAGACTGTAATCATTCTCCATCATATTCTCGGCAACATATTTATCACCTACGGCAGTCTGCTCATACTTCATGCCTTCTCTTTCCAGAGATTTATACAGACCAAGGTTTGACATAACAGTTGTTACTACCGTGTTGCCATTTAGTCTTCCCTGCTCTTTGAGATATTTTCCACATACATACATGATCTTATCACCATCAATCACATTTCCTTTGTGATCGACTGCGATACAGCGGTCAGCATCACCATCATAGGCAAAACCGATATCCAGGCCATTATCCACCACATATTTCTGAAGTACTTCAATATGAGTAGAACCGCAGTTCGTATTGATATTTGTACCATCCGGCTGATTATTGATCACATAAGTCTTTGCCTGAAGTGCATCAAATACACTCTTTGCGATAGCGGAAGAACTTCCGTTTGCACAGTCAAGACCTACCTTGATTCCCTTAAAATCACGGCTTGGGATAGAAATCAGATGTCCGATATAACGGTTTCTTCCGGAAGCAAAGTCTACGGTACGTCCGATATCCTCTTTCGTTGCCAGAGGGAGATCCTCGATCAGACCATCAAGATATGCCTCGATTCTTGCCTCTACCTCTGCTTCAATCTTCTGTCCATTGCCGTTAAGGAGCTTGATTCCATTATCATAAAATGGATTGTGGCTTGCAGAGATCATGATTCCACAGTCAAAATCCTCTGTACGTACTGCATAGGAAACACTCGGAGTAGTCGTTACATGAAGAAGATATGCATCTGCACCGGATGCAGTCAGACCTGCAACAAGTGCATACTCGAACATATAGCTGCTTCTTCTTGTATCTTTACCGATTACGATCTTGGCCTTATGGTCTCTTCCGTAATACCAGCCTACATAACGTCCTACTTTAAACGCATGGTCTACTGTCAGTTTGACATTAGCTTCTCCTCGAAATCCATCTGTTCCAAAATATTTTCCCATAATATAACTCTCCTTTCACTTACACAGTTGTATACATTTATCTTTTTTACAACTATTCAGCCCTCTGCCATTGCAGTTACTCTTTTATTTATAAAGTCCCTGCGGATATACACCTGCATCTGTGAGATTTTTAAATGCTTCCATCACTGCTTCTTTATCTTCCTGATAAGTTACGCCAAACCAGGTATCCTTTGTCTCCAGGACATCCACGCTGGCGCTGCCGTTCTTGATCAGCTGATCTACCAGAATTGGAAGCAGATATTCTTTCTTAATATCATCCGGAGCCAGGCTGCTTAAGAATTCTACGAAACCCTTCTCAAGGATTTCCATAAAGTCCGGGGTCAGACCCCACATGTTCATGGAAACCAGATCCTTTACATCAAGTTTTCGTACGCTTCCATCTGCATTTCTTGCCTCAGCGCCATCAGCAGTCTTAAATATATCATGTGTTTCATCCACACCTGTAAGCTGTCCATTCTCAATGTTGCAGATTCCTCTTGTAACACTTCCGTTATCACTTAATGTGTTGCCAAGTCTGAAACCTGCCATGCAGATATGAATCCTGCCGTCTTTTGGCTGTTCCTGAATAAGGTAATCATGAACTTTTATATAGGCTTCCTTTCCATAGTAGTCATCTGCATTGATTACGATAAATGGCTCATCCAGTACTTTCTTTGCAGCAAGTACGGCCTGGCCGGTTCCCCATGGTTTCGTGCGGTCAGCTGGTTTGGTGAAGCCTTCCGGCAGATCATCAAGTTCCTGGAATACATATTCTACTTCTGTGATCTTCTCGATACGCTCACCGATCACTTTGCGGAATTCTTCTTCCAGATCCTTGCGGATGATAAATACTACTTTGTTAAATCCAGCTTCCAGTGCATCATGGATAGAATAGTCCATGATAATCTCTCCGCACGGTCCTACCGGCGCAAGCTGTTTGATTCCCTTTCCAAAACGACTTCCGATTCCTGCCGCCATAATTACAAGTGCTGTTTTCTGCATAAATATTTTCCTCCTGTTTACCTTCTCCCCAAAATCTATTCTTCATCCTGCAGGTTACTTAATTTAGCTGCCTGATCTGCCGCGATCAGACTGTCAATAATCTCATCCAGGTCACCATTTAAAATATTCTCAAGTCTGTGCAGTGTCAGTTTGATTCTATGATCGGTCACACGTCCCTGTGGGAAGTTATAAGTTCTGATCTTCTCGGAACGGTCACCTGTCCCGATCTGGCTTCTTCTTGCCTCAGCCTCAGCGTCATGCTGTTTCGCAAGTTCCATCTCATACAGACGGGAACGCAGGACTTTCAGCGCCTTATCCTTGTTCTTAAGCTGTGACTTCTCATCCTGACAGGAGATAACGATTCCTGTCGGAATATGAGTCAGACGTACCGCAGAGTCTGTAGTATTGACACACTGTCCACCATTTCCTGATGCACGGAATACGTCAAATTTACAGTCATTCATATCCAGATGGAAGTCGATTTCCTCCGCTTCCGGCATGATCGCAACTGTACAGGTAGAGGTATGGATACGTCCGCCGGATTCTGTCTCCGGAACTCGCTGTACACGATGCACACCGCTCTCATATTTCAGTCTGGAATATGCACCCGCACCTGTGATCATGAATGTTACTTCCTTGAAACCACCGATTCCGTTCTCATTAAGACTCATCATCTCTGTTTTCCAGCGGCGGGATTCTGCGTATTTTACATACATACGGTAAATCTCCGCTGCAAAAAGAGCTGCCTCGTCTCCACCGGCACCTGCACGAATCTCAACGATAACGTTCTTGTTATCATTCGGGTCCTTCGGCAGAAGCAGGATCTTAAGTTCATGTTCCAGTTCCTCTACATTCTTCTTCGCATCAGATAACTCTTCCTTGAGCATCTCACGCATATCTTCGTCCTTCTCCTCCTCAAGCATGGAAAGACTATCCTGAATCGTCTCTTTATTCTTCTTATACTCGCGGTAAGCATCTACGATTGGCTGCAGGTCACTCTGTTCCTTCATCAGCTTCTGAAAATGCTCCTGATTATCTGTAACACCAGGCTCTCCAAGCTCATTAAGCACTTCTTCAAAGCGAATGAGCAGATCGTCTAATTTATCAAACATATTTCTCCTCCTGTAGTTTCTTTCGTCCAAGAACCACGCGGTCCAGCCCGCAAAGGTCCTGCCTTATCTCAATATCTTCATAGCCTTCTTTTCGTAAAAGGTCAGCCACATCTTCTCCCTGGCTGCATCCGATCTCATATAAGAGCCAGCCACCCGGGGCAAGATAATTCTTTGCCTGTCTGGTGATGGTCCTGTAGAAATAAAGACCATCCTCCAGGCCATCCAGAGCCATTCGCGGATCATGAAGCCTCACTTCTTCCATCAGCCCTTCAATCTCTGCGGTAGGAATATATGGCGGATTTGATATAATCATATCATAAGCTATGCTATGATTTCCATTGCTATTTTTATGTTCAGCATATTTTATTATATCTTTTTCCGAAACGCCCGCTTCATGTACTATGTTTTGCATTTCAGAATTCACTGCCTGCACTTTATCTGTATCTGAACCATTTTGTATACATTCCTGCCTCTCCTTAAAAAAAGCAGAAGAAAACAGATCACCCTGTATAAACTCAGCTCTGTCAGCCACCTCCAGTGTCCGGGCATTTCGCTCTGCCACTTCCAGTGCCAGTTCTGACAGATCCACGCCTGTTCCACAGGCCTTTGGCATTTCTTTCAGAATGCTTATCAGGATACAGCCTGATCCTGTACACATGTCCAGTATATGCAGCTCTTTGTCGGCTTCTGCTGTCTTCGCACATTCAAGTGCTGCTTCCACCAGAGTTTCCGTGTCCTGTCTCGGCACCAGCACGTTTTCATTTACATAAAATTCATATCCCATAAAAAAAGCCTGATGCGTCAGATGCTGCAGCGGTATGTGCTCAGCACGTCTGCCAATCAGTTTCAGATATTGATCAGCAGTCTCTTCTGAGACATTCTCTTCTCCGTGTGCAAAATAATACGCCCGGCTTTTTCCTGTTGTATATTCCAGAAGGAGCCAGGCATCCAGCCCGGCTTCCCCAATCCCTGCCTTCGCAAGGATATTCTGTCCTTTTTTTAATAACCCTGTCAGAGTTTCACTGCTCATGGAGTCATACCTTTCTCTTTATTGTTCAAATATTTCAATCATTATTGGCACTGTTCCTTATAATATACAGAATTTATGTTACTGTTCACACTCCACTATCCCGCGAGGTGTTTTGGCATGGATATGCCAAAATCCCGAGACATACAAGCCAAAATTCCATTGCCGCAGGCAATCTGGAATGAATTTTGGCTGCGTTACTGAGAACGGAGTGAACAGTAACGAATTTATATTATTTCTCACTCTGCTTTTTTCTGAGCAGCATTTTCTGAAACTGTATTCCCAGATACATTTTCAGGTTCAACCTCAACGCCAAACTCTTCTTTCAGGTATGCTCTCCAGTCAAAGACTGCCTCAACAGCTTTGATTGCAACTTCTGCCATATCTGCTGTCGGTTCCTTGGTTGTCAGTTTCTGCATTGCCAGACCTGGTTTGCTGAAGAAATCAGCGATCTTGCTGTCTGATCTGCCTGCCCACTGGATGATCTCAAATGAAATTCCGGCAACGACCGGCACCATGAGGAGTCTTCCGAAGAGTCTCACCCAGTAAACCGGAACCAGTACAAAAATAAAATGCAGGAAAATGCTGACAAGCATAACCAGAAACAGAAAGCTTGTTCCGCAGCGTTTATGCTGTCTGGAACTTGCCATGACATTCTCTACGGTAAGCGGCAGTCCATGTTCCACGCAGTTAATACATTTGTGTTCTGCGCCGTGATACATGAAAGTTCTCTGAATATCCTTCATTCTGGAAATCAGAAGCATGTATCCCATAAATAATGCCAGTTTCACAAATGCCTCCACTACGGTAACTACGAACTCTGAAGCACCGACTTTCCTGCAAAGACTTGCAAGCGCATATGGCAGTAACATAAATGCCGCAATCGATACTACAATTGAAATCGCAACTGTCACATATAACAGCCATTTAAACTGCTTATCTTCCTTTTCTTTCTTCGCCTCGCGCTCTTCCTCGGAAAGTGCTGCGTTTGCTTTTGCCTCTTCTTCATCCTCTTCATCTCCCGCAATCTCGGCAGAGTACATCAGGCACTTCGTGCCGACTACAAGGGAATCAATGAAGCTGACCACACCACGGATCAATGGGTACTTAAGAAATTTCGCATTTCCCAGTACAGATCTGTAGTCTTCTACTTTTAATTCAATCTCATTGTCTGGTCTGCGGACAGCAATGGAATATTTGTCTTTATGACGCATCATAATACCTTCCATTACAGCCTGACCACCGATATTTGATGATCTCATTCTTCTCTCCCGAAAGAAATTTAAGAAGGCTTTTCTTATTTCAGAGAAACTTTCGCGCTACCAGACTTCTAAATGAAGCGTAACTCTTTTACAACTTCTCCAGAAAACAAGAAAGGTTGAGATTTCCCAACCTCAACCTTCTCAATTTCTACTATATTCTGATTATTTGTTCAGGCCGTATTTCTTATTGAACTTATCGATACGTCCACGAGCCTGAGCTGCTTTCTGCTGACCTGTATAGAATGGATGACATTTAGAGCAGATTTCTACGTGGATGTCCTGTTTTGTAGATCCTGTTACGAATGTGTTTCCACAGTTGCAGGTTACAGTTGCCTGATAATAATTAGGATGGATTCCTTCTCTCATGATTTTCACCTCTCTGTAAAGATTCTATTTTCTATTCGTATTCATTTGACGAATTTACTATTAAACAGCTTTATGAGTATAACATATTGTCCTGTAGAATGCAAGATATTTTAAAATTTATTTAATATATTTTTTAGAAATTTTGTAGTTACTGTTCACTGATAATATCCCGCGAAGTGTTTTTGCATGAAACTGGTCAATCGGATAAAATCATCCGCTTTCTAAATAAATTTCTGCTTCTTGACTGTCTGTACAAACTCTTCATTATTTTTGGTGCGTGCAAACATATTCAGAATCTGCTCGACTGCATCTTCAGACTTCATACCGTTGAGAGCTTTTCGCATAATGTATACGGCTTCCTGCTCTTCTCTGGACAGAAGCAAGTCTTCCCTTCTCGTACCGGATTTCTGAATGTCAATAGCCGGGAATACTCGTTTTTCCTGTAATTTACGGTCGAGAACGAGTTCCATATTACCGGTTCCCTTGAATTCTTCATAGATTACATCATCCATCTTACTTCCTGTATCTACCAGAGCTGTCGCAAGAATCGTAAGACTTCCGCCCTCTCTCATATTTCTCGCAGCGCCAAAAAATCTCTTAGGCATATGAAGTGCCGCCGGGTCAAGACCACCTGAAAGGGTTCTTCCGCTTGGCGGGATGATCAGGTTGTATGCTCTTGCAAGTCTTGTGATAGAGTCAAGCAGGATCGTAACATCCTTTTTGTGCTCTACCAGACGGCGCGCACGCTCTACAACCATCTCAGATACACGTTTGTGATGTTCTGGCAGTTCATCAAATGTAGAATAAATAACTTCTACATTATCACCACGAATCGCCTCTTTGATATCCGTAACCTCTTCAGGACGTTCATCGATCAGAAGAATGATCAGGTGCATGTCCGGATTATTTCGCAGAATCGATTTGGCAACGTCTTTTAAAAGAGTTGTCTTACCTGCTTTCGGAGGAGATACGATCATACCTCTCTGGCCTTTACCGATAGGGCTGATCAGATCCACGATTCTCATCGCAACTGTTCCACCCGGTCTTTCCATTTTAAGTCTCTCGTTTGGAAAAATCGGCGTCATGTCCTCGAAATTATATCGTTTCTGACCTTCACTTGGATGGAATCCATTGATGGAAGTGACATATAAAAGGGCGCTGAACTTCTCACCCTGTGTCTTAATACGGATATTTCCTTTGATAATGTCTCCTGTTTTCAGGTTAAATCTGCGGATCTGGGAAGGTGATACATAAATATCATTTTCTCCCGGCATATAATTCTCACAGCGGATAAACCCATATCCGTCCGGAAGTACCTCCAGGATTCCATCTGCGCGTTCTCCGCTGTCAAGCTGCGCTGTCTCTGATGGAGCATGATACTGCGGTCTTTCCTGCATGCGCTCCTGATTTCTGTCCTGTACACGCTCAAACTGGCGTTCCTGACGCTCCTGATTTCTGTCCTGTGCACGTTCCGGCTGACGATCCTGGCGTTCCTGATTTCTATCCTGCATGCGCTCCGGCTGGCGGTCTTGCTGTCTGATATACGGCTGTGGTCTGATGTACTGCTGCGGTCTGGCATACTGCTGTGGTTCTTCATTTACGCCCGCACTGTCGGAAATATTTTCTTGCTGCGGCTTTTCCTGCATTGTTTCCTGTGATTTTGAAGCATTCTCCAGTTCATCTTCGTGAAGCATTCTCTCGATCAACTCTGGTTTTCTTAATGCAGAAACCCCTTTTAACCCTCTGGCCTTTGCCAATTCTTTTAAAGTTGCCAGTGATAATGATTCATACTTTTCTCTCATAAAATAATCCTCTGCCTTTTTATCCAAAAATTAATAGTCACAATTATTTTGATTGGTTTTTTCAAATTCTTATGTATCTTAATGGTCTTTCTTAACAATGTTACTTATTAATGTTTCTTCGCAATTTTTCTTAATAGTGTTTCTTATGGATGTTGTTCTACATTCTTTTTCTATAACAGTTAATGGGATAATCTGTCCGAAACGACATGAATATCAGATTATGTTACTGTTCACTCTGTGCACAGTAACCAGATTATGGCAGCGTCCAAAGCCACAATATTCACATTTATCTTAGCACATCTTCTACGATTCTGACAATACTATATTATTCCAAAACGTATTTCCTGGCAAGACAATTTTAACGTCAAAAAAGTTCCTGTTTCGATTTTCCGCCAGAAGCGGCACTTACCAGGTATGCTGTTATCAGCAGATTGACGGTTCCCAGTACGCCGCTCTCTTCGCAGATACACTGGAAGTTTACAACTATGTAGTCCGGAATCTTACCTACGATTATGATCTGGCCGACAATGTCGAGGCCGGTTACCTGCCCGATGTGGATGCAACCCTGAAATCCAAAAAGGAATCTGTTTTGACTATGCTGCCCTGACCACAGCCATGCTCAGAGCACGTGACATTCCCTACAAACTACAGATTGGATATGCCGGCACCGTTAAGCATGCCTGGATCAATGTCTATATCCGCTCCAAAGGATGGGTTGATAAAGCTGTTGAATTCAGCGGTGACTCCTGGTCGCGCATGGATCCGACTTTCGATTCCAACAGTCAGGATGAAGAAACTATTCAGCAATACATAGGGGACGATGATAATTACAGCGTTCAGTTTACACGTTAACAGGAGGCATCACTCTCGTGAAGGACATATCATTACGTTGGAAGATCCGCTTGAGTACCTGCACCGGCATGACAAATGCATCGTCAGTCAGCGAGAAATCTGCACGGATACGGAGAGTTATCTGGTTTCCCTGCGTGCTACCCTGCGCCAGAGCCCGGATGTGATTCTCCTTGGTGAAATGCGTGATTACGAGACGATTCAGACTGCCATGACTGCTGCCGAGACAGGACATCTCGTTCTCTCCAGTCTTCACACCACCGGAGCAGCAAACACGATCGGTCGTATCGTAGATGTATTCGAACCAGCCCAGCAGAGACAGATTTCCATCCAGCTGTCCATGGTACTGCAGGCTGTTATTTCCCAGCAGCTTGTCCCGGATGTGAATGGACATACGATTCCTGTCTTCGAGGTTATGCGCCTCAATCCGGCGATCAGAAATATGATCCGCGATAACAAAGTACATCAGATTGATGGGGTTATCGCCTCCTCGGCGCATGAGCATATGCGCTCCATGGATCAGAGCCTTCTGGAACTTTACAAACAGAAAAAAATAACAAAAGAAACCGCATTGAAATTTGCTTCCAATGCGGATATGCTGAAACGTAAATTACTGTAAAAAAACAAAAAGTAGTTCTTCTGTTAAACTATAGCAATCCTCTAAAATAATGCATCTTAATCCAGCCCATCAGAGTGTGAAATCCTGCGTCAGATATCTTTGCCGTGCGTCAGCACGCCTGCAGATATCTTCCTTGTCTTTCGCACTCTGCTGAACTGTCTTAAATGCATTATTTACGAGGATTGCTATAAACAGTTGAACTACTTTTTTAATCAGGCAGATAAAATCATCCACTACGTGACTCTATATCGAATAACAGCTTTGCAGTTTATCAGAAAGGGCTTAGCGACGGACTTGCCTGATTCGGTTAATGTACCATATTTCCCACTAAGCCGTAAGAAACGATATACATAATCACCGTTGCCATAATGATTCCACAAAGAATCGCCAGAGATGATTTCTTAATATCAATCTCCAGAAGTGACGCGATCAGTGATCCGGTCCATGCTCCTGTTCCCGGAAGAGGGATTCCCACAAACAGCATCAGGCCCCAGAATTCGTATTTCTTCACCTGATCACTTTTTCTCATCGCACGGTCTTCCAATTTTATGATCAATCCTCTGAAAATCTTTGTCTTTTTCAGCACTTTGAAAATCTGCTTGATAAATAACAAGATAAACGGAATCGGAATGATATTTCCCACAATACATAATGGAATCGCCTTTGCCGCAGAAATCTTCAGAAGAGACGCTGCCAAAAGCCCTCCTCTGAGTTCCAGAAGCGGAATCATGGAAATAAGAAAAACCGCGCCCTCCGGCGAAATATATTGTGACAGATTCTGCGAGAACCAATGTACCAGTGCTTCCATTAAAACCTCCTAAATTTTATTTCAGATAATCCTTCAGAAAATCAATAAACTTCTGCATTTCTTCCTTTGTTCCAATCGTGATACGAAGGAAGTTATCAATTCTGTCCTTTGGGAAATAGCGGACATAAATATGCTGCTCTCTCAGTGCTTCGAAAAGCTCCGCTGCCGGACAGGTTGCATGAGTGGCAAAGATAAAGTTAGACTTGGAATCCTGGAAGGAGAATCCCAGCGCCTTTAATTCTTTCTTTGTCCATTCTCTCGTCTCTATGATTTTATTACATGTTTCCTCAAAGTATTCCTTGTCCTCCACTGCTGCCACACCCGCTGCAAGTGCTGTACGGTCCATCGTGTAGGAATTGAAAGAATACTTCACATCGTTCAGGAATTTGATCAGTTTCTCATTTCCGCATGCAAAGCCAATTCTCATACCTGCCATGGAACGTGATTTGGAGAATGTCTGCACAACCAGAAGGTTGTCGTATTTCTCAATCAACGGAAGTGCTGACTGACCGCCGAAATCCACATATGCTTCATCCACAATGACAATGACATCCGTATTATGACGGATGATATCTTCCACATCCTCTAATGGCATTTCCACACCCGTCGGTGCATTTGGGTTCGGGAAAACGATTCCGCCGTTTTCTTTGAAATAGTCTTCCTTCTTTATATGAAAGTTCTCATCCAGAGCCGGTCTTTCATATGGAATACGGAACAGATCTGCCCATACGTCATAGAAAGAATAGGTAATATCAGGAAAAAGAACCGGCTTCTCTGAGTTAAAGAATGTCAGAAAACTCATGGCAAGAACATCATCAGATCCTACTCCCACAAAAACCTGCTCATCTTTCAGATGGTAATTCTGTGCGATCGCATGTACCAGATTTCCCGCTGTCGGATCCGGATAAAGTCTCATGGTATCGGTATTCATACCCTTAAGTGCCTTCTCCACTCCAGGTGCCGGAGGATATGGGTTCTCATTTGTATTTAATTTGATCATATCCGGCTGGTTTGGCTGCTCACCTGGTGTATATGGTATTACTTTACGGACGTTTGCTTCCCAATTGCTCATTTGTCTAATTCCTTTCCTGCTTGATTCGCTCTGCTCTGTCAAATTCGATTTTGTTTATGCACTACTGCAATCCGGCAGAGACCGCTTATCTGCTATTGTAAGCATCCTCAAACTATTTGTCAATTATATTTGATGTAAAGCCGTACCGAATATCTTGTCTTTTAAGCATATTCACGCTCAATAAAGTCACGTTTACGCTGGCATTTTACACCATCTAATGAGTATGCCCCGATACTTGAAATTAACAATAATAAGAAAGAGCAGGGGCTGTTTTTAGTCCCTGCTTTCCTCTTCGTAACAATACAATGCTTGTAGTTACAAATTATTTATTCTCTTCCTGAACTTCAATCTTACGGATAGTCTTATTCTTGATTTCTTCTTTGATTGCTGCAAGGAAGTCGTCAAGTTCTTTCGTTCCTTCATCGCCAAGGTAACGGCTTCTTACAGAAACTTTGCCTTCTTCTTCCTCTTTAGCACCAACGATGAGCATATATGGAACTCTTGCAAGACGTGCTTCACGGATCTTGTAGCCCATCTTTTCGGAACGCTGGTCAACGGAGCAGCGGATTCCGTTTTCTTTTAACTGTGCTTCAACTTTGGCAGCATAGTCGTGAAATTTCTCGGAAATCGGAACGACACGAACCTGTTCCGGGCAAAGCCATGTCGGGAACATACCTGCATATTTCTCAATCAGCCATGCCAGTGTTCTCTCATAACATCCCATGGATGTACGATGGATGATGTATGGACGCTGTTTTTCGCCGTTTTCGTCGATATAGTACATATCGAACTGTTCAGCAAGAAGAGCATCCCACTGGATTGTGATCATTGTGTCTTCTTTTCCGTATACGTTCTTGGCGTTGATATCAACCTTAGGTCCGTAGAATGCAGCTTCTCCGACATCCTCTGTAAATGGAATATTCAGCTCTTCAAGCATCTGGCGGATATGGCCCTCTGTCTCTTCCCATACTTCCGGTTCACCAATATATTTTTCTCTGTTATTCGGATCCCATTTGGAAAGATGGTAAGTTACATCTTCTTCTACGCCGAGAACCTGCAGACAGTACTGAGCAAGTGCAATACAGTCTTTGAACTCTTTCACCATCTGGTCTGGTCTTACAATCAGATGTCCTTCAGAAATCGTAAACTGACGTACACGTGTCAGACCATGCATTTCGCCGGAATCCTCGTTACGGAACAGAGTAGATGTTTCACCGTAACGAAGTGGCAGGTCACGGTAGCTGTGCTGTTCAGCTTTGTATACATAGTACTGGAATGGGCATGTCATTGGACGAAGTGCAAATACTTCTTTATCTGTTTCTTCATCTCCGAGGACGAACATACCGTCTTTGTAATGATCCCAGTGACCGGAAATCTTGTAAAGATCACTCTTAGCCATTAATGGAGTTTTAGTTCTTACATAGCCACGTTTTGTCTCTTCGTCTTCAATCCAACGCTGAAGTTCCTGCATGATGATGACACCGTTTGGCATGATAAGCGGAAGTCCCTGTCCGATTACATCTACAGTTGTAAAGATTTTCATCTCACGGCCAAGTTTGTTGTGGTCACGTCTCTTTGCTTCTTCCATCTGCTCAAGATGCTCTTTCAGTTCATCTTTGGAAGCATAAGCTGTTCCGTAGATACGTGTCAGCATTGCGTTCTTTTCGCTGCCTCTCCAGTAAGCGCTGGAAGAAGAGAGAAGCTTGAATGCTTTTACGCCTTTTACGCTCATAAGGTGAGGTCCTGCACAGAGATCTGTCCAGTCTCCCTGAGAATAGAAGGAGATTTCTGCTCCATCCGGAAGGTCTTCCACGAGTTCTACTTTATATGGCTCGTTTTTCTCTTTGAAGTATGCAATGGCGTCTTCTCTTGATTTTGTGAAACGCTCGATTTTTGCGCCTTTTTTGATGATCTTCTTCATTTCTTTTTCGATTGCATCCAGGTCATCACGGGAAAATGGAGGACAGTCGAAATCATAGTAGAATCCTGTATCGATAGAAGGTCCGATAGCAACCTTTGCATCCGGATATAAGGTCTGTACTGCCTGAGCAAGTACGTGAGATGCTGTATGACGAAGAACTGCAAGTCCCTTCTCATCTTTGGCTGTGAGGATGTTTAATTCGCAGTCACTGTCAAGAACTGTTCTTAAGTCAACAACTTCTCCGTTTACTTCTCCTGCACAGGCTGCACGTGCAAGTCCCTCGCTGATGTCGTAAGCGATGTCGATTACTGATTTAGCTTCGGCGTATTCTTTTTTTGAGCCGTCTTTTAATGTTACGATCATGGTCATTATCTCCTTTTTATAATTTGTTTTTATATTTTTCAGATGCACACTGACTTATAGTACAGCATGCCAATCCGAAATATATAGCAGAATTTCTTAAAAAATTTCTGCCGGTGCTTTTGTACTGCAAAGGGGCAAAAGAAAGAAATAAAAAAAGTCCCCTACAGTACGGTTAAATACTGTAGGGGACGAGATATCATATACTCGCGGTTCCACCCCGATTGTTCTGTCTTATCAGAACCACTTCATTTGATGGTAACGGAATCACCGGACTGTATTAAAGTCACTCAGAGGTGGTCTTCGGCTGGTTCGCGATAAAATGCTTGCACCAAAATGCATTTCTCTCTGTAACGTTTCTCAGCGTACTCTTCTCTTCAGCGTGTTGGTCTTTCTTATCTTTTCTGCCGCCTATTATAAACTTGAAGAATAAATTTGTCAATCATGAAAATGCTAAAAATTACACTAAAAATTACTGTTCTCACGATTCCGTGATATACAATACTCCTTAGGTTTTGCACAAAGAGATTCATATTTTTACATTACAAAGCGTCTTGCTGCAAACAAAGTGAACAATAAAGATATAATACAAAAAGCTGCCCGTCCACATACATTTTCATATGTGAACAGGGCAGCTCCTCATGTACTTTTTATGATATATCTCAGTTCAATTACCTTATAATCTCAATGTCTGGCGGATATTTGTAATCCGCTTTCGCTATCTGGTCCTATACCAGATAACAGATTCGGCTAATTTCCTCGTAAAAATCAGATCTCAGCCAGTTTCAGCAGATCCGGGATCTTAGATTCCCAGCCAAGTGCCATGATATGTACACCCTGACAGTATGGCTTGCACTCTTTGATGATACGTGCGGCGATCTCAACACCTGTGATACCTGCTTTTGTCTTTTCTTTGTCGGCTTTGAGTTCCTCGATCATCTCATCCGGAACGTGGATACCGGCAACGTTGTTGTTCATGAATTTAGCCATTCCAGCGGATTTCGGAATGATGATACCAACCTGTACCGGTTTTCCGAACTGTTTTGCTTTCTCCATGAATTTGATGAATTTCTCCGGTTCAAATACAGCCTGTGTCTGGAAGTAATCTGCACCTGCTGCAACTTTTCTTTCCATCTTTGCAAGCTGCGCATCAACGGAGTCGCTGCATGGAGATACAACAGCACCTTTGGAGAATTTAGGCGGCTCACCAACCAGTTCATTTCCGCCAAGGTCTACACCGGATTCCAGAAGCTTCACTGTGTGAAGAAGGGATACGGAATCAAGGTCAAATACCGGTTTTGCCTGTGGGTGGTCACCCATCTTTGTATGGTCACCTGTCAGGCAGAGAATATTCTCAATACCAAGCATTGCTGCACTTAAAAGGTCAGATTCCAGAGCGATACGGTTTCTGTCACGGCATGCAAGCTGGAAAATCGGATCCATACCGGCATCCTTAAGAACCTTACACATAGCAAGAGATCCAAGACGCATAACAGAAGACTGGTTATCTGTTACGTTAACTGCATGAACATCTTTGAGATAAGTTTTGGCTTCTTCTACCAGCTCATCCACATGGATTCCTTTTGGCGGTCCCACCTCTGCAGAAACTACAAATTCACCACGATCGAATAATTCTTTCATTTTCATTGTACATTACTCCAATCAATATAATTAATCTTGAATACTGTCCACTCCATTTATATACATTCCACAAAACATAACTACAAAGCATATCTGCACTACTCATACAATGCTCAAATATTCCGGCCTTATGCCCTGTATATAAATCCGCGCTGCAATTCTAAGTGAACAGTATCGTAACTTATGCTTCTATATTATTTCACATCATCATCTGTTGCGAAATTATGAATCTGTGTCGGGCATTTCAGCAGATCAAGGCGTCCGATCTCTTTCAGACGTCTGTAGATGCGCTCCCATCCACATTCCATATCGCTGTCCACTTCGCATTTGCCATTCTTGGAACCGCCGCACTGGCCGTTTACAAGACTCTTGGAACATGCTGTGATCGGGCAGATTCCGCCGGTAAGGTTCAGATAACACTCACCACACTGATCACATTTATACTCTAACGGTGTCACGCCCTGGAAACCAGGTACCGGATATGTATCGCAGGCTGCGCATACTTTCTTGTCATCCAGATATTCTGAAATGGTCTGTACACCAACACCGCAGGAGAATACTAAAACAAGATCAGACTCTTTGATCTTATCCATATGTTTCTTAAGACGTAACTGCATATTTTCCGGATTACAGATATAATCCGTTGTCATAATTCCTGTCACATTTCCTTCAGCGGAGAGCTCCTTCTGAAGTTCGACAGCTTCTTTTTCCGGAAAACGAACTTCTTTACATCCATGGCAGTTAATGATGAAAACTTTCTTTCCAGCTGTCAGTGATGTGATAGTTTCTTTTGCTTTTAACTGGGTTATTAACATATTACTTCATCCCCCTTACTGCATTTTTTCCGGCTTTGATACTGTTAATGATCGGAATCTTGGAAGAACAGATATACTGACAGCATCTGCACTCAACACAATCCATAACGCTCATGTCTTTCATAGCCTGCCAGTTCTCTTCCTTCGCATATTTCACGAAATACAGTGGAGAAAGTTCCATCGGACATACATCCACACAACGTCCACACTTGATACATGGCTGCTCTTTCGTCTCGTCTGTATCGATCGCGATAATACCGTTGGAGCCCTTCATCATAGGAACTTCCAGAGTACTCAGAGGGAATCCCATCATAGGTCCCCCCATCTTAACAAGTACATCATCATCTGTAAATCCACCACAGTAATCGATCAGCTCTTTTACGCTGGTACCGATCTTGATGATAAAGTTGCCCGGGTTCTTAATCTTCTCACCTGTTACAGTTGCAACACGCTCAACCAGAGGCATACCTTTCTGGATCGCATCGGAGATTGCTTTTACGGTACTGATATTATCTACTACAACACCAACATCTGCCGGGAGACCGCCGCTTGGAACCTTTCTGCCCATAACGCGCTTGATGAGAGTTTTCTCAGCGCCCTGCGGGTATTTGGTTCTTGCAACAAATACTTCCATATTTCCGATATTGGCAACTTTTTCCTGCATTAATTCGATGGCATCCGGCTTGTTATCCTCGATAACGATGATACCCTTCTCGGCACCTGTTGTCTTAAGGATTGCTTTCAGACCAAAGATGATGTCATCTGCAAACTCAAGGAGAACTCTGTGGTCAGCTGTAAGAAGCGGCTCACACTCACATCCGTTGAGGAGAATGGTATCAACCGGTTTCGCCGGTTTCAGTTTGACACATGTCGGGAAACCTGCGCCACCCATACCAACGATTCCTGCTTCACGGATGATGTCGATAATCTCATCCGGAGTCAGGCTGTCGAGATCACCATGTGGCTGTACGGATTCGTGCAGAGTATCTTTTCCATCCGATTCAATAACAACAGCCATCACTTCACTGCCTCTTGTGCCATGCATACGAGGCTCAACAGCAACTACGGTTCCGCTTACGCTGGAATGTACCGGAGCACTGATAAATCCGGCAGCTTCACCAATCTTCTGTCCGACTTTGACAGTGTCACCTACCTGAACGATCGGGTTCGCCGGTGCGCCCAGATGCTGTGACATGGAGATTACGAGTGTCTTCGGCTCAGGGAATCTCTTAAGTGCGATATGCTCGCTTAATTCCTTGCGCTCTGACGGATGAACACCACCATAATATCCATTCAGTCTATCGTCTCTGATTGATTTCACATAATCGTTGATCACTTTGAAATTAACTTTAGAGAAATCACGAACCTGTACCGGCTGATTAAGGAATTCCTCGAGACGGCCCTGTTTTGCCAGTCTCTGATAAATCTTCTCCCATGCACAGTCTTTATTCGGATCTACTTCACATTTGCCATTCTTAGCTCCGCCGCACTGTCCGTTGACAAGACTCTTAGAACAGTCGACGATAGGACAGACACCTCCGGTAATATTCAGATAGCACTGTGCACATGCGTCACAGCTCTTCTTTGTAAGTGCCATGCCATGATGTCCTCTGTAATTCAGAGTATTGCTTGCTGCAACAACCGGCTTACCAGCCAGATCTGCAACTGTCTGAATACCAAGACCACAGGAGATCACTACTACATTCTCTGTACCTTCCGGTATCAGATCCTGTAATTTTCTCTCTGTGTGCATCTTGTTACATAAGAAATCAACTTTCGCACTACCTGTGACAGTTTTTCCCTCTGCTGCGGCAAATTTCAGGAACTCATCGCAATCCGGTTCGTCAACTGTCTCAAATTCCTTGAAACACTTATTACAGGCAATTACGAACAAATTGTCCTTACCGCTCAGCACTGATGAAAGTTCATCACTGCTTTTCAGCTTGTACTTAGTATAGTTTTCCAATTGCTCACCTTCCTTATGATTAAGATTATATCCTTATGGTTATCCGCTCTTATCCGTTCCCTCCTTCTCTGCACTCAAAAAAAGAACCAATAAAACCAGATAAATAAGTTCGTAAGTATTACTTATTAAATGTACCACAAAATGGGTAGATTATCCAGTTTTATTGGCTGTTTTTATAAAATTATTTTATAATTTTTCAATAATTCATCTATCAATCAGTAATTTACCCTTTTGGAGAACATATTTTTATGATAATCCAATTTCACCTTTCTTTTATGGCGTTTTTTCATTCATGGGGACTCTTGCATTTTTATAGATCTTTTAGAGCTAATTTATTCTTTTTAGTTGTACTTCATAAGGTCTGACCAAAGGTATTATAGGCGATTGCACTATAGAGCGGAAATATCCGCTCTATAATATCGGATTTAGGTGCTCTGAATTTCCGGAAAAGATGCACTACTTAAATGGAATATACAGAAAGAATGCAGAACCTCTCCAAACGTTGTGATTGTTTCCTGATTTTGTCTTGCCATGAGTGTGCCTCCTTAAATATACGGTTTGTCACAGTATATTGCTCCAAATTTGGACGGTTTTGACATTCTGTTTTGCGCCCTATTCTTCACCAGCAAACAAGGCATTTATATTCATTACAGGTAAGATTACAGAATCAAATCCTGGTTGAGATGTTAACAGTGTTAACTGACTTCTAATATATGGAAACAATATTGCAACCGTATTAGTTAACAGCAAACTTTTCCCTATTGCTGAATCCACTTCCACCCTAAAGAAACCGGCCATTGTAACTTTTATATTACATACATCATTAGAATTGATATGAACACCAACTGTAACTTTATACAAACTTTCATCTATTTGATTCAATTGTTTAGAAAAAGAAATTTCGGAATTATTATCTATTTTGCTTTTCTCATTGTTAATTCTTTTAAACGATAAATCTTCAACTATTATCTTTTCAAGTTGAAGACTGCTTTTTTTATTTTCGATACCTTTCATTAATTACGCTCTCCTTATGCTGCTTCAGGGATACAATTGTCGGCTACTATACTAAATTTATCAAAAGAAAAGCACTTCTCCACACTTATTGTTTCCTCATAAGGAATAAAAAGTTCCTCTTCAAAAACTGTATCAATTTTTTTTATTATATTATCTGAATCAGCATAATATAATCCACCCTTCTGTGAATCATACTGAATTTCTATACCGTAAAATTTAGCTAATTCTTCAAACAACTGTTTTCTCATACTAGCCACTCCCTTTCTATTACTTCTTTATTTATGATATATTCATTTCCGGACACACATATATATGTCTCAAGAAACGGTAATCCAAAATATTTTTCAAATCCAATTACTTTTTCTGCATATTGGGGGTTATCTTTTGCAAATGTCTTTGATACAACCTTATACCCTTTTTCTTCTTTAAATAAATCCAAGAAAAAACATCTATATGTTAATAAGGCAACATTTTTAGATTTTCCTTTTATAACTAATTCAATCCCCTCTTTTTCCATTTTTTGATATAGCTGACTGCAGAATTTACGAAATTCATTCAAATTTTTAACTTCATCCAAATTTAAAAATTCACTATCTGTAACATTAATCTCAGCAACTATCGTTTTAATGTCTTTTTCATGGTCTAACATATCAATATTCCTGAAAGCCATATCCAAATTATCAAAAAAATATATTCCTTGACCAAGCCAATGTTTCTCATTTTTTCTATATTTGAATCCATTAGTGATAATATCCTCAACATTATCACTTTCTGTATTATGATATCCTATAATTTTCATTTATATTTCCCACAAAACAGATAAATTAATACTTGTCCTATATAATTTAATCTTGTTTATTCTATCTTTTTTCAGAATCCTGCTATTCACCACAGAAAGGTAAATGGCTTACATAGTTACTATCCCATGACTCCAGTATATCATAAATCAGAAAACAAATCACCCTGTACAAATCTTTTTTCTAGTATTCCTTATTCATATATTTTATCTATAAGATAGTCCCGCATTCTCCTGCCATATAATTCAGGATTCTCTCCACTCTCAGTGAGCATATGTCCTCTTATCTCTTTTGTCAACAAACTTACACTATTATTTCCTGCCAAATTTTCTCTGGCTTTTTTCTTCTCTTTCCACTCTATTTCCGATTTTATAATTCTTTTATAGATCTTTTAGCTCTGCTTTATCCTTTTTAGTTGTACTTCATAGGGTCAGACCACGGAAATCTATCATCTATGTCATATCTCGGCAAGGAAATTTATATTTCTTTTATACAACTTATAGAACTGTTTCATTCTTTTTATTAGTCTGTCATGAGGTCTGACTCCAATGTGTATTATCTCTTTTGTCAATAAACTCGCACTATAATTTTCAGATAATTTTCTCTGGCTTTTTTCTCCTCTCTTTCCACTCTATTTCCGATTTTATAATTCTTTTATAGTTCTTTTAGCTCTGCTTTATCCTTTTTAGTTGTACTTCATATGGTAAGACCCAGAAAACTTGACATGAATAGTTCCAACAACACCGCAGAGGCATGCAAAATCTCACCATAACGATAAGTGCATATATTGTCTTCCACCCTGACCATATAATGGTATCGTAATTTAAGGCACTTTAAGAGACATTTCTTAATGAATCTGATATACTGTAAACACTACAGAAAGAAGGAGCGTTATTATGTCTCGAACAAGAAGAAATTTCTCTGCCAAATTCAAATCAGAATTAGTGATTGAACTGCTCAAAGGAGAAAAAGACTTAAATACAATCGCAACCGAAAACAATATTCTAACACCACAGAATTATAAGGTGTAAGTTTGTGCGAAACGCAAGAATTATAAAAACTAAGGCCAAAAGTAAAGGATTATTGTATAATAATCCTTATAAAAATTCAGGAGAGGAATGATGTAAATGGATATAGATAAAATTTTTAATGCAATTTGGGAAGGAAAAGAATGGATTTTTAGTGGAATTGGTGTAGTGGCATTAGGTTTTATTAGAAAATGCATAATAGGAAAAAAGTCTGGTGAGAATTCAGATACATATACAGTAAAATCTAAAATGCACGATAATAACAATGTTTTAGGTGGAAACAATATTACAGGTAAGAAAAATCAAATTATTCAGAATGATAATAGTAATGCGATTTCTGTAAAAGGAAATGGTAATGTGGCTGGAAATGGAAATAATATTACAAATAATTTTATTTATCCTAACAATGACAATAATTTGAAAGAAAATGTTGATTCATGGTTTTCTGAAAGGTTTAATGTACTACTTTCGCTTTTAAATGATGCAAGAGGTTTTTTTGAAAAAGAATATACAGTTGAATATGTAAGTTCTCTTATTGGGTTAAAAAATGTAGATGAATTAAAAGTTTATTTAAATCAAGGAAAAGAGCCAGATGATGAATTTAAGAAGAAATTTGTTGATATATTTGGCATAAATGAAGAGTGGATGGTACATGGCAGGGGTGAATTTCCATTTGCATCAAATATTAAATTTTTATATGATAACCCAATGGATATATTGAGAAGAGAAGATTTGAAAGCCATCAATAAATTTATTGTTGTTATTGGAGATGTAGAAGGAAGAAGACACGCATGTATTATAAGAAAAAGAGATGAATTATGCTATGAATTATATCCCAAGTATTTTGTTTTAAATTCACATGTTGGCGGAGCAGGAACAAGACAATTGGTTGGTTTGTATAGATTTTTACGAGAAGCAGATAGAATAAAAAAACTTGCTGGTGTTGTGTATGATGCAAGCGAAGAACAGATGGAAAAATTAATGAAGGGTGAGTTTCAGCCAAAGAAAGTGGAACAATTTAAAGTGGCAAGTAATTTTTTCGATAGTTTTATGTGTATAAGTGAAAAGGAAATAAAAAGAAATAAGAATTTTGGGGATGAGGAATTTATTTTAGTACAACAAATAATTGCTGCAAATATTAAGGATTGCGATAGAATTAATCAGGAGTATGATTTAAAACTTATTAAGAAAAATCTTGGAGAAGATTCTCAGGACAAAGAGGAAGAAAGTAATGATATAGATTTGTTTGATTCTTCCACTCCATTTTTTGATTACAGATTTGGAAAGGCTTTTCCAGGGGTACGAGGAATAAAAGAATTTACAAATGCTAAAGAATGCGTTGATAGGTTACAGATTCTCTTGAAAAAACCACTTAATGGGAAAAAACTAGGAGGACCTATATGGTGGATTAGAGGTAGTGAAAATTGTGATATTAGCAGATTTGAAAGAGTGACAGATGATAAATTTTTAATGGATGGTGATGAGATAAAAGTAAAAAGGATTGTTGTATATGCGGCAGCAGAATATTATAAGAAATTTGTCTATGTAGAAACTTATCCAGAAGAAGAAACAGGTTTATATACAAAAGACGATGCCCTTGTAGAAGAATGGACAGATAGATATGGATATTATTATGAAGAGTATGCGGAATATGAGAATAAAAAAATAACAAGGGCGGAATATGATGATGGTGCTGCTGTGATTGATGGTAAAGTTGTTGATTTAAATGGAAAGGCGAAATTAAGAACTCGCTATCTTACACCATATAATTTTATTATATGTGCACATTTTAATCCAATGAATAGTAATGTGTATGATGATATGTTGGAAAAACTATTAAATGGAATTTTAAAAGGTAAGAACTCTGTTGAAGAAATCGTAGAGGCTATTAAAAAAATGCCTAAACATAGAAGAGAAATGTAAGATAAAATCGGTTGTAAATGTGGTAGGATTGTATACAGCCGGTGGATTTTGAAGGGGAAAATGGTCACTAAAAATGTTTGATTAATATTCATAATAGGGTACAATACAAGTAGCAAAATAAAATATCGCACCAGCGGTGCGAGAAATAATGCAAATGGGGTATGAAAAATGGCAAGAGACACATTGCTTTCTGGAGAATCAAAAAATATTGAATACAAAGTTACTTTACCAGATAAAAGTGAAAAGTACATGAAAACAATCGTAGCTTTTGCCAATACCCAGGGCGGAAAGCTGATTGTAGGCGTAGATGATAAAACACACGATTTTCCCTTTTAAGAAAATTTGAGGCTGTAAAAAATCTTGTGTCTTTGGTGTTTTTTGCAAGACCTTTTTGCATAAAATTGCAAAAACTTTTTGTAGGTAGTTGCAGCTGCATTTTGTAGGTAATTGCAAGCCCGGCTGGCAGTCATGGTACCTGCCAGCTATTTAAAAGGGCATTGCAGACATTCTGTGAACTTCCAGTTTTTTTCCACCTAAATCGAGTGTCGCTATATCTGCGACTCATAATAATTCTATTTTTCCGTCTTTTCTCCATCTGATCCTGCATTCAAAAAGTTCATGATCTCCTCATATGACCGCCCACTTTTTACAACCGCTGACAGGATCTCTTCTTTTCTTATGGCATCCCGCTTGTCTAACAGTTCTTTCAGATTTGCTGTTGCCTGGTCATACTTTTTCTTCGCTGCGATCACATCAGCCTCTGCTTTTTCAATCTTTTCTTCCAATGCTTCCTTACTTGTTTTTCTTGTTCTTGCCATCTTTATTTTCCTTCCTTATTCTGCTTTTTTCAGTTCCTTACTCAGCTCTGATGCAAAATATTTTATACTGTTCGCGTCCAGTCCAAAGGCTTTCAATATTACTTTCTGGTTCGCTGTTACTGCATGATCCAGACGGTATATATTGTCTAACTGACGTACCATTTCTATTTTTTCCAGCTCTTTTATTGCCGCCGGTACCGTCATATAGTTCGGTTTCTTATCCAGTTTTTTCATCTCTTCTTTTAGTTTTATATACATCTTGCAGCGCACTATCATGGCTACAAATTCAACAAATATCTTCGCTCTTGCTGATTCTTCTGAATACACCCGGATGCTCTTATTCCCAAGATATGATTTGTCTCCACGGAATAGTTTCTCCGATACATCCCTGCTCTTATACAGTTCGATTGCTTCCTTCGCACTCATCTTTTCCGATGTAACGATACAAAAATATCCAGCCAGATCCAGATCTCTTTCTACCACACTGCACCGTTCTTCCGGTAGTATAAAAGCCTGGCTCTTTTCATCATAATGAAGGTTAAAATACTTCTCAAATCCAGGGCCGAATTCCTTTACTTTATTCTGGTACTTTTTCAGATACTGCGTCATCTGGTTAATCCGGTTTTCAATCTCTATCCGTTCTGCGCTTTCTTTTGAAATGCTATGATACAGATGAAAATAACGCTCTTTTTTATCACTTGCATACAGTTTGTGCCGTATTGTCTTTCCGTAAACTCCATATTCATAGATATTGTTCACCCGCTTATTTTCGAATGTCCCTTTATTTTCCAGGATCAGTTCATTCACAAGGGCAGACATCCCTTTCACCATGATAACAAAACTATACCCACATTTATCCATATATTGTATGTTCTCACAGCTGAAATATCCCCTGTCCAGAATGAATCCGATCTTCTTATAACCATATCCGGATGCTTTATCCAGCATGAACTGAAGCTGAGAGATATCGTTCAGACTTCCTGGATATTTTTCATAAAATAATGGTTCCTGATTATGAGTATCATACGCAACTGCATAATTAAATACCGGCTCTCCCATATCTACTTTCGGATGTCCAAATTCAACCATTTTTATATCTCCAGCCTGACAGTTTTTATTCGTTGAATCATAAGAAATATAAATCTTTTCACGGTAATTCCGTGACTCATTCCATGTATTCAGAAAGCCTGTACTCTGGTCATCTGTTACTGAATTCAGGAAATCTGATACGGTTGAATCGCTGTATTGTTTCATCTTTTCCGTAAAAAGTGGATGGTTGTATGTATAATCCGGATAGTACTGCGCTGCATTGTTTTCTGCTATGATCGAATAAACAGCCAGATCTAAAAACAGACCCATATCACGTGATCCAAAATACTTTCCAAGGATATCTTTTAAACTGCATTCTTCTATGAGCTTACGCAGTACAAAGTATGCTCCTACCCTGAGACAGCTGCTTCTGGAAGTCCTGTTTTTGCTTTCCGGAAGTTCTGCATCGGGGAAATATTTCAGGAAATTTTGATTCGGTTTCATGAGTTCCGGATCCGTATCTGACAGTTTTCCGATCGTTACTCTTTTGGGAAAAGTATACTTCCGGGATGGATCATAAACCCGGTCATACTCATACTCTATATATACAACATTTGACTTTTTTCTCCATGTGATCTTGCCTTTTACGGTTGGTACTTTCACCAAAAAATCCAGATACATAGTGCCCTCCTTTTAGGCGGTTATCCGCCTAAATTAATTGTACTATATTTCCCGGCTATCTGCAATGAAAAACCGCAGAAAACCGGGATTTTTTATGATTTTATTTCGTTCTTTTTTCTTTAGGTGGAAAAATTACTGGAAGTTCACACTAAACAACGGGTTGTTCTGAACTTCTCTAAACAACTCCAAGTTGCTCTACATACTATTCATGACTGCTTCGTGAGCAGGGTATTCCATGGGGTCTACCCCTTGTGGGGCTCATATGAGCTGGAACGTTGGCGGACAACAGAAAAATCAGTCTTAAAAAGATGAGGGAGATTACAATGCCGAGGCACTGCAAGCTCCCTCTATCATCTTATTTTATATCCCTTAATTCTTCAATTAACAATCCAACCCGGCTTCCCACTGAATGTTCTAATTCTTCAATATCTTCGCAATAGTTCTTTTCATTTTTGATTGCTATATCAATCCGATTCATAAACCAGTCAACATCATAAGAAGACTTTGTATACCCAGTCATTCTTTTTCGCAGTTCCTGTTCCGTATAGCGGCGTTTCGCAGTTATTTTCGGATTATGGAAAAGCTGTATTTCATCCAGTTGTTCCACGTCATCAAAGTGGAGCAACAGCCAAAATTCAAAACATGGATTTGTCAGATATAATCCAAAACCATTTTCCCTGCATTTTTCCAGAACATATTTATACTGATTGTTTTCCTCATGTGCAACAAAGCTCTCTCTGTCACGATCTACGACAAAGCATATTTTATCAAATCCTTCCGCATAAGTAATCGCCCGGTTTCGGATAATGCGTGGCACATCATCAACAATCTGTTCATATCCTTCTTTATCCTGAAAATATTCAGCAAGCATCCTGCATGTTTCTTCCAGATCTGTAACAGGCTCTGTAAGAGTGATCTGCAGTTTTTCGCTGCATATCCATTCCAACGTCTGCCAAAGACTTTTGGCTTTTGCTTTGCTGTTTACCAGTATCTTTTCTTCATACAGATAATCCATGAACCAGTTTAAAAGAGTTTCATACGAAACAGTGCCAAGTCTGCTTTCTTTCAGATTCAAAAGCATACGGTCCACAATCTTCTTTGGATTACTCCATCCTTCTTCACTGTAGCTCCTTACTACAGGAACCAGTTCGATCAACGGATTGATTCCGATCATGGAACGATTCTGGTTTACACCTTCAAAATAAATCTCCTCTGTTTCTTTTCCTTCATATACAAGAAAATACTTTTTCCGCACTTCGTCTGTATTCCTTGTTCTGGTTCTTTGGGCAAATGTCTTTTTTTCTCTCATACGCTATGCCCTCTCAACTGGAAAAATGGTGCTGAAAATAGGAATACCCCCATACCTTCCCTCCAGATATGCCTTGTCAATCTTCTGGTCAAATCTGGCATTATATTCTTCCAATGAATAGATATCCGACTCTCCGTTTTCCTTTTTATCCACGAACCATATCTCATCCCTGCGGAGAAGATCGAAATCCATCAATCTCGACTCATGGGTTGTAACGATAAGCTGGATATTCTTCTCAGCCGCAAGGTTTAAAAATGTCTCCACAAACTTATAACTGAGACTTGGATGCAGACACCGATCCAGTTCATCTATGACATAAGTTTTTCCCTCGCCGGACAATAATATCTCCAACAGATCGAGAATACGCACTGTTCCATCCGATTCTTCTTCCAGATTAAATAACACATTTTTTCTTCCATGACTGAACTCGATCGTCTGGCATTTCACAGTATCGCTGCCATCTATCATAATAATAAACAGATCCGCAAGCGTCCTTAATATCATATTGATTCCCTTGATCTGCGGATGGTTTCTTACTTCAACCTGTTTCTGCTCGATATTTGACAGAATTTTGTCCTGCAGGTTCTTCGACAATCCATGTAGCACTTTCTCAACTGGAACATCCACTAAAGCGAAATCCGTAATCCCGGTTCCAAATGCAGATATAATCCGGCAAACCTCACTGACTTTATCTGCCTGGGCAAGATAAGAGTAATCAGAGATCGGCTGATTCGGATAATTGATATCCAGTGAATCTTTTATCCACAAAAAAACATTTTTCAGAATCGCAGCCGTTTTATGACTCTCGTACAGATTTTTTTTATTTTGATTCATGACTGCCAAAAACAGGACACTGCCATCTCCACGAATATCATCTGCATAGACATCCAGTTTTTCCTTTAACCCTTTACGTGCAAGCATACCACACAGTTCATACGTTCCGTTTGCAATGTCTCTTGTAAAAAGTATTTTCTCTGAATTATCAGCATGAAGTTCCACCAGCCACTCTGAAATAAACCTGCTTTTGCTCAGGATAATTTCAAAACCATAAGAATAATATTTACCATCTAACAGAATCTCTACTTCAAAATAGCTTGGCTTCATAGCATTTTCCGGATTTACTTTGCAGTATTTTTCTGTATGTCCATCCGGCAGACCACTGACCACTACCTGTTTCATAAAATCCATTGCCTTTACCAGATTGGATTTTCCGGCAGCATTCGCACCATAAACTGCCGCAAATTTCAGCAGTTTGATCTTTCCATCATCATACAGGTGTTCCTTTTTCCCCCGAACACGTCCTGCAATCATAGAAAATTCTTCAGACATGTTATCTTCTCTTGATGCAAATGACAAAAAATTTTTTACACTAAACCGTATCAGCATCTTGACACCTCCTGTACATTTAGGTTATACGTTTTTTTCGTATATGTCAAGATTATTATATTTATTATCTTGTTAAATTATGATTTTATGTGATTTTTTCGTATTATGATTCAATTTCGATCTTAAAAGCAAACTAAAAATTAAGCACTTACTTTTCTTGCGATACTTGCGATATTTCTCCTTTCATTTCGTTTTTTATTCTCAATAATACTATCATTTATGATTATCCTAAAATAAAAATCTGTCAGTCATCACAGATTTTTATTTCAATATGTTTTCCAAGTGCATTTGCATATTTCTCCAATACAACCAGCGTTGGTACCCTTTCGCCACTCTCAAACCGGGCTATATTTGACGGTTTTATCCCTGTAATATCCGCTATTTCTTGCTGCGTCATTTTCTGGCGGTGTCGCTCCTCCACTAACTGCCGGATTGTTTCCGAAGATCTGCTCAACACCTTTTCCTGGATCTTCTCTATATATACTTCCAGTCTCTTTTCCCTGGATTCCTTTTCTGTCAGGTATTCTTTCATGTTCTCCTGCATTTGCTTATCCCTCTATCCCATCTCTGATATCTTATTTACGAGATTTTATCACTCGTGATAAGTTTTTGCAAGATATTTTATGTTTCTTTTACAGATCTTTTAGTTCTGTTTTATCTTCTTTATCGGTATTTCATGGGGTCTGACCCCAAATGTGTGTGAAAAAGAAATCCTGCAAGCAAACACCCCAGCATACATCCAAATCCATTGTGTATCATATCATCAAACTCAAAAAGTCCCCGACATAACACAAATTGTAAAGTTTCTATAACCGTTGATAACAGAATACCTATAACTAATCCTTTCCACCAGCTCAATCTTTTATAAAAAGCAAATGGAAGCACTAAACCAAATGGGAAAAGCAATGCAATATTCAAAAGATTTTCCTTAATCATTGCCTTACTATGATATTTAATTACACTTTTCCATGACCAAAACACTTCCAATTCATATGTATGATAGCCTTGACTTTTTCTCGTAAATACTGTTGATTCTAAAACAACACAAGCATATGTAAATAATACAAGTCCCGCTACAATTTGAACTTTATTAACTTTACCACGTTTATATAGATAAATATAGGCCAAAAGCAACACTACCAATATGCTAAAATAACACGTAATTTCAAAACCACTCCATGGTCGATTGTGTTCTGTAAAAATCTGATATAAATCCATCGTATCCTCAAAAATTATATCTACAAATATTGTAAAAAAATCAGCGATGCATTAAATTGCTACTGACTGATAATATGTAATATTTTTTTAATACTATTAATTATATCTTTCATATTAAAATAGGTGTGAACTCTGCAAAAAAGTTACACTAAATCCGCTACACCGCATAAATACTAGAGTTTCATGGATGATTTTAGTGTAACTGTTACACTAAAACCAATTTGGGGAAAATGGCTTGTTTTCAAGCTTTTTATCCATTTAGTGTAACTTTTATGAAAAGTTCAGAATAGGAATGATACACTATAAATCATCTTGTAATTCTCGTATATTAATTGTAAACTTCCAGTTAATTTACAACTAAAGTCATCTGCCTACATACATACTGAATTACCTGTGAAAATACAGGTTAAATAGTAGGGTCGTAAATACACATTAATAAAATCACAATCATGCCATATTCTCAAAAAAGTTTGAAATTATATGGCATTTATATATTTAACACCAGTTTACAACTTTATAAATAATAGACTTGTTGATGAATCAGCTGTTTGAAGGCCTTTGTCATGGCATTTGATTTTATATGTGTTTCGATATTTTTCACGAAAGTGGCAAAAAATATCTGACTGCGAATGCCCTGACTTAATTCAAAACGAAACTCCTGTACGCTTTTTGTACGGTACTCAGAAAAATGTTCGTTCTGATAGGGCAGAATCTTCATGGCACAGTAACTGATGTTAATCAGATTGACCAGCATTTCAATCTCTTTGCAGCTTCGCACCATATAGTTACAAAAAGACCAGAACGTTTTCTGTTCATAGTAGCTTGTTTCAATATTCCATATGCCGATATTTTAGAAATGCCGATAAATTTTCTATAAGATTCCATGCCTGACCCGATGTCAGGCACGGTAATAAACTATCGGCATTTATTTCAATCCACAAAGCCGTTTGATAGTATCTTCGTCATTGGCATACTTGAACACCACATCATCCTTAAAGACGGAACTATCACTATCGCTAAGCTTATGTGGTGCTTCCTTCTTCATTGCTTCAGTAACCTTTGCATAGAAACGAGTCATTTCTATGTTCGAATGACCAAGCCATTCAGATATAGTAGGAAGTGGCACTCCTGCCTGATACAGGTGCATTGCCCTCGTTCTTCTGAAAAGATGTGAATGCAGATGGACTAGCTACAGTGATAACTGGTTACATCTCTATAGTAAGAAATGCCGATATATTTATAAGGTCCTATAAATCTAATATTTCAGAAAGTCAAAAGTCGGCATTTCTAAAATATCGGCATATGGAATATTATGCCGATATCGGCATAACAGGCCAGCGTAACGAATATAGCAACAGTGGAATGTATTTCATACGGTCACTTCCGGTCTGGTTCAATGGTGCTTTTTCCTGCCAGGCACAGAAAATCTGCAGATCTTCCGGGAAAATGGTACTGAAAAACAGTCGTTTTGTACCATGTTCTTTTTGATTATCCCGGTGCTCTCTGAGCCACCTGTCCGGACTTTGAGCACCGGAATAATCACCTTACACGAATCACAGATAAACATCATACATATCGTCTGGAAATGAACGGTATAAATATGCGTGAAACAGAATGATATCATCTAGCAGTACTTCGTACCGTTAAAAATGGAATAGCCGTTCCGCAGTAGTGGAACTGGCATTCCGTTTGAGCGTAATTTGCAATCTGGCGATTTTCCTTAAGTTGACACTAAATTGACCACATTGCGGTCTGACCCCGACATTCCTCCAAGATTCATAATTCAACCAGACGTTTTACGAATGGTATTTTTCTCATAGCAAATACACAAATGGACGATATTATCAGTACAGCAAAGAAATAAACAAATGACATACCTAAAGAATCTACAAATACGAAATGCTGAACCACCCTCATCACCAACGGATGAGTAAGATATACCCCCATTGTAATTGGAGCAATATTTTGAATTAGACTCTTAACATTCGTATCCAAAGTCAAACCCAGTATAAAATAGAATATCGAAATCAACCATATAATAGTTAAAGCACTGTCATAGAAATATTCAGCATATGAATTATGTAGAAAAGTTTTTCCCATTACATTTTGATACACGACAATTGATAGGTTCATTAAAATACATACAACGGCTCGTTTCCAAATTGAAACTTTCTCTTTGTTATTATGACTTCCAATTAATCCGCCGAGCACAAAATACTGTATCCAAGACCACAGTCTAAATGTCTGAATAATATATCTTTGAACAGGGATGCCAACAATATATGATGTTATTTGTATTAACACTCCAACAAACGCAGAAATTATCCAAATCAAAGTCAAACGTTTTCTATATCTCATTAACAACGGATATATTGCGTATATAATAATCAAAGCTCCCATATACCAAAAATGCCATAGATATCCTCGCTGAATTAACCCTCCAAAAAATGTTTTGGGAAGTACTATTAAAACTTGTAAGTTTAATTCATTCTTAATAACTCGCCAAAACAGATAAGATATCGAAATCAGCAGTGACCAAAGGAAAACAACATGGAGAATTTTCTTGATTTTATTCCAACTATAATTATTATGTACCCCATCTCTATTTAATAACACATAACCCGTAGACATGAAAAAAGCTGGTACGGCAAATCCACAAATATAGTATAAAGATTGATTGACAATCGATATATCCTTGTGTAACGTATGAAGTCCAACAACTGCTATACATGCTAAGATTTTTATTAAATCAAGGTTATAATTTCTGCTTGCTTGCTTGCTTGCTTGCTTGCTTGCTTGCTTGCTTGCTTGCTTGCTTGCTTGCTTGCTTGCTTGCTTGCTTGCTTGCTTGCTTGCTTGCTTGCTTGCTTGCTTGCTTGCTAAGATATTATTGTTCATCCCGTTCTCCTTTGTCAATACCAATTATTCAAATTCTTCTTCTGCACATTCCAACACAGAAGCAATTACTACATCCATATCATAGTACTTGTATTCTCCGAGTCTTCCACCAAAAATGACATTTTCTTCCTTATCTGCTAATTCCTTGTACTTCTTATACAAAGCACTATTCTTTACATCATTGACTGGATAATATGGCTCGTCCCCCGGTTTCCACTCACTAGAGTACTCTTTGCTAATAACCGTCTTTGGCAGATCATTTCCCTCTTCATCCTTACCAAACTCAAACCATTTATGCTCAATAATCCTCGTCCATGGTGTTTCACGATCAGTGTAATTCACTGCTGCGTTTCCCTGAAAGTTTGGAATGTCCAAAACTTCATTCTCAAAACGAACAGAACGATATTCTAGATTTCCAAGGCAATAATCAAAATAAGCATCAATTGCTCCAGTATAAACCACTTTTTCGGCAAGCTGGTCATATTCCCGCTTTTTCGCCAGATAATCTTCATTTAATCTGACCTCGATTCCTTCCAGCAGGTTCTCCACCATCTTTGTGTAACCACCCACCGGAATCCCCTGATAAAGCGCATTAAAATAATTATTATCGAAGGTCAAACGTACAGGAAGCCTTTTTATGATAAAAGCCGGCAACTCCTTACATTCACGTCCCCACTGCTTCTCTGTATATCCTTTTACCAGCTTCTCATAAATATCACGGCCAACCAGTGAGATTGCCTGCTCTTCCAGATTCTTTGGTTCCCCTGTGATTTCCTTCTTCTGTTCTTCAATCTTCGCAGCTGCTTCCTCCGGTGTCACCACACCCCACATTTTATTAAATGTATACATATTAAAAGGCATGGAATAAAGCTCACCCTTATAATTCGCCACCGGTGAATTGGTAAAACGGTTAAATGTCGCAAAGCGATTAATATAATTCCACACTTTTGCATTGTTTGTATGGAAAATATGCGCACCGTATTTGTGGACATTAATTCCCTCTACCTTCTCTGTAAAAACATTTCCTGCAATATTCGGTCGCTTATCGATCACCAGAACAGACTTTCCTGCTGCCTTCGCCTCATGAGCAAAAACTGCTCCATACAATCCTGCACCTACTACCAGATAATCATACATTTTATTATTCCCCCTTCGTCATACACATATCTTAAATAATTCTACTTTATCATACCTTTAAGTTTGGTAAATACCTGATTTTCGATTTCCCACACAAGCGGTTCTTTCAATACAGTCAGAACAATCGCATATCCGCCAAAGAAAAGAACCGCAGACATCAGCAACGTAGCAAAATTCCCCATTTCTAGTGTCTTAACCCATCCAGAACTTGCCACGCCAATTACTGTTGCCAATAAAACTTTCCCATAACGCACATTCTTGTAAGCCGGTGTAACCTCTTTTCTCAATGCCGCAAACTGCACGATCCACACCACACATTCTGCAACAAGCGTACCAATAGCCGCACCGACTGATACCAGACGCGGAATTAATAATGTATTTAAAATTAGGTCAACAATAGCTCCTGCAATCTCCGAGTACAGGACTACTTTCTCAAGTCCCATTGGAACCAACATCTGAATTCCCATAATGTTCGTCAGACCTATGAATATGATTGTCGGCATAATAATCTGCATAGGAAGAACTGCTGGCATATACTCATTCCCCGAAAGAAATAATATTCCTTCCTTCGCATATAAGATAAAATAACATGTAAGCGGCACTGCAATCAGGAAAACAAAATTGATTGCCTTTTTCGTAATCCGTCGAAATTCTTCCATTTCATGATGCTCAATATAATAAGAAGCTCTAGGTAACAGCACTGTTCCTAAGGAAGTAACAATTCCTAACAATACACTTTTGATCTTTACTGCAGCATTATAATATCCTACATCAATATCTGTCTTAATAAAGCCCAGCATGACTGTATCCAGATTAGTGTAAATCGTTGTAGCACATGACATTGCAAAAAAAATCATAACCGGTTTCAAATGCCGCCAGAACTGATACTTTCCTACTGGCCTGATCTGGATATATTGATGGACATTCACTAAATTGCAAATATTAGAAGCTGATGACGCAAAAATGGAAATGCCACCATAAATGACATAGTCACTCTTCTGATGAATTAATGCAAACATCGCAAGAAGAGCGATAAATTTAAATAAAAGCGATCTAACTGTAATATATGTATACTTTTCCAAACCACGATACAGCCAATCCAGCCCCACTGCATTAAACAACAAAGTAGTGCTCATAATCAGAAACAGCGGTCGTTCTGTCTGTAACCGTGGCACATATACTAAGGTTATTCCAAATGCAATATAAGTTATCACTGTCATAACCATATTAATAATAAATATTTCCTGCACTGTCCTAGACAGTTCCTCTTTGTTATCCCTCACCTTCGCACAGGCACGAATCCCATAAGTCGGAATTCCCAACTGCGCAAACAATGCAAAATATGCAATTACCGAATTAGCAAAAGACACCTTACCGGTGCCTTCTGGTGATAAAATTCGAGAAACATATGGAAATGTAATTAAGGGAAAAATAAATGATGACATTGTAAGTAATGCATTCATTATGAAATTTATCTTGATAGAAGTCTTTTTCACATCCGTTCTCCTCATGTATATTTCAACATACTATATATCCTTCTCTAATAGAAACTTTATAATTTTTTACTGTATTTTTCCAATTATTTTATCTTCTTTACTCCACCTTTATAGGATCCCCATGCTCCACTCTTCATTAGATAGACTCTAAATGACTCACAATATGTTTTAAATTAATTTTTTGTCATTCTACAACACAATTTATAACCAATAAATCCTGTTTTTCTCATTATCTTCATCTTTTTAGATCTACACTTATCATATAAAAATTTAAATCTATTTTTTATAGTACTATCAAATTCACGAATTTCTTTTTTATTATTTTGTTGTTTTCCAATTAAAAAATAAATTTTATATTGATTCTCTATCATATAATTTGTTCTTTGAATTAATAATTCTTTAATCTTCTCCGACCCACTATATTGCGCACAAAACTCAGATAAAATCAAACATATTTTTTCATGTTCTTTATAATGCTTTATAAGACCTTCTGAACTCACACTCTGCCCAACTCTACCCAAGCGATAACAATATATATCTTTTTCAAAGTAGCTTACACTTTTTACTTTAGAAACAGCTTTTACCATTAATTCAACATCTGTATAAAAACAATGCTCTTGAAGTCTAATATCTTTGATCAAAGATGTCTTAAAGCATGATGAATGCATTTCCATATAGGGATAAAATTTTGCAACATCCTCCATAGATAGTTTCTTTTGCATATTTTGAATTTGTGGATAACTTATTCTAGAAATAGTCTCTCCAGTATCATCGCTAAATGAATGAAATGGAGATATTATCAGATCAGCTTCCGAATTTTCCAAAAACGTAATAAATTCTTTCAAATTTTTTTTATTAAACAAATCATCCCCATCAAGTTGTTTAAAATATTTTCCATGAGAATTATTTATCCCACAATTAACTGTCGATCCCCATCCACCATTCTTTTTAGATATAACTTTAAAAGTATTAGAATCTTTATTTACATATTCTTTAGCTATCTTAGCGGTATTATCTGTGGATCCATCATCAATTATTAAAATTTCAACTAAACCAGTTCCTATTATGTTGGTAAAAGAATCTAATGTCTCTCTAATATACTCCTCAACGTTATATGCAGCAATTGATACTGTTAAAATATAGCTATGCATTCCTTTTCTCTCTATTCTTTTTAGTGTATATTCAACAAAGCTCTTGATTTAATAGCTTTGTCGAACAGTTAATAAGTTACCTATAACTATAACAATCCAATAAATTACTGCACATAATTTCACTAATGGAAACAATTCCATTTCTTGCATTCTTTTTCTAAATAATAACCTGTACTGATTTTTGTATAATATATCTTATTCCAATCTTCAATAATCAATTTTCATATTGTATTATGCAGCATAATGACCGTATATTGACTTTATCACACCCTTTACACTAAAAAGGATACGTTATTAAATCTGATTGTTATAGTAAATATTCTTCAGCGACTATCACACCTATCTTTCTCAATGCTCCAAGTATATGACACCCCACATATAAATATAATAAAGTATGGTGTCCAAAAAAGATACGGCCTTTGATATAGACTGGCAATTGTTATTAAAATATAAAAAAGCATCCTTCTATTCTTTAATCGTACTGCTTCTTTTATAAATACAATTAGTATCGGAAAAAAAATTACTATAGTTCCAAATATACCAAAATTAACTATATATGATTTGATTGATGCCAATCCTTGACCATTTCCAGTTCCATAAATTTCTGCATACCCTGCACCATATCCAAAATATATTTTACTACTATGAATTGTACTTTCATATAGGCTTTCAAAAAGCTGACCGTATCTGTTATCCCCCTCCAATCCTTCACTAGTAATAACCATACGATGCAATACATGGTCTATCGAACTGTTTCCCGTTTGAATATTAGGAAGTACAAACAAATATACTATAATTATAACAACTAACCAAAGCCATCTCTTCCAATTAGATAAATTAATAAGAAAATAGTAAATAACAAGTAGCATGATAAAGGCAAGCGAAAATGTGAGAATACCTGCTACTAGTATAATAATATTTTCTTTCTTTTTTAAATTTAATCCATCTGCACACAAATAAAAAGCTGCCCAAGTTCCAAACCATCCAGGTTCTTCAAAAAGCCCGCAAAATCTGAGCATGGCATTATAATCATATGCACAATAACAAACTTTAAAATCAATAATTTTATATGCCCTACCACTTCCTGAAATCACATCATATGGTATTCCAATTGGTATAAAATATGAAATATAACATATAATACCTATAAATGATACAATTACCATAATATATTTAAAATACTTAAATATATATGTCCTAATATCATTTGATACATAACAAAATAACAGTCCAATAAAAATACTTGTTATCCCTATACCTTTATAGTCATATGCATAAAATATATTTATCGCACGATAAACCAATATAGCAATAGCTGCTGTAATCTCAAAATAACTAAATTTTCTTCTTTTAGGACATACCAAAATAATCCCTACTCCGCAGAATAATACTAAATAGTTCAACACTCTACGCTGTCCACTTGTAGCAAGTGGGTGGTTCTCCATATATGGCGCCCACGATAAAATAAATAAAATGGCAACACTAAACATTACACTAATTTTTATGTTATCAATTTGAGTTTTTAATTTCATATTTCAATACATCTTTCATGTTTCTACATATCAATCATACTTCTGAAACTTAACTACATTATTCTTTTATAAAAAATACAATTATCTATTTCGATAATTCAACCATAAATTTTTCCGCACAAATTTCGATTGCTCTATTTTTCACCGTCAGCAGGCCATTTTTAATCAAATTTTCTCTTACATTTTCATTTTCAAATATCTTGACTACAGCATCAGCCAATGCCTCTCCATTTTTTACTGGAACTAAAAGAGCATTTTTTTCATCTTCAGCATACTCTAATACTCCCTTAAATCTACTGGAAACTAAAGCACATCCGCACGCCATAGCTTCTAAGCCAGGAAGCCCAAAACCTTCTTCAATACTAGACGATAAAAAAACTACTGCCTGATTATTTAATTCTGATATTTTCTCACTAGATAAATTATGTACATACGTACATGAAGCAGGTATATTGTTAGGTTTTTTCTTTTTAATTCCAATCGCAGTTACACGAAGATCAGAATACTTTTTTTCTAAAATTTCAATAGCCTTAATCGCATATTCACATCCCTTGCATTCCTGCTCTCTATAATGAAATACAATACTATGACTATATCTTTCACTAATAGGAGTATCCATTTTAAAAATATCTAAATCTATTCCATTGGGAATCAATCGAGATTTCTCTTTACTATATAAATCAACTTTATCCTTAAGCCACTGTGAAATCACAATATTTCTTAGTCCCAATTTATATGTATTGTAAACATAGGCATCTGGTTGATTCCAATTTTCAAATCCTTGAATAAAATAAAACTTTTTTCCATGATAAAATTTCAAATCAGCAACGGGTTTTGCAGTCCTAACAGCAGTTGCAATAATAATATCTGCATCAGGTATTTCTTCCTTAAAAAAAACAACTTCTTTTTTTATATCTTTATTTAAGGGAAACCATGTCGGTATAAATAAATTTTTGATTTTAGCATATGCTTTCTTTACAGATACAGGGATATAATTAGGTAGAACAGTTAAAGTTCTATCTGCCAAAAAAATGATTGTGACACTATTCCCATGATTCTGAAGATAATTTGCATATTGAAATATTACCTTATATCCTCCACTTAATTGATTACTGTTATTTCCTAATACAAAACTTATATTCATATTGTCCTCATTTCTTAAACATACTCTAAATTAAATCTTTTTATGTCTTCTTTTTTTTATCGCTAAGTCTATCCTATAAGGATTATGAATCAAAGGACAAATCTGCTTAATAAACCCTTCTTTCCATTTTGCATTTCCATAATCTTTAAAAAATTGAACGGGATTTTTTATATATTCTCCCTTTTTTTGCACTTTTGCCATACAATAATTTTTTTCTTCTTCATATGGTAAATCAGCAAGCAATTTTGCCTGTTTTAGCGTTGGTTTATATGCCAATCTTTTATAAGCAGCTACTGCATCATTAGGCTCTATATATACTTCTCTAAGAGGGCTAGATAAATAATCTTTAATAAACGTCATCGCACCTTGTTGAAACTGATTAATCTTGGAAAAATCCTTCATTTCACATTTATTATATATTGGACTTATATAAGTTTCTTCTTGTCTATATCCTATTGTCGTGCCTATTTGGGGGAATAACATTGCTTCTAGTATATTAACAATTGCTAAGTATGGTAAAGCATCCTCTTCTTTATCATAATCAAACCAATATCCAGACATATTCATTTTATTAAAATTTTTTCTTTTTGTATTACCAAAATAAAATCCCATAAAACTTTTTCGGCAAATTTTTTCTAGCGCATTTTGCGTTGTCCCATGCCATCCAATATCAACTAATGCATCTCTTTTATCGTCAAAAAGAGAATATTGTTGCAAATATTGCAAAGTCAAACTTGTTTTGTTTTTCAAGATATCCAAAGCCATATTACCCAACTCATTAAACCATACTGGCAAGCTACACGGATCAATTTGTGTATGTGCATTTATCGAATATTTCTCTATAATTGCAAATTCACATATCTCTTTCCACTCAATAGACAATGTGTTCAGTAACTCTATCAATAAATATTTTTTTCGTGTCATAGTATCAAATATGCTATTGAAATTTCCAGATGCAACAATATAGGCCGAGCGTAAGCTTCTCCTAGATACTTCCAGATAATAAATATTCTCTTCACCATATATTTTTCTATAAATCTGCTCTACTAAATTCATATCGCGAGCCAAAAAAAATACTCTTTCAATATTATTTTCTACCACCTTTTTATGGACCCACATACAAAACCCTAATAACAATGGTCCAAAAGCCTCATATCCCCATTTAAACAAGTCACTATTATTATTATATTTATATAGATTATTACTAATAAACCTATGTGTCATCGATTGGGGAATATTATCCTTGCATATAATCTGTTCAGTATTTTGAATATTCGGGGATATATAAAAACTACTTATGCCTTTCAACCTAGGAATAATATTATCTGTCTTTCTCCTATCACCAAAATGAATCATTTGATTAGGCTTAATATCTAAATCTTTCAAAACATATTCAAATAATTTTCCTGTCCTTTTCTCTACCCCAACTTCTGACGATATATACAATTTTTCAAATTTTGATATATTGCATTTTTTTAATATCTTCCTAATTATCAATTCAGGAAAATACATATCTGTTATAATAATAACCCGTTTTCCATTAGAAATACATTGATTAAAAAATTTGATAACAGGATAATTAGGTTCACATATTTCTTCTTCTATTGCAATCTCAATAGACTTTAAATCATTCCTATTTGGCAAATTAATATGTTCATATATTGCATCAAATGTAATCTCATAACCAATATTTTCTTTTCTAACTTCTCTTTCTGCATTAATTCGTATGTCTTTAAACTTCAAATCTATACCATGCATCTTTTTATATTTATATTCAACCAACTCAAAAACATCTCTAGGATTTGGAACATTTCTTTTTACAAGAGTATCATAAATATCAAAAGATATAATTTTTTTATTTTTTGATAACATTTCAGCCAATTCATAATTAAAAGTATTCATTTTATCCTTATCCGTAATAAACATTTAAACATACTACTTAAAACTATATTCCAAACAGGAAGCTTCAAACAATTATTCTAGTGCTCTTTGATCTACCTGTCTGAACTACCAACCTTGTCGCACTGTAATATTCAATTTAAACATAGCACTTTTCATCAACAACATATATTTTAATCTTACATTCGTTTCTACTGAATATCTCTCTTGTCATTTACTTATCAAGTATATATTCCAGATTATTAAGTATATCCAGAACCTTTTCCATTATAATTTTCAAAACAATCATTGAATCTATATCACCATTAAATAGTTGCTAATACATTTATCCATTATTTGCCTTGTAAAATAGCTAATGTATTTTCAATCCCTAAATCAGCTGAAAAAGCTTCTATCCATCCTAAAGCTTCAAGCTTCTTGCTACAAAGAACCTGCTTAACAATCGGAGTTCTATTGATAATATCTGTAGCCGATGGATTCACAAAAACCACTTTCCTACCTGATTTTTTTGCAATAATATCTGCAAGTTGAGCTATCGTTATTCGTACTTTAGGATTTGCTATATTATAGGCCTGACCTGCTTCGCCATTAAAAAGTACTGTAAGTATTGCTGACGCACAATCTGCAACATAATTATAGCTTCTTAACTGAGTGCCAGCACTTTTCATCACAATGTCTTCACCATTTAAAACATTCCTGAAAAACTGAGCATTTGCGCGACTATCAGTCATAGTAATACCCGGTCCATATGTATGGCAGGGTCTCACAATTAAAGTCTCCAACCCATATTGACTATAATAAGATGCACAAAGATTCTCTACTGCTCTTTTACTTGATGGATAGCATGATCGTGGCGATAATATATCAATATACCCCGCATACTTTTCTTCAAATTCTTCTACTGATAAATCGCCTTGTCCATACACCTCCCCTGACGATACATAAAGAAATCTTTTTCCTTTACATGATTTACAATACTCCAATAAATTGTAAGTGCCTTTTATATTCCCCCAGATAGTCCCGACTGGATCTCTATTAAACGTTGTGGGATGTGCATTACCCGCAGCATGAACTACATAATCCACTGAAACGTCAAAACTAATATCTTTAAACATGTCATACTCAAAAAAAGATAAGTTTTTATCATTCCAAAAAGAATACTGTTCTATTAATTTATCCAAATTCCTACTCGTTACAACAACATTTATTCCTAAGCCAATCGTCTGATTAGCTCTCAGAAACATATCCGCAATAAACGATCCAATTGTACCAGTTGCCCCAGTTACCATAACTGTGGAACCCGCAAGACCTTCTATTCCTATAGAATGTTCAATAGCAATATCTAAATCATTAATATATGTATGACTATCCTGTACTCTCATAGATATTCTCCCTCATTTAAGCCAATCAGAGCGTTTTTCTACCAATAGTGCTTTGAAAATATCAATATCTTCAACCGTTGTTAACTTGATATTTTTTTCAGATCCCATTGAAAAATATACTTGCTCTCCCATTTCTATCTTTAAGGTACAAGAAGCAACTGAATTATTAATCCCAGCTTTAAGTGCTCTACGATGAAGATTACAAATATCACTAATATGAAAGCCCTGCGGAGTTTGTGTCCTTCTTAAATGGTCTCTTGGATAACTACCTACAGAAACATTTCCATCTTCTGTTTGAATCATTGCTTCTGCACAAGGAATAGCTGTAATAGCGTTACCCTTTTCCTTTGTCACTCGTATGCAATCAGAAATAATATCCGCTGAAACCATTGGACGAATTGCATCATGAATCAAAACAATATCACTTGGCAAATAATGTTTTTCAAGTTCATACACTCCATTTCGAATAGATTCTTGTCCATTTTTCCCACCTGGAATGATATGTCTCATTTTTGTAATATTGAACTGATTTGCATATGCCTGAAGAACAGATTCCCATCCTTCAATACATACTACTGCAATTGAATCAATTTCTGGATGTTTCTGAAATATTTCTAAAGTATAAACAATAACTGGTTTCTCATTAACAGTTAAAAACTGTTTAGGTATACTTTGACCCATTCTACTTCCGGAACCACCAGCAATCAGTAATGCTATATTCGTCATTGTTATTGCACTCCTTTTTTCATCTACACTCTATCAACTTACCACTGTTTTACTCTTCCTTACGCTTTGCGCTAAAGTCATTCCATAACCATTCAGCAAACTCAAAGTCAATAGAATCTCCTTTTCTCTTAAATTTTTTTGGATATAGCACATTTTTTCTTTTTTCCCAAAATTGTTCAAATGTGCTAATCTTTTTAGCTGGAACACCTGCATATACATATCCACCTGGTAAATCTTTATTTACCAAGCTACCAGCTCCTATAATTACCTTTTTACCAATATATACATTAGCTAATACAATAGTATTAGCTCCAACAAATACATCATCATCTATCTTAATACAACCAATTTGTTCCTGACATCCCCCACATGATCCTGCCCCCCCCCCGAATATTATTAAGCATAGCATGTGCCATATCATGGGGAACAAGCAATACATTTGCAGCTAAACGAACGTTATCTCCTATATATATCAATTCTGGATATAACGGTATTTTACGTGATGCATATGTGCTATTTTTACCAAAATATTCAAATATATGTGCTCTTCGAAGATATTTTCCTTTATCATTCGATAAATTTAATCTAATGGTCCTCCATAATCTTTTAAAGTCCATTTTTCCCCCTCATCATTATATCATTTTCATATTCTATGTAACTTTTATACGGATCGATTGCAACATACGTATGATGAACCACTTGTTCGCTAATCGGGGGCATTTTCATATAATCTCCATATCTTTTTTTCATATATTTTTCAGGCTGTGTTGCCCCGTTAAAATATAGTCCTTCAAATTCAAGTTTTTGCGGCTCTCCAAACCATTCTTTAGGATACGTAATCGCATTTAATAACGATATATCTTGTCCATAATAATCTAAAATTTCATCACCTTTTACGTTACACAAATGTCTTTCTATTTTTTTAATTGTATTTATTCTTCTTTTTTCTGAATAACTATTAAGAACCATCTTAGAAACAACAGCTATTATCTTACCATGATTTACTGGAGGGCGGTTATTCACAAGAATTTTCATCAAATGCGCATAAACTATATCTAGTTTTCGAAGTAATTTATTACTTGAACATTCATAATAAGGATAAATATCAACATAAATTCCCTTTTTTATGTTTAAGGCAACTTCATCACTTTCAATACATGTTGTTTCACAATCTCTAATTCTCATTGCAATTGAACGATAGTCTGGATCTGTCTCTTTACTTTGAATAAAATATCTACTTCCAAACTGATCTTGTAATTGGATCAACTTCTTGGCATCATCATACGGCATCAATACATCTATATCATCATCCCACGGTATAAATCCCTTATGACGCAAAGCTCCTAAACAGGTGCCAAATGCAAGATAGTATTTCAACTCATTATGTTCACATACTTCATCAAGTTTTTTTAGAATATTAAGTTGTATTCTTCGTACATCTTTGCGTAAAACATCTTCATTTCTCATATCTTTTCTCTCTATTGCCTATATATGTAACCAAATCAATTAATGCATAAATTGTATTTTCAGCGCAATCGTTTTTTTCGCTATACAATCCATCCTCGTTCTTATAATAAATCTCTCTCATCCCAAGCTGCCTAGGAGCCTGAAAGTCTTTATTCAAATTATCTCCAACATAAACAATTTGCTCAAAAGGTAATCTCCAACGATTCTGTATTATTCTAAATGAAATATCATTTGGTTTACGAAACTGAATCCCACCAAGTTCATCTGTAATAATTATATCGTCAACAAGTTCTTCCAAACCCAGAGCTTTAATTTTGTTTCGTTGACTTTCTGGACGCCCATCAGTTATTATTCCGACTTTTATTCCTTTGCGCTTAAGGTTTTTTATTATTTTATCAACTCCATCATATAAGTTAATTTTCGGAAATTGATTTCTATATATAGACAAACACTCTTTCTTTTTCTCAGATTCTGCAATATCTTCAAGATAACAATCTATGGCCGGTTTGTCAGCTTCGAAATATTTCCAAAGCGTTTCAAACGCTTCATCTCTTCCAAGGTAATCCGCTATTTTTTTATAACCACTCATAACGTACTCTTTCTCACTATAAAGAGTATCATCAAGATCAAAAATCACCCCTTTTATCGGTTGTGTATCATCCCCCTCGGAAATACAAACACTCTGATCAAAGCGACTATAAATAGCCCCATTACAACTACTATTTCTTTGATATTCTACTCTTTCACCGCAAAGTAACCTCAATAATGCCTCTGCACTTCTGGCGCCAGATTTCATGCTAAGAGGTGCTCCCCCACCATATCGGGGATTAATTTCTATATAATAGTTCTCTCCTGTGTTTTTATCCTGAATCAACTGAACAGTCATGGGACCACACGGTTTGAAAGCTTTGCACAATACTTTCGCCTCGTTAATCATGGTATCATCCATATAAATCTGTGTCTTAAGAACCTCTCCGGCTCTGACCTGAATACGTTCTCTCGGAGTGATATAAATAGGATTTCCATCAAAATCGCAAAAAATATCTATCGTAAACTCTCTCCCCGAAATAAATGGCTGAATAATATAGTCTTCAATCTGTCCTGCATACACAGATAATTCTTCTTCATCTTCCACTTTAAAAGCATTAATAGAACTGCTCCCATCTTTAGGCTTAATAAAACAAGGATACGGACCAAAATACTCTTTATAATTGTTATATGTTTTTGGGGCTTTTAAGCCACATGATTCAAAAAACTTACCCGTATTATTTTTATCCCTGCAAATTAATATCTTATCTAATTTACTAATTAGAACTTTGGTTCCAATACTTTCAAAAACTTCTACACTTCGTGAAAGCATTAGAAGATCTGTATCTATGGTTGGCATTACAAGATTGATTTTATCTTTCTTGCAAATGTCAACCAACTCTTGTATATATCGTGAATCGCGCATTGAGCATACTTTTCTCGTATAGTCACAATATTCTAAAGCAGGTGCAGTACCAGACACATCTGCACCATATATTTTTAAGTTTATATTTAACCTTAATGCAGCCTGTCGAAACGCTTGTAAAAGTTCAATTCGACGACCAACACCTGTTACCAGAATATGTATCTCTTTCATAATCCCCTCCTACTCTACGGAATTATCACCAGCATATTTTCTCTGCTTCGCAAGTTTTACCAATAACAGGAAATCCTGCACATTCTTTAATGCTTTCGTTATCATCTAAGAATACAATTTCTTCATATCCATTTCTGACAGCAATGTCCGCAATCACTTTTCCATGACCACTGGCACCAATAATTACAATCTTTTTCAATTTGGTGCCCTCCATATACTAGTCACACCATCTGGTGTTCCCATAAATTCTTCCATTGTTACAGATGTCTCTGAGCTTATTCCTTCATGTTTCAATACTGTCATTATTGTGTCCAGGATAATCTTAACGTCTCCAATAAATGTAATATGTTGCGTATACCATACATCCATTGCAAACTTATCTTCCCAAGACACTCCATTCCTGCCATGTGCTTGCGCATATCCAGTCAAACCAGGCCTAACATCATGGCGATGACGCTGTTCATCATTATACCTGTCAAGATAGCGTACCAACAACGGTCTTGGTCCAATGATAGCCATGTCTCCTTTTAAAATATTTATCAATTCTGGCAATTCATCAAGGGATGAAGCTCGTAAAAAACGTCCATATTTATTCAAGCGGATCTCATCTTCTAGTAACTTCCCGTCTTTATCCGTCCTATTATCCATTGTTCGGAACTTTATCAGTTTAAATATCTTTTCATTTTTTCCTGGGCGTTCTTGCGTAAAGAAAGGATTGCCTCTCATACACACAGCACCTGCTACAATTAAAATTATCAAAAGTGGTGAGAGAATAATTAAAGCAATCAAACTCAAGAAAAAATCTAAACCACGTTTCAAACATTTTGCATACATATTAGTTCTCCATAAATGTTCACAAAATAAATTTATTCAAAACATTTTCGAATTACTTCAATAATTCTATCCTGCTGCTCCACTGTCATCTTATTATCACTCGGCAAACACAGCCCTCTTGTAAAAATATCCATTCCTACATCCACCGATTCACCAGCAATATACGCATTCGATCTTGCGCGTCCATTACCATCTCTGACAATAAATGGATTCAACCGATAAATCGGTTGCATATGCATCGGTTTCCAAATTGGTCTTCCTTCCGCATTAATAGAAGCAATCGCTTCCAAAACCTCTGTCGGACAAGTTTTTCCAGTCTCTTTTATATAACAAACATCCTGTTCTCCGCGAACCTGCTTGCACATAGCATCCTCATCAATAATCATGCAAGACAACCAATAATTTGGCTCAGAATCCTCAAAATCTATCGGATTCATAGATACCGGAAGTCCCTTTAATCCTTCTTTATATCTTTCATAAATCGCTTTTTTCTGTGCAATATGCTCATTCAAATACGGAAACTGTCCACGTACAACTCCTGCCACTACATTACTCATTCGGTAGTTATAGCCTAATTCTTCATGCTGATACCAAGCAGCATTCTCTCTTGCCTGTGTAGACCACTTACGAACCTTATTTGCAGCTTCTTCATCATCTGTCAGGAAACAGCCACCGGCACTTCCGGTAATAATCTTATTTCCGTTGAAAGAAATCGTATTATACTTTCCAAATGTCCCTGTCTGTCTTCCCTTATATGTAGCACCCATAGATTCTGCTGCATCTTCTACTAAAATTGCACCATGTTTTTTGATAACCGCATTTAATTCATCTACCTTACCCGGTGTACCATAGAGATGAGCTACAACCACTACTTTAGTATCTGGATAAATTTCAAATGCTTTTTCCAAGGCTACCGGATCCATATTCCAAGTGTCATATTCTGTATCAATGAATACCGGTTCTCCCCCCTCGTAAACAACAGGATTTACTGTTGCATCAAAGGTCATATCAGAACAGAACACTTTTTTTCCTTCTAGTGCCCCATGTCCAACTTTCGGCATTCCATAACATTCAATTCCTGCTAATTTCATAGCCAGATGCAAAGAGGCAGTTCCTGCTGACAGAGCAACCGCATATTTACAACCAATATATTCACAAGCCAGTCTTTCTACTTCATTAATATTTTTTCCTACAGTAGACATCCAGTTTGTCTCATATGCTTCTTTTACATATTCAATTTCCGGACCATGCATAGTCGGACTGCTTAGCCATACCTTAGACTCAAATTTTTCAAAGTTATTATTTTCTCTAAACATTTTTTCTCCTTCGCATCTGTGAAATCACTGGTAACATTCCAAACAGTTTTCAGAACACCATAATTCTTCTAGGTGTTGGTCTTAAAACTTAAGCCGGATGATACGTAGAAACCACTTTCTCTACTCTCTCCTTCATATCATCCCTATTCTTATAAGCCGCCTCCAGCAACCCATCCAGCTCTTCCAAAAACTCCTCTACATCAAACGGAATCGGGCACCCAATATGTATCAGATCATTCTTCGTCTTCTTCAACCCTTCCTCCGCCATCAGTTTCTCCTCATACAGCTTCTCCCCAGGTCTCAATCCACTATAAACGATCTTAATATCCACATCCGGCTTATACCCCGACAACCTGATGAGATTCCTTGCCAACGTATCAATCTTCACCGGCTCACCCATATCCAGCACGAAGATCTCTCCGCCCTTCGCATAGGTACCTGCCAGCAGCACCAGACTTACCGCCTCCGGAATCGTCATAAAATATCTGATAATATCCGGATGTGTAACCGTAACCGGACCACCCGCTTCAATCTGTTTCTTAAAGAGTGGAATAACCGATCCATTACTTCCTAACACATTTCCAAAGCGAACTGCCACGAATTCTGTCTGGGCGTTCTTTAATCCTTCTGTCACTTTCGGATCCACGATCACATCATCCATACCATGAGTGAAGAGCTGCGGAATCTCATTCGCTTTTCCTTCTTTAATCTTATAGTCAAAAGCCTGGATGATCATTTCACACAAACGCTTGGACGCACCCATAATGTTAGTTGGGTTTACTGCTTTATCTGTACTGATCAGTACAAATCTCTTACATCCATGTGCCATCGCAGCATATGCCGTCTTATAAGTTCCCATCGCATTGTTTTTGATTGCTTCGCATGGGCTGTCTTCCATAAGAGGTACATGCTTATGCGCCGCTGCATGATATACAATCTCCGGTCTGTATTCATCGAATACTTTGAATATCTTTCTACTGTCACGAACAGATCCGATAATGGTATCCAGTTTCAGATCCGGATATTTCTTCCGTAATTCCTGCTGAATGTCATAAGCATTGTTTTCATAAATATCGAACAAAATCAGATGTTTCGGATTATGTGCCGCAATCTGTCTTGCAAGCTCAGATCCGATAGAACCAACACCTGTAACCAGAACCACTTTTCCTGTGATATACCGGAATACTTCATCCATATCCGTCTTAATCGGGTCTCTTCCAAGCAAATCTTCAATCTGAACAGGCTTCATCTTGCTTACGGATACTTCACCGGTATAAAGCTGATACATTCCCGGAAGGTTCATCAGTTCGCAACCTGTCTCATTGCAGATTCTGAGGATTTCTCTTTTATCCTCCGGTTTTGCGCTTGGAATGGCGACATAAATTTTCTCAATTCCAAACTTCGCTACCGCTTCCATGATATTCTCTCTACCGCCGAATACCGGAACATCATCTATGTATCTGCCCCATTTATTTGGATTATCATCAATGAAGCAGTAAACTCTCTCACTTGTCTCTTTGGCATGTTTAATATCGCGAAAAATCATCTGACCTGCACTTCCTGCGCCGATCAGCATGACTCTCTTCTCATATGCTGCGTCTGTATTTCTCCGTCCCCTAAGCAACAGGATAAAGCGGTATGCAAACCGGATTCCCAGTGTCAGACAGAACTGAATGATAATACCGAACGCATAATAGGAAATCGGCATTCTGTGTATACATGCATTCACTACAATTAAATGAATGACTCCTGTAAATACCGTTCCCATGATTACACGGATCAGCTCCGCATAACTTGCAAAACGCCAGATACTCTTATAAAGACGCAGAAACCAGAATACTACCACGCAGAATATTGCATAAATCCATACTGTGTGAAAATATGTCTGCAGATAGTCTTTCTGGATTCCGCCAAATTTACAGTCAAACCGAATCCACAGTGCTGCAAAATATGACACCAGAATTGCTGTAAAGTCATATACCATCAATAACAGGGATACGATTTCCCAGTGTTCCAGTTTTTTCTTCATCTTTGCCATACCATTACTCATTTGTATTTCTCCATATTTTTCTTTTTATTTGTCCTTCTTATTTCCAGTCCATCCCTATGCTGTCCAACTGCCTGATCCTATATTCATCCAACACCATCCCGCTCCCCTCAGGATGTTTCCTCTTCGCCCGTATATTCGAGATCCACCTCCCCAGCTTCACTCCATTCACACTATACGAAACCGGAACATTCAGATTTCCATATTCCTCATAGTAATCTTTCGCCAGCGCATACTTCTCATTCCACTGTCTGACAGTCTTCTTCTCCGTCTTAAACCCAATCTTCCTAAGCCGTTCCAACTGTCTCTCTTCCAATGAACTCCGGCATGCATTTTTCTCACTAAGCTGGCTCCCAATCTCCGCGAGCCATCTCCCCAGCGGCACCCCATTCTCCGTCACATACTTCACCGGAACCTCCAGATCCCCATGCTCCAGATAATACCCTTGCGCCTCCCGGAAATACTCTTCCCATTTCTCCCCATTCCGATCCCAGATCATCCCCAACTTCTCCAGCTCTTCCTGCTGTTCCTTCGTCAGCGCCTGATCCAGTCCCTTATTCTTCACTTTCATCCTCAAATTACAGACCCATCTCCCAAGCCTGAACCCATTCTCCGTCACATATCTAGCCTTAACATCCAGATTCCCATGCTCCTCATAATAAGCCTGCAATTCTCTCAACGCCTCATTCCAGCTCTGGTCCTTACTGTCCCAGACCATCCCAATCTCATCCAGTTTCCTGACCTTCTCCTCACTCAGATTTCCGGTCACCGAACCTGCACGGACCCTGCGCTGCGTCTGAATCCAGCTTCCAAGCGTAAGCCCTGTCTGCGTCAGATAACTCTTCGGAACTTTCAGATTCCCCTTTTCCCGATAATACTGCCTTGCGGCAATATAATAGGTTTCCCAGGCAGAACTTAAATTCGCTTGCAGTTTCTGGAAAAGCATCCTGCATTCCTTCGTCTCATCCGTAATGTGGAAACGCTCACTAAAGCGAAACCCTTTCCCATACGTTGTCGGAAACAGCACAAATGCTTCTTCCATTTCTTTCTTCAGACAGTCAATACAAGAAAGACTGTCAAAATTATTAACCAGGTCAAAAATAACCGGTGTCTTCCCGCTGCCCGCTGACAATGCACGCCCGATCTGCTGAAGATAAATGATCGGTGACACCGTCGGACGCAGAAGAATCACACCATCCACATCATCCACATGAACCCCTTCATTGAGCATATCAATGCAGAAAAGAAGCTTCAGATGTGCACTGTTATCCTTCTTAAATTCCCTGAATTCTCTGTCTGTAGCAGTATCGTTATAAAACGCTGTATAAATCCGCGGCTCGCAGTCTACCCGGCGAAACCACGTACTGACCTGCTCTTTCATTTCGTCCATATGTTCTTTACTGGAACAAAAGACGATATATTTTCCATTTTTCTTTTCCATGTGCTTCTCAAACACAATGTCCAGCCCCTCTGCCTGTTCCAGTGCGCGGCGCAGCTGCTCAAGCAGTTTCTGGTTCTCTGTGATGAGGCCCTGATTCGATAATGCCTGGATTCTTTTCTTTAACTGATCCAGTTCTTTCTTATACGAATACATGGCAATCACATATTTCGGTTCCGGGAGTATTCCCCGGACGATAGCTTCTCCGAGTGTCATCTCGGATGCAATCTTTCCATCAAAAATCTCCTCTGCCATATCTCTCTGGTTGTCCAGATAACGGATATTGGTCGCAGACAGCCCGAGTCTCTTCGCATCTGGACAGGCGGTCAGAAGTTTTCTGACGCTTTTGCCCCATTCTGCGGCACCACAGCGATGAAATTCATCCAGAATGATGTAATCCGGATGCAGGGTTTCGATGCTGTCTTCGTTCTTCATCAGACGGCTGTAGGACATGAACTGGATGTTATCGAATTCCATTCCGAGGTTCTCCAGCTGTGTCTGATAGATATATTCACTTGGTGAGAGCCATAGAAATTTCTCTGATGGATGTTCCTCTGCCAGCTTGAATGCGATCAGGGATTTCCCTGTGCCTGTGGGATGGATGACTGCTGCCATTTTCTCCCGCTCAAGCATGGCGGTAACTGAGTTATATGCTTCCTGATTGTGTTTGAAAAGATGTATGCTCATTTCGGTATTCCTCCAAAGTACACAAAAAGAGAAATTCAGATTTCGCAGATTGTTTTAATCTGCGAAATGGGCACATACGCGCCAACCTCCCCAATTTTATTAAATTTCTTATCAAATCACTGCTAATATAATATGCTGATTAAGCTATTTTGTCAATAAATGGCAATTTATTTAGTACATTATAACATAAACTGACCAATTTATTTAGTGCTTTTTGTAAGAAAATCAATCTGACTTCTGGAAAGTATCTCCATTACGGGTCAGAATCGTGGTCAGGAGCCATAGAAAGGAGTTTTATATTTTGGCAAGACGAGGAGAAAACATACGAAAAAGAAGTGACGGCAGATGGGAAGGCCGATATCTGATCTATATAAATGGAAGCAAAAAATACCGTTCCGTATATGCCCCTTCTTATAATGAAGTAAAACAGAAACTCTTTAACAGCAAGAAAAAATCTGAGATTACTCTGCTCTCCCAAAAAGAGCAGACAGCTCCCCTAAATGGCAGTGTTGATATGAGTCTTGATGAAATCGGTCAGTTGTGGCTTATCTATATTAAGGATAATCGCAAGTACTCCACCTACAGAAAATATGCCAACATCTATGACATGCATATCCGGGATACTTTTGGCAGTCTGACAGTAGACGAGATCAGCCTGGAAATCATAGAGAAAGCCCTGCCAAAGGAGATATCCGCCAGTCTATATAAAAGTATCTACTGTGTACTGAATCAGATTTTATCTTATGGAAACCGATACTGCGGCACTCCGAAAATTCATTTAAAAACAGAAAAGCTGCGGACAGTTCCCAAACCCGTGCAGACAATAAATGCTACAGACCAGCAGAAGCTATGCCGCTATCTGCTCTCGGATCTTGATTCCTGTAAGCTTGGCATTCTGATATGCCTGTATATGGGACTGAGACTCGGGGAAATCTGTGCCTTAAAGTGGGAAGATATCGACTTCCAGAGAAAAACAATTCATATTAACAGGACTGTCCAGAGGATTCAGGTCGGACAGGAGGATCGGAAAACGATTCTGTATGAGGGACCTCCCAAAACGCTCTGCTCTGTCCGTGAGATCCCGATTCCGGAATTTCTCTTTCCATTTCTTCTCTCTTGTAAGGATGATGGGGTTTATGTGTTAAATAAATTTTCCCCGATGGAACCCCGTACTTATCAGTACAAGTTTTATTCTTATCTGGATAAAGCATATATAAAGAAGTCTCACTTTCACGCACTGCGTCATACATTTGCGACAAACTGTATCAGTAACGGGGCTGATGTCAAGAGTGTCAGCGAAATGCTTGGCCATTCTAATGTAAATATCACTTTGAATAAATATGTCCATCCATCTATGGATACCAAGCGGAACATTCTGGATTCGCTTTCTTCTATCTCTTCTATAAATGGTCAGATCAGTGGTCGGATCATTTCTTAATCTTTGATCTCATGCACGTTTCCGGTGCCCATTTCGCAGATTAAAACAATCTGCGAAATCTCTGTACGTGAATGGTCCATCCGGCGTTTTTTAGCTGCGCGGATGGATTTTTTCTCTGTCATTTTAGAACTATTTGTTCTTTTTATTATATTATACTCTGCTCTTTCACGCAAGTAAAATATCAGACAGTTATCGTCCTATCGTTCCTGCCATGGGCATGATTTCTAAAATATCTCTGTATAAATAAAATACCCGCCGCGGAAGATATTATACATATCTGTCCGCAGTGGATGTTTTATAAATTTTCGAAAATCACATCGGATCATCCGGATGATTGTCGAATTATGTTCGAAATCAAAGCAAAAATATCACATTATTCGATAATATTATTTGAATATATTATGAAATAAGTATATACTAATAGAAAATGAATTTGGAGGGATAATTATGTTGATAGAATTCAGGTTCAAGAATTATAGATCATTTCGTGATGAGGCGACGCTATCTATGGAAGCAACGGGGCTTGGCCCCTTCAAAAAGAGCTTGATTTCATATGGTTCGTTGAACTTATTACCGAGCGTTGCTATATATGGAAAAAATGGTGGAGGTAAAAGTAATGTAATCCGGGCGTTTTGGCTGGCTGTGCAATTCATTAAAAATGCACAAAGAACACAGCACGAAAACGCAAAAATACCAGTAATACCATTTGCTTTAAATGATTATTCTGAAGATGAACCAACAGAATTTGAATTTATCTATACTCTAGACGGAATTAAATACTGGTATTCCTTTGCTGCAACAAAGGAAAAGATATATAAAGAATATTTATACCACGCACCAAAGGGACAAAAAGCGTTAGTTTTTAAAAGAGAAAATCAATCATTTATTTTTACAGAAGAAAAGGCAAAAAGAAAGTTAATCAGCGAAACCGTTGCATCGAATCAGTTGTTCTTTTCGTTGGCTTGTACAATGAATGACGCTATTTGCGCAACTGCAATGAAGTGGTTTCGGGAATTGCTTTATTTTTCAAGGGATTATTCAGATATTCCTAAACAGCTGTTGGATTATTCTAATGATGCCAATATGCTACAGGCGATTTCGGATTATGCTAAAGCTGCGGATCTCGGTATCGAAAGTATGCAATTTGAAATTGACAGTAAGGAAATTAAGGACAATCTAAGTTTTCCCGAGAATATACCAGACGGTATAAAAACAGCCTTGATTCAGTTTATGCATATTCTGGCAGATACGTCGAGCAACTCAGAAACAAGATTAAAAATGAATGAGGTTAAAGCAATATCGAAACATCAGGGTATCAATGCTAATGGAGAAGCGGTTTTATACCCGTTAGAATTATCGGATGAATCAGACGGAACCAGAAAACTCATGTCTATTGCACCTGCAATCGAGTCAGCACTGAAAAAAGGCGGAGTTCTTATCGTTGATGAAATTGAAAAAGAACTTCATCCAATGTTGGTAGATTTTGTTGTGGCAAAATTCCAGAGTAAGCAGTCTAACCCAAAAGGAGCGCAGCTTATCTTTACGACTCATAACACGGAACTTATGAATATGGAAATCCTGCGTAAGGATCAGTTGTACTTTGCAGACAAAAGCAATGAAGATGGGATATCAGAACTTTATAGTATTAGTGGATTAGGTACCAGAACTACAGAAAATATCAGAAAGGGATATTTGCTTGGTAAATATGGTGCAACTCCTGATATTGAGATTGAGGAGGTGGAATAATGCCTCGTAAAGTAAAATCTGCCAAACCACTAATCTATGTATTTTGCGAAGGTGAAAGTGAACAGGCATACACTGATTATTTAAAAAAGACTTTCTCGGATGTTGCTGTTTTAAAAAGGCCACCAGATACAGGACTGTTTGAAGAAGCAGATGCAAAGTTTTCAAAGTCGCCCAAATATAAAAACAGCATAGATGTAACAGATGAAATATGGTTTTTTTATGATATAGAAGAAAAGGATATTCCAAAATGGAATGATAGGTTTACGATTATAAAGAAACTTCGTAACTTGAGAAAAAAACAAGGAATACGGGTAAGATTACTAATGACTAGTGGATGTATTGAGTATTGGTTTATGTTGCATTACAAATACTATACTCCGAAACTCATTACCGTTCCTGAAAAGGAAAAGGTTATTAATGAAGTTAAAAAATTAATCCCAACTTACGTAAAAGGAAATTCTGCGGCAACAGAGAAGATTGCAGTCAATTATCAAAAAGCTGTAGAAAATTCAAAGAAAACTGTAAAAGCATTATTGCAAGATGGACTGCCGGGAATAGATGATACAGATGTTAGAAACCAATGGTTAAATACAAGGAGCGTCACATTTTCTAATGTATATGAAGCAATTGAATTTTTACAAAACTGTGGATAAAAATGTATCGTAACATTTGAGTCAGACTCGATGATACGAATACCCGCTGCGGAAGATATTATGCATATCTGTCCGCAGCGGGTGTTTTTGCACCTATTTCAAAATCTATTTCGTTCCTTTTCCCTTGCCTTCCACCATTACAACACCTTTTTTTACCATAGATTAAAGTAATTGTGTTGTCTTTGATTTGCCAAATGCGGCCTCCGATGTAGATTTTGAAATCAATCTCTATGCAGTATA
>NZ_JBBKBP010000004.1:0-213310 GCF_037890165.1 Blautia sp. HCN-1074
ACGTTACCGCAACAGACTCAAGACTCGCTTCAAATGCTGTGGTTAACAGCTTATTTGATGGGGCTTCCACCCACCGGACTATATACCCTTTGCTGGACGCACGGTCAGACCCCAATGTGGTCCAAAAGAACTGCCAGAGCAGTGCCATTTAAAAAGGAACAGAAAAAAGTGCCTCAAACATTGATGTAAGTATTATAGCAGGAACTCTGGCTTTTTTCTTCTCTCTTTCCACTCTATTTCCGATTTTATAATTCTTTTATAGATCTTTTAGCTCTGCTTTATCCTCTTTAGTTGTACTTCACAGAGTCAGACCCAGACGTTCACTCAATAGAACCATTTTATATTTATTCTAATCTTATCGTATTATATATTTACCTTTTATAAGGCGAAGGAGAATATAAACATAGCTGAATTCTCCTATCGCTTACTAAATCAATTTCTATTTTTTCTTCCCACTTGCCACTCTATATCCAGTTTCACAACTTCCTCGAAATCCGTAATATCGCTTCTCCCACTCACCTGCCACATACCAGTAATCCCTGGTTTTATCGCAAGTCGTGCTCGATGATGCAGTTCATACTTCTCCCATTCATCCAGTGTCGGTGGTCTTGTGCCTACCAGTGACATGTCTCCTTTTAGTACATTGAGGAATTGTGGAAATTCATCCAGGCTTGTTTTCCTAATAAAATTACCAATACCAGTCTTTTTTTCTCCATTTGGCAAGATTTTATTTCCTATTACACGTGGATCGAATTCCAGCTTAAACATCATACCGTCTTCAACTCTGTTGTCTTTCATCAGTTCTTTTTTCCGCTCCTCAGCATCCATGTACATGCTGCGGAATTTATACATCTTAAACTTCTTGCCGTTCTTTCCCACTCGAACCTGTGAGAAGAAAATCGGACCTGGCGACTGAATATAGATTGCAGGTGCCACAAATATGAAAATTATTCCTGTTAAAATACATCCTGCCAATCCACCTATAATATCCAGACTTCTCTTCATAACTGCCTGCTTCACAGTTGCATAGTTTATGCTGGTTGTCAATACTGTATAATCGCCCAGCTTCTCTACCAACTGCTTCTTTCCTATCGCATCTGCCATCTTTGCCAGATTTAAATGCACCGTCACACCTGTTTCTAACAGCTGATCTGCTAGCTTCTGTGGATAAGGGTATTTTTCAGAAATCACAAGAAAAACTTCATCAATCCATTCTCTGCAGACATAATTTGCCGCCTCTTCTTCATTTGCCAGAACAGGAATTCCTTCTATCTTTTGTCCTTTCATATCTTTGTCCACAAGCACAATTCCAACCAAATTAAATCGCTGGTAATTATGCTCCTGCATGCTGCGCACCACTTCAGCAGCAATATCACTGCTTGTAATAATCAGAAGTGAACGGTCGCCTCCATTTTCCATTCTTTTCTGCAAATGTTTCTTCCACAAAATCCTTGTCACATATGCAAATATTATATAGAACACAGCTGTAAAATACAAAACTGATCTGGAAAAAGAGGTTCCCTCTTGAATTGTAAATAAATATAAAACTGCCAGAAGCATTACCAGAATCACGTGTTTAACCGTCGCAGCCAGTTCCTGATAGTATCCCCGTCTCAATACGCCTTTTAAAGTCTCAAACAGAAATACCACAAAAAAATCGATAAATGTCAACATAAATGCCATATTTCTGTATAATAAATTCTTGTACGGATTTCCTATCCCATGACGACAAACATATGATAAAACGAATGCCAGATGCAGGCTGATTAAATCAATTAATATAAAATCAAAATGCTTCAGCCAACCTTTAGAACTTTTTCTATACATATTTTTCTTTTTCTTCTCTCCCTATTTTCATAAATCTATGTTTTCGCTATAGGTTATTCTACATAGTTCTACATAATTTGTCAATATTTTCTGTTTAAAACATTTCGTATTACTGAAAGCAAAGCATACAATAACTTTTTTCAGAGCATAAAAACAGCCGCCATTTCTGGCGGCTGCATTTTATTTCTAAATTACCGAATAATTATTCAGCATCTGCAACAACTGTGAAGAAAGCACCATCATCTAATGCAACTTCAAGAGTTTTGTTCTCTTTGTCAACGCTGATCGGATCAACGATCTGCCATTTCTTTGCATCTTCTTTGCTGTAAGCTACAAGCTGAATGTTCTCCATAGTATCTGTGATACTTGGAACAGAGATCTCAACTTCATATTTACCATCAGCATTCTTCTCTGCTTTGTCTGCATCAAGTACTTTGAATTCATCAAAACCTGTAACGAATTCTTTTCCGTCAAGTTTCTGAATGAGTTCATCGATAGCTGCTTTAACTTCTTCGTCTGTTGTCTCTTCTGAAAGAGTTTTCAGAACGTCAACGAAAGCAGCAACTTCCATTTTACCTTCGTTAACCTGTTTGAAAGCGTCAGCTACTGCCGGCAGTTCTGCCTGCAGATCAGCAAATCCTTCTGTTTCTTCGATCTTCTGAACAACTTCATAGATTGCAGACTGTTCAGCAGATACTGTAATTGCGCTTGTGCGGCTTCCTGCTGCACTGACACCTACAGTAGCACATCCTACTCCAAGGGCAGTTGCTAAAGCAAGTGTCATGAATTTCTTTGCAATTTTCATAATGCACCTCTCCTTTTGGATTATTTTTATATTGATAATCGTACAGGAAGTCTGTACGAATTATCTCTGAGTAACAATAACAGTACTAATGACTATTTATCACCATACAGTTTATTCCAAACCGGCTGTCTTCTAACCGGTTTATTGAATTTTCTCATAAAACATGGAAATAATCAAGTCCGACAGAGCATCTTTATCTACTTGATACTCATCAAAGTTCTTACCTTGCTTTCCCTCACCTGGTACAGTCTCTGTATCAGTGATGCCGTTTCCGGATGCTGTAAGCAACTTCGCAAATACATCATTTCCCATGTTTGTGACTGTATAGCTCTTAATACTGTCATAGAGGTCTGCCACAAATCCGGCATCCTCTCCTGCCTTCTCCTGCGCTTTCTGAATTAATGCCTGGAGATAGGTTTTCTGTCTCTCCTGACGGACCAGAGCACTCTGGGTTTTGTCAGTGTCTCGATATCGTACAAACTTTTCTGCGTTTTCACCTGTAATATTAACAACAGCACCCTCTTTAAATTCCGGATATGTATCTTCAAGGCTGTTGTCAGGCACTGTGATCTGAACTCCACCTACAAAGTCCGTAATCACCGGAATACCATCCATATTCATGGAGCAATATCCCTGAATCGGCAGTCCGTCCAGCAGATTGGATACTGCTGTCTTCATCAGTTCACAGCTTTTTTGCTTGCCATCACCAAATGCGTACTGTATATTGATGTGGTCTGTTGACTCTCCGAGACTTTTACCGGATGGATTGAAAACTTCAATCTCCGTCATAGAATCTCTTGGAATAAAGAGCACCTTAATTTCTTCTGTTGCCCTGTCCATGGAAACCACAAAAATCGCATCTGCCTGACCGGCATCTTCCTGTGTCTGATAGGTATCTACCGGATTTCTTGTATCAATTCCTAGAAATAAGTAGTTGCTGAGATGATCGTTATATTTATATGTCCCGCCCTTATATTCCACCGTGTCACTGCCTGATGTCTGGCTCGTTCGACTCTGGTCATCACTGTTCTTGCCGCTTGTCTTTTGGGATGCTGCTTTTGTCTGCATCATAAAATAATACCCGCCGCCCAAAACTGTAAGAACTATGATCAGGATAATTATCAGAATCATATAAATCTTTCGTTGTCTCGCAGCTTCTTTTGCTGTTTTTTTCATTTTCATTCCTTCAATCGTTTATTCAGCTCTGGCTGATATAGCCAAGCTCCTGCAATTTCTGGAACACTGCCTCTGCCATAGCCTGCTGTGCTTCATGAGTAGCAGACAGCTGCTGTGTCACATTTGCAAGACTGATATAATGTTCGCCCCACTTCTCGCTGAGCACCTGATCAAGTGCTTCAGAAGTCACGCTTCCATCCATAGGGCGTGTTCCCACAACAATGAACTGGTCTTTGTTCTGGAATGTATTTAAAATCTGTTCCTGCTGCTCAGCAAGCTCTGCAGGATCATGATTCCATCCGCCATAGTATCCCATGAAGATGACAGGTACACAGTCCATATCATTTCTGGTAGTCTGTTCTTCTGTAAGATCACGGATTCCTGTCTCTGTTACATTCAGCTGCGCACCATTTGCAGTCTGCTGATGTTTCGCAATATATCCCTGAAGAGTCTCATCACTTACACCGGCCATCTTCATCATGGAAAGTGTACCGCCGCCCTGAAGGGTCTTGTTGATCACTGTCAGGTTATATCCGTTGTCTGTCAGAAGTTTCTGAAGTACTGCCATGTAGGAATAGGTGTTGGATTCCTCACCATTGATCAGATCATCTCCCCAGCATACGACACCGGAAATTGTTCTCGGTGCTTCTGCTTCAGTAGTATCTTCTGCCTGTGCAGTCTCCTCTGCATCCTCTTCCCCGGCTGTGTCTTCTTTCTTCTTGCTCTTCTTTGTCTCACTGTTATCGGCATCTTCTGTATTCTCATCTTCGGAGGATGCCTTCTCTAACTGTGCAGCGTGTTCCTTTACTGCTTCATAATCTTCGATTCCGCTCTGCTGGTTACCTGCAAGTTCTGTCAGACGTTTGGCTTCTTCCTGCTCTGTATTATAGCTCATCACAAGAATTGTACCGAGAACCCCCACCAGGATAATACAGATAAAACCCAGCAAAATATTTGTCTTTTTCCCTTTTCTCTTCTTATTTCTGCTCACTTTTCCCAATTTTCCTTTACTGTTAATTATGGTTATGATATCACATCTAAACGATTATCAGACAGCGATATTATTTCTGGGACTCATCATCGCTTCTGCGATAGTATTCACCATAATGTTTGTAGTAAGAAGAGTAATATTTGTCGCCACTGGTGTCTATCTTATTCATAACAGCTCCCAGAACACGGCATCCGCTTCTCTCAAGCTGTGCAAATGCCTTCTGTGCATCTCTGTATCTGACGCTGCCTGGCTGGATCAGGAAGATTGCTCCATCACAGCATCTGCCGATTACCGCAGCATCGATTACAGTTCCGATCGGCGGTGTGTCAATCAGTATGTAATTGTAATATTCCCTGACTTCTTTCAGAAAAACCTTGAAAATGTTCTCGCTGAGAAGTCCTGAAGGGTTTGGTGCAGCCGGACCTCCGAATATAATGTCCATATTCTGGAAATTCGTCTCATAGATAATATCCTGCAGTCCTACCTGCCCACTGAGAAGTTGGGAAAGTCCTTTGACCTCTTCTTCTACTCCCAGTCGTCCTGCATAAGCAGTCTTTCTGATATCCGCATCCAGAAGAAGAACTTTCTTACCGATGCTTCCAAGCTCCTGTGCAAGGCTGAGTACTACATCACTCTTACCTTCATTTGGAAAGCAGCTTGTAACCAGAATTGTCTTTATGCTCTGACCGGACAGCTGGATATTTGTACGCAGCGTTTTAATCGCTTCGCTGTAGAAATAGTCCGGTTTTCTTTTATCTGTTAAGTTGAGTTTCTTCATTGCTCAGATTCCTCCATTACTCTAGCGACGCTTCTTGTTCTTCTTATTGCTCTTTGGTTTCTTGTTCTTCATGTTTACGTAGTCTTTTCTGTCAGGAACCTTGGCAAGTACAGAAACACCGAGATATTTCTCAATATCTTCTTCTGTCTTGATAGTATCATCCATTACAGCGTATACAACTACGATTGCCGCACATGCAAGAAATCCGAGTAAGAAGCCAATTACTGAGTTCTTCATTACACTTGGAGAAGTTCTCTCTGTAGCAATCTTACCAACTTCGATGATCTTAGGCGGAATAACCTCCATCTTGTCTCCGATATAGGATGAGGAAACATTCGCAATCTCATCTACGATCTTCTTAGCCATTGTAGAATCCGGATTATCAACAGTGATCTCAAGGATACGGGTATCTGTCGGATTATTAATCGTTACATCCTCTTTCAGATCCTCCGCTGTCATATCCAGGTTCAGATTTGTAACTACCTGTTCCAGTACAGGGGTACTTGTGATCAGTACTGTGTAATCACTTGTCAGACTGGCACCTAACTGCAGATCCGCCAGAGATGTCAGCGTGGTTTCCTTTGAGAGAACAAGCATACTGGATGTTGAACTGTAGATTGGTGTCATCAGGAACTGTGTACATGCAGCTCCGATACAGCCACCTATAAGAGCAACCATCAGTACCAGCAGAATTTTCTTTCTGAGTGCATGAAATATTTCCAGTAAATCAATTTCAACTTCATCGTCATTGACATCAAGTGCCTGCACCCTGCTGCTCTCAAATTTGCTGTTCAAATTGTCTAACATCTGATATTTTCCTTTTCCCTTTTTCATTGTAGTTTTTGTAATTATCCGACTGATTTATTTTACAGCAGACAGTTACAGTTTTACATAAACCGTATACATTTTACCGTAGTAAGTATAAAAAGTCAATTGCGAGTGACATTATTCTTTGAAATTCATTAAAATTCTTTAAAATCCGACCACAAAGTTAACTCGGTCAAAATCCATTAAAATTTATGATCTATGATTTTCTGCGGATTTCGAATGAAAAGCTGTTTCGCATAGTCTGTATCCATTTTCTTTATTACATAGCTATAGGCTTCCCCGATTCTGGAAATTCTTTTACTGCTGTCATGGCAGTCAGAACCTACAAAATGAACCAGGTCATTCTTCATCAGCTTCTGACAGTAGCGTTTTGTAAAAAAGCCGTCTTTTCCCACAATGCTGTCTGCATTGATCTGCATATAAGCTCCCATCTCTGTCAGTTCTTCTACAAAGTCCAGATCTGTACGGGTCGCTTCGTATCGTTCAATATGTGCAACAATGGGTCTGTACCCGCCGGAAAGCATTGCAGACAGGCGTTCTCTGATATAGGATGCCTCTGAATTGTGAGAGAATTCTACCAGCACATACCTGGAACCAGCCATGGTAGAAACTTTTTTCTCACGAAGCATAGGAAGCATCTCCATATTTGCATGAAATTCGCATCCGAGGTAAAGATGCAGATCTTTACTGATATCTGCTGCCGCCTCTTCTGCCAGACGGAATTGTCTCTGTACTTTTTCCAGAGGTGTCTCAAACATCCGGAAACGGAAATGAGGCGTCAGAATAATGTTTCTCACTCCCTGCTTATATTCCATCTCCAATAATTTTCTTGTTTCTTCAATATCCGCAGCTCCGTCATCCACTCCTGGCGCAATGTGGCAATGTATATCGAATATTCCTTCTTCGAGCATTCTTGTTATCCCTTCTGTCAACAAAACTGCCGGATATTCAGCAAGCAGCTTTCCATCCGGCAGTCTCTGTTATTCAACACAACTATTTTTGTTGTCTGTTATTATTCTTCTGTAGCTTCCTCAGCCGGTGCTTCAAGAGCTTTCATGCTCAGGCTGATCTTCTTGTCTTCGCCGTTGAAGTCAACAACTTTAGCTTCGATCTCCTGTCCGATTGACAGTACGTCTGCAGGTTTTGCAACGTGCTCTCTGGAAATCTGAGATACGTGAAGAAGTGCATCTACACCTGGTGCAAGTTCTACGAATGCGCCGAAGTCTGTCATACGTGCAACTTTACCTTTTACTACGTTTCCTACAGCGAAGTCCTCAGCTGCTGTGAGCCATGGATTTGCTTCCGGGAATTTGAGGGAAAGTGCAATCTTGTCTCCGTTGATCTCTTTGATAAGAACTTTAAGTGTTTCGCCAACTGTGAATACTTTCTTCGGGTTCTCTACTCTGCCCCAGGACATTTCGGAGATGTGAAGAAGTCCGTCAGCTCCGCCGAGATCGATGAATGCACCGAAATCTGTAACGTTCTTAACAGTTCCTTCAACTGTATCACCTACATGGATTTTCTCCATTAATTCTTTCTGTTTCTCTGCTTTCTCAGCAAGAAGAAGCTGCTTACGGTTACCGATGATGCGGCGTCTTCTCGGGTTGAATTCTGTGATTACGAATTCGATCTCCTGATCTGCATATTTGGAAAGGTCTTTCTCATATGTGTCGGATACGAGGCTTGCAGGAATGAATACTCTTGCTTCGTCTACGTTTACACAAAGTCCGCCATCGAGTACCTGAGTTACAGGAGCTTTTAATACTTCCTGATTCTCAAATGCTTCTTCAAGACGTTTGTTGCCTTTCTCTGCTGCCAGTCTCTTATAAGTAAGAGTTACCTGACCTTCTCCATCGTTTACTTTGAGAACTTTTGCTTCCATTGTGTCGCCAACGTGAACAGCATCAGTGAGTACAAGGCTTGCATCGTTAGAGTATTCGTTCTTTGTGATAATACCGTCTGCTTTATAACCGATATTCAGAATAATCTCATCTTCTTTTACATCGATGACAGTACCCTGTACAATCTCTCCATTTCTGATAGTTTTTACGGAATCTTCCAGCATCTGTTCAAAACTTAATTCTGACATGTTCTTGAACCTCCTCAATAATTTTGTTTGGGGTGGAAGCCCCTGCTGTAATACCTACATAACTACTGCATTGGAACATTTCAGAATCCAAGTCTACAGGTGTTTGTATATAGTAAGTATTTCCACATTCCTTTTTGCATATTTCAAACAGCTTTTGAGTATTGGAACTGTGCCGGCCGCCTACGACCAGCATAGTGTCTACCTCTCCGGCTATGTTTTTTGCTTCTCTCTGCCGTTCTTCGGTAGCATTACAAATAGTGTTTAAAATATTAAGAATATTTAAAACATTATTATCATACCTCTTTTTGCGGAGAATTTCAACTAAATCTTTAAATTTGTTGTAATTAAATGTCGTCTGGGACACAATACTTATTTTTTTCCCTTTCGGAGGCACAAATGCATCGGCTTCTTCCTGGTTTTTGATGACTGTGTACGGTCCCTGACACCATCCGCAGATTCCCTGTACTTCCGGATGGTCTTTGTCACCGATGATGACTACGTGGTTTCCGGCGAGACTTTCGCGCTCTACGATCCTGTGGATTTTCAGGACGAATGGACAGGTGACGTCTACGTATGAGATGCCTTTTTGTTTCAGTTTATCGTAGATTGACTTTCCTACGCCGTGGGAGCGGATCACTACGATGCCGTTCTGCTGATTGTTGTCCGGGGTGTCTAGGTCTGCTTCTGTGATGACCTTAACGCCTCTGGATTCCAGGTCTGCTACTACTTCTTCGTTGTGGATAATCGGCCCCAGGGTGAAGATTGGTTTCTGTTCGGTGTCGATGAGTTCGTAGACTTTGTCCACGGCTCTCTTAACTCCGAAGCAGAAGCCGGCTGTTTCGGCTACTTTTACTTTCATTATTTCTGCACTTTCTCCTTATAAACATCAAGGATTGCATTTACAACGTCGTCAATTCCCATCTCTGAAGAATCTACAAGCACCGCATCGTCTGCCTGTCTGAGAGGAGAAACTTCGCGGTTCATGTCGCGTTCGTCGCGCTCAATGATGTCCTTACGAATCTGGTCAAGGTCGAATGGTTCGCCTTTCTGCTCATACTCAAGGGCTCTTCTTCTGGCTCTGGTGTCAGCACTTGCTGTGAGATAGATTTTTACTTCAGCGTTCGGAAGGATCGTTGTGCCGATATCTCTTCCGTCCATAACGACGTCGTTCTTCTCTGCCAGAGTTCTCTGGAGTCTGAGAAGGTGGGCTCTTACGTTTGCGTTTGCAGAGCTCTTGGATGCCATATTTCCTACCTGCTCTGTGCGCAGCATGGAGTTGACGTTCTCGCCGTTTAAGATTACGATCTGTTCTCCGTTTTTGTATTCGATGGAGATATCTGCACCGGAACACTCTGCTTCGATTGCTTTCTGATCGTCTCCGTTTACTCCTTTGTTCAGAAGATATAAGGCCATTGCTCTGTACATGGCTCCTGTATCTACGTAGATAAATGATAATTCTTTCGCCACTTTTTTGGCGATGGTGCTCTTTCCTGCTCCTGCAGGTCCGTCGATGGCAATATTACATCCCATTTTCGCGGTTCCTCCTGTTTCTATTAATTACAGCAGTATTCTCTGCCTTTTAACTTTTAAGTTTTTAACCAATCACTGTATCGCCTGAGCAGCTAAATATGCGGTAGACCATGCGATCTGAAGGTTGTATCCGCCTGTCACTGCATCCAGATCCAGTACTTCGCCTGCGAAGTAGAGTCCTGAGATTTTCTTTGATTCCATTGTTCCCGGGTTTATTTCTTTTACGGAAACGCCGCCTTTGGTGATGATGGCTTCTTTGAATTCTCCCATGCCTGTGATAGTGAACGGGAAGGCTTTTACAAGATCAACGAAATGCTGACGTTCTTCTCTGGAGATATCATGGATTTTCTTCTCTGCCGGGATTCCGCCAAGTTCCAGCATTACCGGTGTCAGGGATGACGGGAAAAGTACTCCGATCACGTTCTTGAACTGTTTGTTCTGTCCTGTCTCGAATTCGCGCAGGATTCTGGCATCTAACTGTTCTTTGGTAAGAGCCGGTTTCAGGTCCAGGTATGCACAGAGTTCTCCGTTCTCTGCTTTCGCCAGTTTCGCTCCGATGTGGGCACTGGCAGAGAGAATCATCGGGCCTGTCACACCGAAATGGGTGAACATCATCTCGCCGAAATCTTCGTAGAGAACTTTCTTGCCGTTCTTTATGGTAAGTCCCGTATTCTTGAGGGAAAGTCCCTGGAGTTTCGGGATGTAGTCTTCTTTTGTCTTTAATGGGACTAAGGATGGGCTGATATCTGTGACTTTCAAGCCCAGTTCTCTTGCAAAACGGTATCCGTCCCCGGTGGAGCCTGTACTCTGGTAGGAGAAGCCGCCGGTGGCTACAATAACTGCATCACCCTCCATAAAGGTGCCATCCTCAAGAATGACTCCTGTGACCTTCTCCGCTTCCGGTTTCTTAACGATCTCTTTTACTGTAGTGTGCAGATGAACCTTCGCTCCGGCTTTCTTCAGTTCACGCTCCAGTGCACGGATGATGTCTGAGGAATGATCAGACTGTGGAAATACTCTGTTTCCCCTCTCTACTTTCAGAGGTACGCCTGCTTCCTCGAAAAAATTCATGACGTCCTGTGGACCGAATGAATAAAATCCGCTGTAGAGAAATTTCGGATTGCTCATGACTGCTGGGAAGAGTTCCTCTGTGTCGCAGGCGTTTGCTACGTTGCAGCGGCCTTTTCCGGTGATAAATACTTTCTTGCCGAGTTTTTCGTTTTTTTCTAATATATGAACTTCATGATGGTTGCGGGCTGCGAATACTCCCGCCATCATTCCGGCAGCGCCGCCGCCGATAATAAGTACTTTGCTCATGGAATGTTCCTTCCTGTATTTTTTGCGTTTATCCATACCCTGCTGACTGCTCCACTACGAAGAAGCTCCTGTCTTGTGGGTATTACATCTTTTTTATAATAACGCAAAGGAGCCTGCTTGCGCAAGCTCCTTTTTTCTTTTGTTACATATTTAATTAAACAGGATATGCTCCGTTCTTTTTGTCAGCTGCTTTCTCGTCAACTTTTGTTTTCTGAGCCTGACGATACTTGAAGAAGTCCATAGCTACCTGTGGGAACAGTGCGTATGTTAATACATCCTCATCCTGTTCTTTGTACTGGGCCATTTCACTCTCAAGTTTCTCAAGTTCGTTGTCAAGAAGGTCTGCCGGACGGCATGTGATCGGTTTCTCATCGCCGATGCACTTCTTCTGTACTTCCGGATTAAACGGTTTTACAGTTGCGCCGTATTTTCCTAACAAGATATCTTTTGTTTCTTTTGTAACCATTTTGTATCTCTCGCCCATAAGTACGTTGAATACAGCCTGTGTACCAACGATCTGGGAAGACGGAGTAACAAGTGGCGGTTCACCGAGGTCTTTACGTACACGCGGAACTTCCTCAAGAACATCGTAGAATTTGTCTTCTGCGTGCTGTTCTTTTAACTGGGAAGTCAGGTTGGAGAGCATACCGCCCGGTACCTGGTACAGTAAAGTCTTGATGTTAACACCAAGGTTCTTCGGATTAAGAAGTCCGCTGTCAAGAGCTTCGTCACGGATCGGACGGAAGTAGTCAGCGATCTCGGAGAGAAGTTTCTGGTCAAATCCTGTGTCGTATGGTGTATCCTTGAATGTCTCAACCATAACTTCTGTTGCAGGCTGGGATGTTCCCAGTGCGAATGGAGACATTGCTGTATCGATGATATCTACACCTGCTTCCACTGCTTTTAAGTAAGTCATGGAAGCTACACCGGATGTGTAATGTGTATGAAGGTCGATCGGGATGCTAACTGTTTCTTTTAATGCTGTAACAAGCTCTGTAGCTTTATTTGGAAGGAGAAGACCTGCCATATCTTTGATACAGATGGAATTAGCGCCCATATCTTCGATACGTTTTGCAATGTCTGTCCAGTATTCCAGTGTGTAAGCATCTCCTAATGTGTAGGAAAGAGCTACCTGTGCATGAGCCTTCTCTTTGTTTGCAGCGCTTACAGCTGTCTGAAGGTTACGAAGGTCATTGAGGCAGTCAAAAATACGGATGATGTCGATTCCGTTTGCAGCAGATTTCTGTACGAAGTATTCTACAACGTCATCTGCATATGGACGGTATCCAAGGATGTTCTGTCCACGGAAGAGCATCTGAAGTTTTGTGTTCTTAAAGCCGTCACGTAATTTACGAAGTCTTTCCCATGGATCTTCGTGAAGGAAACGAAGGGATGCATCGAATGTTGCACCACCCCAGCACTCTACTGCGTGATAGCCGACTTTGTCAAGTTTATCTACGATCGGAAGCATCTGTTCTGTGGTCATACGTGTTGCGATCTGAGACTGATGAGCATCACGAAGAATGGTTTCCACAATTTTAACAGGTTTTTTCTCTAATTCTGCCATTATTAAATCTCCTTTATAGTTTGTTTAATCGGATATTCGCAATCCGCTTCGCTACTTGCTCATAACCAAATAGCTGCTCCGCAGCTTATCAGAAGGAGTTGCACTCCTCCTGATACAAGCAAGATAGCTTGCTTGATTTGGTTATACTCCAAAAATAGCCATGAATGTTCCGGCTGCTACGGCTGTACCGATAACACCGGCAACGTTCGGACCCATTGCGTGCATCAGAAGGAAGTTTGTAGGATCTGCCTCTGCGCCGACTTTCTGGGATACACGGGCTGCCATAGGTACTGCGGATACACCTGCAGAACCGATCAGCGGATTGATCTTTCCATGAGTCAGTTTGCAGAGCAGTTTACCAAGCATACATCCGCCGAATGTACCGATTGCGAATGCAACAAGACCTAAAACTACGATCTTCAGAGTATCTGCGTTTAAGAATGCTTCTGCACTTGTGGAAGCACCTACGGATGTACCAAGAAGGATAACTACGATATACATCAGGGCATTGGAAGCTGTTTCTGTCAGCTGTTTTACAACGCCGCACTCTCTGAACAGGTTACCAAGCATGAGCATACCAACCAGCGGAGCTGTTGTAGGCAGGATCAGGCAGACAACGATTGTGATAACGATCGGGAAAAGAATCTTCTCCAGTTTGGAAACCGGACGAAGCTGATCCATTTTGATCTTACGTTCTTTCTCTGTTGTGCAGAGTTTCATAATAGGCGGCTGGATGATCGGAACCAGTGACATATAGGAATATGCTGCCACTGCGATCGGTCCCATCAATGCAGACTGTCCAAGTTTACCTGCAAGGAAAATAGAAGTCGGGCCGTCAGCACCACCGATGATGGAGATAGCTGCTGCTGCTTTTCCGTTGAATCCAAGGAAGATTGCAAGGAAGTAAGCTGCATAGATACCAAGCTGTGCCGCAGCACCCATCAGGAAGCTGATCGGGTTTGCGATAAGCGGACCGAAGTCTGTCATGGCACCTACACCCATGAAGATCAGGGATGGTAAGATACTCCACTCATCAAGGATGTAGAAATAATGAAGAAGTCCACCTACACCATTGGACATATCTTCCGGATTTGCCATAATGTCCGGATAGATATTTACAAGCAGCATACCGAATGCGATAGGAACAAGCAGAAGCGGCTCGAATCCTTTTTTGATAGCAAGGTAAAGGAATACGCAGGCTACTGCGATCATCAGGTAATTGCCCCATGTCAGATTGAAGAATGCTGTCTGATGAATCAGGTTGGACAATGTTTCTGTTACATAAGACATTTGACTACCTCCCGTCTTAGTTCATTGTTGCTAAAGTATCTCCGTTTTCTACAGAGGCACCTTCTGCAACATCAATGCTTGCGATAGTACCGTCCTGAGGAGCTACTACAGGGATTTCCATCTTCATGGATTCAAGAATAATTACGCTGTCTCCGGCTTTTACTGCCTGTCCAACGCTTGCTGCTACTTTAACAACTTTACCAGGTACGGAAGCAGTTACTTTTACTGCGCCTGCGCCTGCTGCAGGAGCTGCTGCTTTCGGAGCTGCTGCCGGTGCTGCTTTAGGTGCGGCCTTCGGAGCTGCTGCTGGTGCGGATACGCTTCCTGTTTCTTCAACAGTTACTTCATATGCTGTACCATTTACTGTAATTGTATAGCTTTTCATTTTAAAATCCTCCTAAATAAATAACAATTATTAGCGTTCATTACTTTCTCAGTAATGTAATCTACGATACGCAAAAATATTATCGGATGAACAGTGATTATCTTCTGTTTCTTTTTACTTTGCGGATGGAACGAACTACGAATCCGTCTGTTGTAGTTCCTTCTGCTGCTGCGATTGCTGCTGCGATAACAGCTACCAGTTCTCCGTCATCTGCAAGGTTCTCTTCTGCCTGTGCAGGTGCTGCCGCTGCGATTGCTGCTGCCTCTGCCTCTTTTGCAGCTTTGGCTGCTTTTGCTTCTGCTGCTTTCTTTGCTTCCGGATTCGGGATGAAACGGAACAGAGAAATCAGAAGACTTAATAAAATCAGCATTACGAATACAGTTCCAATACCCATCAGAGTATTAAGACCTGCTCTCTGAAGAGTCTTGCCCATACCATACTGTACATCTACAGTCATAGATGTCGGTGTTCCCTGTGAGTCAAAGACATATACAAAGTTTGCTTCTGCTTTCTCAAATTTAAGAGGAACAGTAACTGTGTACTGATCATCTTTGAAAACTACAGTAGCTTCACCATTGCTGTCCTTCTTTGCGCCAAGTTCATCCTTGGATGTCTGCCAGGACTGCATGGCACTTATTGTAAAGTCATTTCCTGAACTCATGTAATTCTCGATTTCTTCATCTTTAAGCTGGACAATGGTATCTGTCAGCCCCTCTGCTGTAGTTATCAGTGTGGACTTGACAGTATCATTAACCTCATCAGCGGCAAATACCGCAGAAGTGCTGCCGATCACCAGTGCAGCCATTACGAGAAATGTCATGAATACAGAAGTTATTTTTTTGATCATTTTCATATGCGTCACCCCGCTTAAATCGTTCCGTGTTTCTTGGACGGACGATCTTCCCTCTTTGTGAACAGCATCTCAAATGCACCGATTACATATTTTCTTGTGTCAGCCGGGCTGATCACAGTGTCAACATAGCCTCTTGCTGCTGCGGAAGCAACACCATTCTGAAGCTCTCTGTACTGAGCAGCTTTCTCATTCAGTTCAGCAGCATCTGCATCTGCGTACATGATCTTGGCTGCCAGGGAAGCATCCATCATACCGATCTCTGCGTTATCCCATGCATATACAAGGTCTGCACCGATAGATTTGCTGTTCATTGCCACGTAAGCTGTACCGTAAGCTTTGCCGATGATCACGTTTACCTTCGGAACTGTTGCGTCTGCGAATGCAGCTACCAGCTCACCTACGGATTTCGCCATCATCTTCTCGCTGCATAAAGTTGCCATGAAGCCTGTTGCGTTTGTAAGTGTAAGTACCGGAATGTCAAAAGCATCGCAGAATTTCACGAAGTCTGCTGCTTTTCTTGCACCTCTTGCGGAGATGCTTCCGTCAAATGTTTCTACTTTCTTGCCTTCTGCGTCGTATACTTCGCTTCTGTTTGCAACTGCACCGATGGTTGCTCCGTTTAAGCGGATAAAGCCTGTAACCATATCTTTGGCATAGTCTGCTTTTGTCTCGAAGAATTCGCCGTTGTCAGCGATCTGGGAAAGTGCGATTGCTGTATCACCTGCACAGTTTGCAAGTTCAGCGCATACACGGTTGAGATCATCTGTACACTCTGTGTAATTGTCTGTGTCTTCATTATTAGAAGGAAGAAGTGATACTAAAGAGCGGATCTGGCCAAGAACCTCTTCTTCTGTACCAACGCCATCGATCAGACCTGTTTCCTTGCTCTGGAACTCAGCTGCTGCTGTATCGCATTTGTCTGCGTTATTTCCTTCCAGTGCGTTCGGTGTGTTGATGAACATTTTTCCTTTTTTGGATTCGATAAATGTGAAGTCTGTCAGGGACGGGATAACTGCCATACCACCGCCGCATGTTCCGAAGATTGCTGTGATCTGCGGAATCACACCGGATGCCAGTGTCTGTTTCAGATAGATCTGTCCGAAAGCTTCCAGTGCATCTGTTGCTTCCTGAAGACGGATACCAGCACAGTCAACAAGTCCGATAACCGGAGCGCCTGTTTTCATTGCAAGATCATAAAGTCTTGTGATCTTCTTTGCATGCATTTCACCAACAGTACCGTTTAATACGGATGCATCCTGGCTGTATACATAAACCAGTTTGTCATCGATCACACCATATCCGGTGATAACACCGTCAGATGGTGCCTTGTTTGCAGTCATGTTGAAATCTGTGGATCTGGCTGTTACACCCTGTCCGATTTCGACAAAACTGTTTGCGTCAAGCAAAGAAGTAATTCTTGTGCCTGCTAAGCTTTGTGTTGCATTACTCATTCTTGTTTGCCCTCCATCTTTATGAGAATATTTAAAAGTTAACCCAAAAATTTAGCCGATTTTAATTTTACCTTTTCCGGCAGAAAATTTCAACATTTATTTGTCATTTTCGTTAAAAATATAGCAGAAAAATTTGTCAGGTTTCTCCAAATTTTGTTTTTTTGCGTATTTCTTCCTATTAAATAGAAGATATTACGGTTATTTTGCATTGTCCCGTATTTCACCCTCTCCTTTAAACCGGTACATCGTTTTCGAAATAACTATACCACTCGCTTGTTTGCGAATCCGATTGTACAGGTACAAAAGTCTCAGCGCAGCCCAGAGAAAAATACTATAGCCATGCCGGTTTGTCAGGTTTTTTACATGATGCAGCATGCGGTTATGAATGCTTTTCATTCAGTGCGTAGAAAACCATAGATGTTTTTTATTATATAGCACGAATTATCAATTAGATTTATGGATTATCCCGTTATATAATTAACACATCAAAGAAATTCAGGCCACAGCTAAAGCACTGAACAGTTATAGATCCAACAGAAAATTTCAGGAGGAAAGACGTAATGAAAAGCAATTACCAGCATATTTTCACACCACTCACAGTAAAAAATATGACTATCAAAAACCGTATTGTTATGATGCCTATGGGTACAAACTACGGTGAGCAGAATGGAGAAATGAGCTTTCTTCATATCAATTATTACAAAGAACGTGCCAAGGGCGGAACAGGACTGATCATTGTAGAGAACGCAAGTGTGGATTCTCCGCAGGGTTCCAACGGAACTACTCAGCTTCGTATTGACCACGACAACTATCTGCCGCGTCTGTACAAATTCTGTGAAGAGATTCACAAATATGGTACCTGTATTGCAATCCAGATCAACCACGCGGGTGCTTCCGCTGTTTCCGCACGTACAAATATGCAGTCTGTTTCCGCATCTGATGTTCCGTCCAAAGAAGGCGGAGAGATCCCGCGTCCGTTATCAGTGGAAGAAATCCATCACATTGTAAAGAAATACGGCGAGGCTGCAAAGAGAGCCCAGGCTGCTGGTTTTGACGCAGTAGAGATCCATGCGGGACATTCCTATCTGATCAGCCAGTTCCTCTCTCCTCTTACAAACAAACGTACAGATGAGTTCGGCGGATCTGTGGAAAACAGAACACGTTTCTGCCGTATGGTCATTGAAGAAGTAAGAAAACAGGTCGGACCTTTCTTCCCGATCATGCTCCGTCTCAGCGCAGATGAGCTGATGGAAGGCGGCAACACTCTTGAGGACACTCTTGAATATCTGGAATATGTTCAGGATGAAGTTGATATCTTCGATGTTTCCTGCGGTTTAAACGGTTCTATCCAGTATCAGATCGATGCCAACTACATGAAAGACGGATGGCGTTCCTATATGCCTAAAGCTGTCAGAGAGAAATTCGGCAAACCATGTATCTCCATGGGAAATATCCGTAACCCGAAGGTTGCCGAGCAGATCCTCGCTGACGGCGATGCAGACCTGATCGGTATGGGACGTGGTCTTATCGCAGAACCTGCATGGGTAAACAAAGTAGCTACAGGCAGAGAATGTGACCTTCGCAAATGTATCTCCTGTAACATCGGATGTGCAGGAAACAGAATCGGCTTTAACCGTCCGATCCGCTGTACTGTAAACCCGGCTGTTCTGGAAGGTGATGTTTATAAGAATCAGAAAGTGAACAAAAACTGTAACGTTGTAGTAATCGGAGGCGGTACTGCCGGACTGGAAGCTGCCTGTACAGCCGCAGAAGTAGGCTGTAACACCTTCCTTCTGGAAAAGGGTGAAACTCTTGGCGGTCTTGCTTCTGTGATCTCTAAGATTCCTGCAAAGAAGCGTCTGGCTGATTTCCCGAACTATCTGATTCACAGAGCAGAGCAGCTTGAGAATCTTTATATCTTCACAAACACAGAAGGAACACCGGAAAATATCCGCAAGTTCCATCCGAACCTGATCGTAAGCTCCACAGGTTCCGCACCACTGCTTCCTCCGATCAAAGGACTTCACGACCGCATTGACAAAGAAGGCAGCAAGGTCGCTTCTATCCTGGGAATGATTAATCACATCAATGATTATCCGGAAGATATGACAGGCAAGAAGGTTGTTGTTGTGGGCGGCGGCGCTGTTGGTCTTGATGTTGTGGAATTCTTTGCAGCAAGAAATGCTGAGATTTCTATCGTGGAGATGATGGATCAGATTGGACGTGACCTGGATCCTGTTACAAAGAATGACATGAAAGACCAGATGAAGAAACATCATGTGGCCCAGCTTACAAAGACAGCTCTTCAGGAAGTAAAAGACAGCTCTTTTCTTGTAAAAGATGCAGAAGGTGAACGTGAGCTTCCATTTGACTACGGATTCGTATGTCTTGGTATGAGAGCTCAGGGACAGCTTTTCGCAGAGCTTTCCGATGCTTTTGTTTCTGATGATGTTGAGATCCTGAACATCGGAGACAGCAAACGTGCAAGAAGGATCATCGACGGAACTCTGGAAGGAAGAAATATCCTTAATACACTGACTCAGATGGGATACCTTCAATAAAAACCTTTACAACAAAATACTTTACAACAAAATACAAAAGGGGATATTATAATGGCTGAAAGAATTACCGGACATACTGAATTAATCGGTCTGATGGCTTACCCGATCCGTCACTCCAGCTCTCCTGCAATGCAGAATGAGGCTTTTGCAAAACTCGGGTATGACTACGCTTACCTTGCTTTCGAGGTTGGCGCAGATGAAATTGAGGATGCAGTAAAAGCAATCCGTACTCTGAAAATGAGAGGATCCAATGTTTCCATGCCTAACAAAACTCTGGTTGGAAAATACCTGGATGAGCTTTCTCCTGCTGCAGAATTATGCGGTGCGGTTAACACAATCGTAAATGACAACGGCCATCTTACAGGTCATATCACTGACGGTATCGGATTTATGTCTGCCCTGAAAGATAATGATATTGACGTGATCGGAAAGAAAATGACCATCGTCGGTGCAGGTGGTGCTGCTACTGCTATCGAAATCCAGGCTGCTTTGGACGGCGTTGCTGAGATTACAATCTTCAACCGCAAGGATGAATTCTGGGATCGTGCAGTATCCACAGTAGAGAAGATCAACACAAAGACATCCTGCCATGCAGTTCTTTATGATCTGGCAGACCTTGATAAACTGAAAGCTGAGATGGATGACAGTTTTATCTTTGTCAATGCTACAGGTGTGGGAATGAAACCACTGGAGGGACAGTCCGTTGTTCCGGACAAATCTTACTTCCGTCCTGAGCTGGTCGTTATTGATGTTCCTTACTCTCCGCTGGAGACAAAGATGCGTTCCATGGCAAAAGAGGCAGGGTGCAAGACAATGAACGGTCTGGGAATGATGTTATTCCAGGGCTCTGCTGCATTTGAGTTATGGACAGGCGAACCAATGCCTATTGAACATATGAAAGAGATTCTTCACATCTCCTATGATGACTGATACCTGATGGTATCTTCAGTAATGATATCTTATATTGTGATGCAGAACAGATCATTTCACCGATCTTTCCACACATAATATTTGATATATACCGCTTTTCGGCGTACTGCAGGAGATGTACTGATATATTTACTCCGCGCAGAATGTGCATATCCTGCAGTTTGCTTTCAGGCGTGTATATGTATAGAATCAAAAGCCTGTTGATCAGGCTTATGTTACGGTTATTCTTATAATAGTTCTATGAAATACTGCGGATGCGGCTTATATTATAGCAAATCCCAGTCTACTGTTTATTGCTTTTTGCAATTAAACCAGAGGATTACCTGATTGGGTTAAAGCAAAGAATTTACCTGACCGGATTAGGTTCAGTATTTCACAGAACTTCCAATATAACAGAAAATATGAGGATAAACAGATGAACACAGTTCAGGTAAAAAACACTGTGATCGGTGAAGGCAGACCTAAAATCTGCGTTCCCATCGTAGGAAGAACAAAAACAGACATTCTCGAAGAAGCAAAAAAGATTACCACTCTTCCGGTTGATGTGGTTGAATGGCGTGTTGACTGGTTCGATGATGTCTTTGCTACTGAGAAAGTATTAGAGACCGCTAAAGAACTTCAGGAAGTTTTAAAAGACATTCCTGTTCTCCTTACATTCCGTACTTCTAAAGAGGGCGGTGAGAAGGATATCTCTGTAAGTGATTATGCTGCTTTAAATATTGCAACTGCACAGAGTGGTTATGTAGATTTAATTGATGTAGAAGCATTTACAGGCGATGATGTTGTAAAAACAATTATCAACGCTGCTCATGAGGCAGGTGTGAAAGTAATCGCTTCTAACCATGATTTCTTTAAGACTCCGGAGAAGGATGAGATTATCAGACGTCTTCGCATGATGCAGGATTTCGGTGCTGATATTCCGAAAATGGCAGTTATGCCGATTTGCAGGCAGGATGTTCTCACACTTCTCAGTGCTACTCTGGAAATGTCTGAGAAATATGCAGACCGCCCGATCATTACCATGTCCATGGCAGGAACAGGCGTTATCAGCCGCCTGACAGGTGAGACATTCGGTTCCGCTCTCACCTTCGGCGCTGCTTCCAAAGCTTCCGCACCGGGACAAATCGGTGTGAATGAATTAAAGCAGGTGCTGGATATTATTCACAGCAGTCTGTGATCTGTTGATGAATGATGTGATATCAGATGTTATTCTTGCCTATAGTCGCCTGGTATCACTCATATCCGGCAACAGATGATTGCTATCCCATGAGATATACGGCAAATAAATATTTGCTCAAATAATACTCCTTAAAATTCCCATGACAAAGAACCTGTCGAAACCTGACAGGTCCTTTGTTTTTATACTTTTTTCTGATCGATCATCAAATTCAGGATTGTAACATCTGTATCTTTCATTCCAACTCTTCCTACGTATCCCATATTTCGGATTGTATCCTCAACATTATCACGTACCAATCCCTCGCCTGCCTGAAAACAATGATCTGCATCCTCCAGAGCGTATGCCATAATTGCTGCATCTACTGCTGAAGCGATTTTAGCAGCACATGAAGACTTAGCTCCATCACATACAATGCCACTTGTATTTGCAAGAGCATTTGTGATTGTTTTAGATATTGCATTGTAATCACCACCGTTTAACCAGGATATGGCAGCTCCTGCTCCACATGCGGCACTTACTGCTCCACAGTAAGCTGACAGACTTCCAATATAAGTTTTCTGGTGAATCGCTATTAAGTTGCTTACAACCAGTGCACGATACATTTTCTCTTTAGAAACTTTAAGTTCTCTGGCGTATTCGATGACTGGTAGAGAACAGGTCATTCCCTGATTTCCGCTCCCGGAATTAATAACTACTGGCATAGAGCATCCATTCATTCTTGCATCAGATCCAGCTGCCGCCTTTGCTCTGGCACGTACTTTAACATCATCACCATATGCTCGAAGCAGGGTACGTCCCACTTCTGCTCCGTAATGATTACGCAGACCTTCTTCAGAAATTGCTGTATTCATGGCAATCTGGCGTCCTATGACTTCCTCTATCTCTTTTATATCCACAATTTCTGCAAACTCCAGAATATCTGCTACATTCAACAAATCTCTTTTATCCTGTTTTTTCTCTGTTTTTTTCTGCTGAAAGCCCCTCTTTTCCAACAGTATCTCATCGTCTTTTTTGATTAGGACAATATTCGTATGTTTATTTTCTATAACCACAACTGCTCTATGTCCATTTTGTGTAAGTTCTGCACGGATATAAAGATTCTCTACTCCTTCTTCAAGATAACATGTACAGAATTGTGTTTCGAGAAGTTTTGCTGTCTGAATGCGTTCAGTTTCTGTAATTCCTTCCAGTACTTCCAGTTTTCGTTCTGCCTGACCACCAACCATTCCAAGAACTGCAGCAGCTTCAATGCCCCTCATTCCTCCTGAATTTGGTACTGTAACACTTTTTACATTTTTTATTATATTTCCACTGCAATAAAGATTTAAATGTCCATCATATTTTTTATTTCCATCATCATCTGTTTTTATCACTTTTTCCAGCACAGAAGCTGCTGTTGCTGTTGCATATGCAATCGCAATAGGTTCCGTACATCCCAGAGCAGGAACAAGTTCTTCTCTGAGAATCTCCAGATAACTCTCATACACTTTTTTTTCCATGAATGCGCTCTCTCTTCTCCTAACTGTCAAGCAAAGTTCTTTACCATCTAATTTAGATGATATGTTTTTTCTTACGGCAGCATTTTTCCTGCTGCAAGATAAATTTCATACCATTCTTCACGGCTCAGAACAATATCGGATGCTTTACTTATATCCTGAATTCTTTTCAGATTTGTACTTCCTACAATTGTCTGGATTCCTGCAGGATGACGCATAATCCACGCAACTGCGATTGCATTCTGTGTTACCCCATATTTCTCTGCCAGACGATCTAACACATTATTCAGTTCCGGAAATTTCTCGTTTCCAATAAATATTCCTTCAAACATTCCATACTGGAACGGAGACCATGCCTGCAATGTCATTTTCTTCAGTCTTGCATACTCGATAATACCACCATCACGATTACATCCTGCATCATTATGTATGTTTACATTTAGTCCTGCATCAATAGTTGGACAGTGAACTGCTGAAAACTGTATCTGATTAATACAGATTTTTCCACCACAGTATTGATTTAATAATTCAATCTGCATCGGATTGTGATTGCTTACACCAAATGCTTTTACTTTTCCGCTTTTTTCCAGAATTTCAAATGCTTCTGCTACCTCTTCCGGCTCCATCAACGCATCTGGACGATGAAGAAGTAATATATCTACATAATCTGTTTTTAAACGTTTCAAACTTCCATCTACAGAATTCAGAATATATTCCTTTGAAAAATCATAACAGATACCCGGACGTATGGCACATTTTGTCTGAATCACCATCTTTTCACGCAACTGAGGTGTCAGCGCATTTCCAAATACCGTTTCGGCTTCTCCGCCTGCATAAATATCTGCATGATCAAAAAAGTTAATTCCACACTCCAGTGCTCCTTCAGTCAGACTCCTTACCGCTTTTTCATCAGATAAACCTGTAATTCTCATGCATCCAATTCCAATTCTTGATACATTGTTTATTTTGTCACTAATCTGAAACATTTTCATTTTTTGTATCCTCCTGTATTATACTTAATTTATGTATTTCTCTTTAGTTAACGTATTTCTTTTATTCTTTTGTCCAGTTTTTTAAGTGCAAAAACATATATTTTCACTGCATTCTTCAGATTTTCAAACAATTCCGCTTCATCTGCACAATGACAGTTTCCATGTCCTTTTGGAAGTCCGAGCCTGTCTAGATTTCGCTCCTGTCCAGGGCCAAATGCCACTGCATTGGGAATTTTCCTCGCATAAGTTCCTCCTCCCATAACAAACGGTCTGCCTTCAAGACCTGTAACCTCCCTCCATGCTTCCATCAGAGTCTGTATGAAAGGCTGTTCCGGATTCATATAATATGGTCTGCTGTCTTCAATACCAATGATGCGAATTCCTGATTTAGCAGCTTCTGTTTGCAGCTTCGGAAGAAAATCTTCTGTTTTTTTAGTAACTGGATAACGGATGTCAATCACTATTCTCAAATGTCCTTCGTGCAGAAATGCCTGACCTATATTGCATGTCAGTCTACCAGAACATTCATCAGAACAACAAATTTCTGTTTTTTCCCCATAACCGCCTTCTGAAAGTCTCTCCACAAATTCTAATGCTCTTTTTGTCTGTTTAGGAAAATTTTGCATTTTCAACTTTCCACAAAGTATACCTATTGCATTTTGAGTTCCATCCGGGAAAGCTGCATGTCCACTGATTCCCACTGCTGTTTCTTCGCTCTTTTGTCCTATTTTGTTCTCCGCAACCGCATGAGCAAAAGACGGCACGCTGTTAGGCGCAGTCCCTCCGTCAAATTCCAGAATCCCCTCTACTGCACTAACAGTTTCCATCAACACAATACAATGTCCTTTTTCTCCGCAACATACGGGAAATCCACAATCAGCAACAAAAGAATATTCCGGTGCTTTTTTGTATTTCAGATAATATTCTACATCTGTCATACCGCTTTCTTCTTGACATCCAAGAATCTGCCTTACTTTAATATTATTCAGAATTTCTTTTTCCCTGCAATATTTCATTGCATATAAAACAGCAACTGCAGGACCTTTATTATCCTGTACTCCACGCCCAATTAAATAGCCATCCTTTTCTGTACACGTATAGGGCGGATATATCCATCCTTTTCCTTCCGGAACTACGTCCAGATGATTCCATATTCCAATCTCAACATTCCCTTTGCCTGTAGCAATAGTCAGACAGTGTCCGTCTATATCTTCTGTCTCCATCTGTTCTCTCAATCCAAATGCTCGCATCTGTTCCAGTGCTTCCCTGCATTTTTTTCCATATGGTGCCCCCGGAATTGCATCCTGCTGATCAGCAATACTCGGGATTCTGATCAATGCTGCAATATCTTCTCGCATCTGATCTTCCTGTCTGGAGATCCATTGTTCTAATAATTCCATATCAAGCTGTGGCTTATTTTCTTCATTCCATTCAACTTTCCCTGGATTCATTTTCACTTCCTCCATTTTTCAGAAATATTCGGTATTTCTTTGGCGTCATTCCTGTTTCCTGCCGGAAAATACGTATAAATTGTGAGGTGTCGTTATAACCCGACATCAATGCAACATCTGTTACGGACCATCTCGCATCAGCCAGAAATTCCTTAGCATGACAAATCCGAATCATTCGCAGAAATGCAGAAAAACTAATTCCTTTCTTCTCAGCAAATAAATGGCTGATGTAACTCTGATTCATGAAAAATACATTTTCCGCAAGATTCCGGATTGTAATGTCCATATTGTAGTTATTGACTGCATATTCGCTCATCTTCTCCACAATGTCCATTCCCGTATTGGTCAACTCGTCTGATTGTTTCTGCGGCTGCATATGACAAATATTTTCCGCAATCCTCCTGAGATAGCTTTCAATCTCCAAAACAGAATCAAACTTCAAAAAACCTTCTGACAGATTGTCTAATTCTTTATCATGATTTTCCATTCGAATCGTTCTTCGGTATATAAGGATAATCTGTGAATACAAAAGTTCCAGACATTCTATTCGGATTGGGAGAACTTTCTCAATATCTTTAAAAAGTTTATCCAGCGTTGTCCCTGTTTTGCCTTCATTCCCTTCCTTTAGATATTGTTCCAGTTCTCTTTCTATTCCTTTTTCAAGGTAATATTCTGAAAAATCTTCCTGCTTTATTTCCTTCGCAAAAATCAGAGATTCCCCTTTGTAAATTCTGCTCTTTACTGCAGTAACCGCTTCTCTAAAAGCATCTAAAACAGAATCTTTTGCACCATACACATTACTGATTCCCATCTTAACCTGGGAATCCTCTTTCTCCAGCAGTTTTCTGATACGTCTCCAGAAAAACAGCATATCACCCTCCGGTTTTACAAGCAGTATCCACATATCCGGTTTCAATTCTACAAACCGAATCTTCGTCAGCATGATACTTCCGCAGCTTTCTTCCAATTCTGTAAGAAAGATTTCCTGTCTCGGCTTATCATGAAGAAACAGGAAAACACCTAGCTGATATTTCGAAAACACTCTTTCAAACATATTTTTCTCTATAAAACCGGAATATTTTGATTCCTGAATACTGTTCAAAATATATTGTGTTGCCATATCTTTTCTGGATAGCAAAGCTTCTTTTCGTTCTATTTTATGCTGAGTGACAAACTTATTCAGACATTCTGTCAGAGCCGTATCGTCAATTGGTTTCAGTAGATAATCTGAAGCTCCATTTACAATTGCACTGCGAGCATATTCAAAATCAGAGTAAGCACTCAGAATAATTACTTTTATTTCTAATTCATTATTGCGGATCTCCTGAAGAAGCTGTATCCCATCCATTTTAGGCATACGAATATCTGTCAAGACAAGTTCTGGTTTATATTTTTCGCAAAATTCCCAGCCTTCCTCTCCATTAGATGCCTCCGATATCTCAAAAAGTCCATCCTGATCATATTTTTTGATTTGTCTTATCATGGCTTTTCTTGCATAAAATTCATCTTCTACAACCAGCACCTTCACTTTTCATGATTCTCCTTTCGCCCGCAATATACTACTTCTACAGGATCAACCTTTTACAGATCCTGCTGTCAGTCCTTTGACTATGTATTTCTGTCCCATACAATAAATGATCAACATAGGCAACATAGCAAGTAAGTATGCCGTAAACGCCATTGTATAGTTAAAAGAATATTCTGTCTTAAAATTATACTGAAAAAGAGGAAGTGTCCAAATAGCCTGTGAACGGTTTAAAATTAGTAAAGGGAGCATAAAGTCATTCCAGATCCACAAAGTATCCATGATCAGCAACGTAGAAATCATAGGCTTTACCAGAGGAAGTACTATTTTTACATATGTCTGAAATACACTGCAACCGTCAATCTGTGCAGACTCCTCAATTTCGTAAGGAAGACCTCTGATATAATTTACAAACAGAAATACTCCCTGCGTCAGGCCAAATGCCGCATACAGAATAATCAGTCCCGCATGATTAAGCATATTTAACTTTGACATCATTTTGGTTACAGGCAACAATACTACCTGCGACGGAACAAATAACCCCATCATAATATAAAAATAAATTGTTTTGTAATACTTCCGGTTAAAGTTTCTTGCAATAGAATAAGAAACAGACGGAACAAAAATCAAAATCAAAATGATGGATATTACTGTTATTTTAAATGAATTTTTCAAAAAAATCCAGTAATTACTGTTAGTAAACAACTCAATATAATTTTCCAGATTCAGTTTTGAAGGAAGCGCAAAGAAATTTTTTCCGGCCTCCTCCAATGTTTTAAATGAGTTGATCAGCACCATCCAAAGAGGGCATAAAATCAGGAGTAATCCACCGATCAAAATAATATTTCTAAAAAAAAGCCATACTCTTTCGTCATTTCCTGCTTTTATCTTCATCAGTCCGTCCCTCCTTTACTTGTCAGTTTCAACTGCGTAAGTGAGAATATCGCAACAATCACAAATAATATACATGCTTCTGCATTTGCCATGGAAAATCGCATATTTTTAAACGCATCATTATATATCAGAATTCCTATTACTTCTGTTGCCCGGACAGGTCCACCTCCGGTAAGTGCGTACGGAAAATCAAATGAGGTAAATCCCTGTTTAATTGTAAGTATAAGATTTACTGTTACTGTTGGAAGCAAATAAGGAAATGTAACATACCTGAAACGCTGAAAAGCTGTGGCACCATCAATTTTGGCAGATTCATACTGCTCTTCTGGAATCTGCTGCAAACCGGCTATAAAGATTACCGTTGGCATCGCAACCGCCTGCCATATCTGTACAAATACAACTGCAGGCAACGCCGTATCTCCAGACATCAGAACGCTGTTAGATAACCAGGAAATTCCCAGTGCTTTCCCGATTACCGGAATCACTCGATAATAAATCTGATCCCAGATCAGTGCAATTGTAACACCACCAATCATTGCCGGAACAAAATACACGGATTTTACTAATGTCTTAAACTTTTTCAGTGAATTCAGTGAAATTGACAAAATCAGTGATATTACAATTACACCAATCACCAGCAATACACTGTAAATCACCGTTGTTTTTATAGCATTCCAAAAGTTCGGATTTTTGAGCAATATCTTATAATTCTTCCACCCGATAAAATTCATTTTCTGAGCCATTCCATCCCAGTCTGTAAAACTGTATCGAATACCATTGATTACAGATACCACATAAAAAAATGTATAAAGCACTACCGGTATCAGTGTAAACAGAAAAAACGTCACTCTGCCCGATAACTTTTTTCTTTTTGTATTATTCATATAGCACTCCTCTTAAAAGGCTTTGTTTATTATTATCAAATCCAGGTTCAAAAAAAGATTGCTGCCAATGAATCATTATTCTTACGCAGCAATCTTTTTTGAACGTATACGGTTTTTCTACATTGAGCCGTTTAATATTTTACTGTGCGCTTGAAATTTCAATTGATGCATCCATGTCTTTCATAACTGCATCTACATCTTTATTTGCCCAGAATCCCTGCACTACATTATAAAGGTCAGTAGTTACATTGTTATCAATTGTAGACGCCATCCAGTCATGTGTTTTTCCGGCATTAATCATATCTACCATAGGTTTGATTCCATCATCATTGCTTGTAACACCTGTGATACAGGATGGTGCACCGTCATTATCGCAGAATATCTGTGCATTTTCAGGATCAGCAAGATAAGAAAGGAATCTATATGCTGCATCTTTTTCCTTATCACTTGCCTGTGCAGATACACAAATTGCAGCATCAATACCGGATAAGCACTTAGTATCATCATAAGTATCATTTGGAAGTGGGAATACACCAATTTCCAGATTCGGGTTAATAGACTGGATAGTTCCTCTCGCATAAGAACCTGTAATCGTCATTGCATATTCACCATTTACAAAGTTTTCGTAACATGTTGTATCAGAAAGTGCCAGTGCATCTTCATTCGCATAGGAAAGAAGTGTGTTCATCTTTTCAAATACATTTTTAAATTCTTCGTCTCCTTCAATTTTTGCCTCTCCGGAAACAACTTTTCCGATAGTTTCCACACCATCCGGTGCCCATGCAACAGTTGCTGCCTGGAACAGATGTCCTACACGTCCCGGATCTTTTCCATGCATTCCAATAGGAGTAATTCCTGCCTCTTTTAACTTATCACATACTGCAGTAAACTCTTCCCATGTAGTCGGGATTTCTAATCCATTATCTTCAAAGGTCTTTTTGTTATAGTAAACTCCAATATAGTTTCGGCTGTAAGGAAGCGCATAATATCCACCATCTTCCTGTTTTGTCATTTCCAGTGCGGATTCATTGACGTTTTTTAGGAAATCCTGATCAGAAAGATCCTGTACATATCCATTGGCAACTTTCTGTTTAAACTGTGTCTGTGTTGGATAATCGGAAAAAATCACCGGAATATCACCAGAAGAAATTCTGGATGTAAGAACTGTTCCTGCATCCGGAACTGTATTCATTTCAATCTCTATATCTGAATTTTCTTTATTGAACTTATCAATAATCTCCTTATATCCCTTTTGAGGTCCTTCTTCTCCCTTCTGCTGAAAGAATTCAATTTTTAATGGTTCATCTGCCATTGCTGCTGTTGCAGGTAACATACATGCTGTCATTGCCATTGTTGCACAAAGTAATGCTGCCAAACTCTTCTTACCCATAATATATTTCTCCTTTTACTTTTTATTTCTTGTATGCATGTGCCGCTTCCACTGCTGTTTTAATCAGATCAAGGCTGATATTTTCGCCCTGAATCGTACAGTCAGCTCCTATCATAATTCCTTTTGTTCCAAACGCGTCCAAAATTCCTTTTACTTCTTCTCGGATTGCATCTTCAGAGCCATTCAATACATTACCCTTATTATTCATTCCACCAAGAATCGCGCTGCTGTAAAGTTCACGTCCCTGCTCCAGACTGAAATGATTATCTTTCACTGACCAATTAATCAAATCAGCCGGATAATTCTTAAACCATTCTACATGTGTTTCAAACTGATATTCCGGTTCACCGCAAATATGAAGAATATTATATTTCTCTGGCATTTCCTCTGCTACTTTTAAAATCTGAAGATCATATGGGCGCACAAGTTCTTCCCATTCATTTTTTTCAAATCTTCCGATTTCACCAAACTGTGCAGAATAATATATGCCATCTGCTCCTGCCTCCAGATATCCCTTTGTCCACTCTTCCAATGCATCTGCAATAATCTTAACACCAGCCGCAACTGCCTCTGGAGCTTCTTTACTGTATTTCATCAGAACATCATCACCAAAAGTCATAGATGCAGCTTTAAAAGGTCCAAACATTGTCTGGAAGATCAAAACATCTTTACCTGCTTCTTTTCTTATTCCTCTTATGATCTCTGCCATTTTTGCAAATTCTTCAGAGTCTGTTCCTTTTACCTGGATATGGTACCAGTCATCCGCGCAGGTTATCTTTCCAGAAATCGGATATGGGTAATCCTGCATAATTTTAATAATATCCATATCTGTAGTTCTGAATAATTTCATATGCTCATCAATCATCTGCTGCACTGTATAATCTGATTTATAATGAAACCAGAATCCAGCCGGAATCATATCCACCTGCTCTTTTTTCATTACTGCCAGTACACGCTCTTTCTTTGTCATCTTTCTCTAACCTCCAGAATTTTCTACTGTCTTCTACTTTGCAAAGTTCCCTGACCGTTGAAAACAGTATAATAAACTTCTTTTCAAAAAAATAGAAAGATTGTTTTATAAAAATAGAAAATTTCTTAGGATATTTTCTATTTTTTGTAAAAAATACATGTTATAATTCTTTAAAAATATTCTATCACAAATATCTGGAGGTTTTTATGAAAAAAATACATCAGTTATCTTTTCGTATGCAGATTTTTCTGTCATCACTTATTCTTGTTATTTTTCCAACGGTTCTTCTAAGCACAATAAATGCCATTTCAAAAACCAGTACAATTACTTCAGAATATAATACGTCTACTGCTGCAACACTGACGCAAATGAACCAGTCTCTTGATACGCTTCTTGAAAATGCACTAAAAATAGCAGATACTCCGCTTCTCAACGATGACGCACGTAAAGCCATGATAACTAATTACGAAAAAGATTATCTGTCATATGCTCAGGATTTCAATGTTTTTCGAAATTTAATGCGCCAAACAAATCAATTGAACAGTTCTATGCTTACCGTCTATTTTCAAAATAGATACGGTTACTCTTTTGAATACAATGTAAAGACATCGCAGCAGCGTCATACAATTGAATCTAATATGAAAAAATGGAAAAAACTAGCTGAAACTTCTAAAAACCGGACATATTTTGCCCCTCTGCAGACAGACTCCAGTACCGGACACAGTATTCTTCCAATGGTCAAAATTTTACTGGATAGATACGATTATCGGGAAACAGGACTATGTTATGCAGAAATAGATTTTACTCCAATTATGGAAATCCTATCTTCATCCTGCGAAACACAAAACACACTTTTAATCTATAATGCTGATAATAAACTTACATGCACAATTAATCTTGCATCTTTTTCAAAAGCAGATATATCTTCTTCTGTTTTGTCCAAACTTGAAGACTTCAGCAATACTCTAACTTCACAGGATGCAATCGATCAAAGTACTCTGAAGACATCTCTGGGGCAGTTTGTAATTAATGGATGCATTAATTACACTACCCAGTGGCATATTGTTCAGATTATAAGTAATGAAAAAATCACTCACACTTTTCATGACACTATCATCAGTTACCTGGGGATTTTTCTATTCTGCGCATTGCTTGGACTTATCCTAGCAATTTTCCTGTCCAGAATACTTACCCGTCCGGTTTCCAATCTATGTCATGAAATCGATATTTTGGATCCTTCCGATGGAGCACAGATTGATCTGAAATCCTGCGGTTCCAATCAGGAATTGTGTAAACTGATTGACAGCTTTAATGGAATGAGCCAACGTCTCTTTCTAAGTCTGAAACAAAATTATGAAATTCAGATTGCCGAACAACAAATGCGGGTCCAAATGTTGCAATTTCAGATAAATCATCATTTTCTCCATAATACTTTAAATGTTATCAAGTCACTTGCCGAAATTCATAATGTACCTGAGATTGAAACCATTGCTACCTGTATGTCTGAACTTGTACGGTATAATCTGGAAAAATTTCCTGTTGCAACTCTTCAGGAAGAACTCCAGCAGGTACAGCGCTATATGACTATCCAAAATATACGCTTTCCCGGAAAATTCTGCTATGATATTAATATCCCTCCGGAATTTCTGCAGATGAATCTTCCTGTATTTTTGTTCCAGCCACTTGTAGAAAATAGTGTGGAACATGGTTTTTCTAACAAAGAAAATGAATGTTATATCAGCATTTCCTGTCAACTTGAAAACGAATTACTTCATTTTCTGGTTGCTGATAACGGAAGCGGAATGTCGCCGGAACAATTAAAAGTTTTACAGGATTGCAACAAAACTTCTCCAAAAGGGCATCACTCCATCGGACTTGCAAATGTAAATCAAAGGTTACGCAGTTATTATGGAGAAGAATATGGGCTTTTGGTAGACAGTATACCTGGCGAAGGTACTATTATTGATATTGTACTGCCTTCCTCAGCCATTAATATAGAGCCTTCTTTTTTTCAACCTGAATTATCCAGAACCGTATCTTTGTCTCAGAATCCTTCACAATAATAAAAAAATACCAGCAAATAAAAGCTGGTATTTTTTAACAAAAATATCGAATTTCTCCAAAACGGTTTAACCACTCATCAATAATATCGGAACTATTGGCTTCTATCATTCTCATTAACCTTTTCAGTATCTTTTCCGGAATTTTAGAATTATTATTGCTGAGAATAGTTTTTCCAGTACTGGTAATCCATATTTTAGTAGCTATTGCACTGGCTCTTCCTTCTGATATCTGAACATAAATTGGTTCTAAGGGATCTCCTTCATTGGACCAAAAATAAATACTATATGGTCCAATCCTAAGAATTTGCGGCATTTAAAATGCCTCCTTCCTGCGAAAATTCAATAATAAGATGAGCATTATTTCTGATTAACTGCTTAAAATATGCCATCTCGGTATCGGAATATCCTTCAATATCCTCCCACCTATAATCAGGAAGCCAGCATGTAGCATTGTGGAATCCTCCAAATTCATCAGGAGTTTCTATATAGACTTTTACTTTCCCATCTGCTTTCATTTCCGAATGAGTAATTTCTGTATCATCATTCAATGTCATAAACGAATACATCATAATTGCATTCATCCCTTCTTCATTTAATTTACCTGATTATAGCACAGATTTCATTAATCATCTATGGTTTTTCTCAAAGGGGTTCCAGTTGGACAGAAAAATATTCAGTCCGAAGCCTACTGCCAGAGCCCATGCAGATGCCCATGCGGTTCCCTGAGTTGCGAGGACTGCTGCCATTACGCCTGCGATCATCTTGTCTCTGTCGCTCTTGCAATAATCCATACCAATTCTCGCACATACAAATGCCTGGAACATCAGAGTAATGGAAGATCCTACTCCAAAAATGGGGCGGAAGAAGCTTACTACCGGGATAATAAGCACGCTTAAAAATGTCGCCAGACGGAAAGAGGACATTCCTCCAAGAAGGGATTTCATTGCTTTCTTTCCTTCTTTGTATCTCATAGATACAGATACAGTCATCCCTACCCATAACGGACCGGAAAGTGGCGGAAATGGTGCAATGATGGAAAGAATCAGGTTTCTCAGACCGCTGATCATATTGGAACGGCTGGAATTGAAATCAATGTATTCATCATCACGAGCCTGCCGTGCTTCTGTAACCAGGGTTTCTGTTGTGACAAAATCACCAAATGCGATAACATAGCATACCAACGCAAGTGGTAAAGCCTTAATATACATAGAAAGCGGCGGGATACCCACACCAAAAATACTTACCTGATCAATAATCTCTTTAAACTGTGGAATCTTGATAAAAGTTCCGATCTCTAGACCTGGTTTGTCCAACTCTCCTACAAGAAGTCCCACCACCATAGCAATCAAGTACGGGAACAGATTTCCATATCTGGCAACCAGATCAAGGAATTTGTTTGTCTTTCTTTTCTCCTGATATTTGTCTGAGAAACTGATCAGGATCAGAAGTCCTACACCTGCCACAATTGCAAGTGGATATTTGTGCATGTTTCCGCCCTCTCCCAGCTGTCCTGCCATAACCGTAACAGGCGCTGCGAGGAGAATTCCACCTTTGACAGAATCGGGAACTGCGTGGACAAATTTATCTGCCAGTTTGGTCACACCCATGAAGATGAATACCAGACCTACCAGCATCTGTAATGCGATCATTGCCTGTATTCGCTCTTTTCCCATAGGGAAACCTTCCAGGAATACAATAGTTAATGGCAGTGTCGGTGTGATCCAGCCCGGTACGACCGGATCGCCCAGCAGACTGTGTAACAGGTAAAGAAATGTCTCAATGATTACACAGCTCCATGCCAGTTCATAAGGAAGCCCCAGATACTGCTCCAGATATGGAACAGCAGCCAGTGCCGTAACGCCCAGGATCAGACCCTGAATGAACTCAACAGATTCTATCTTATAGTGTATAAAAGGAAGTCTTATCTGAAATGGTCCAAAGGGGATGTAGGGCAGTTCATTTTCTCTTCTTTGCGCTCTTGTATGTGCCATACAATTTCTCCTTTAACATTATTTTGTTAGAATTTAGCAACTATTCAGCAACCTCCCGGGATAGCAGATTATTGAATATTTACAGAATATTTCTATATTTCAGCGTATGCTTTCTATCTTTTTTGTTAATTTTTAGACAATCGTCGCTTAAATGAAATCCAATCCGCTCAGAAACACATCCGAGCTGGGTTGGATTTCATTTCTCTCATGGGGTTAATTATTGACTTCTTATTTCAGCCACTATCGTCATAGCGTGTCTGAAATTGCTTTAATAAACTTGCTATATTTCTAAGCTTCTTTGTTTTTCTTTACAAAGATTGCAAGTAAAATACCTGCCACAGTAACACCTGCATTCAGAAGAAGGATCATTCTCGGGGCTCCTTCTCCGCCTACCTTAGTGATGTAGCTTGCAAGGCTTAAGATCGTGTAGTTAGCAATACTGGACGCGATCATTACCATGGAAGTTGCTGTCGCTTTGTTCTCCGGGAAGAACTCTGCAGTTGTGGAAGTAGCCAGCTGAAGAACACCGCCTGCTCCTGCAAAACCGATTGCAAATCCACCGATCAGACACATGGTCGGGCTCTGGATAAAGTAGCACAGTAACAGTGTGACAGTGGAAATTGCCGGATAAAGAATCAGGATGTTGATCTCTTTTAAACCTTTCTTGATAAGAACAGAGGAGCAAAGGATTGCTGCGAATGTTCCTATTGCATAGAAGGACTGGATCTTACCAGCCTGATCACTGGTCATTCCGTATAACATACCAAGTTCTTTGTTACAGTTTAGCCACAGCATAAATGTAGAAGAACTTGTAAATCCGATCAGGATCGCTGCCAGTGCAGCCGGTGTGATTTTTAATTTGCTCTTTGTCTTCTGTCCTGCGGCTGCTGTCTTGTTTCCTCTTTCCGGGAATGGGAGGAAAAGGATCAGGATACCATCGATAAAGATTGCAACACCTGCAACGATAAAGATCGTTCTGTAGGACATGTTTGCTGATGCGACAGCTCCGATCATATATGGCAGTAAGAACTGGCTGATACACATGGAGAATTTTGTAAACATGTTCGCTACGGAAGGATTATTTACATAAATTTCCATACAGGTCGGGCTTACGCAGGTATCCAAAAAGGAGTTTGCGATACCACCGATGATAGCAAATGCATAGGCAACACCCATGTTAGGTGCATAAGCGATTCCCATGAAATATGCTGTATAGCACAGAACACCAATGATACCGCTTAATCTACGTCCGAATTTATCAGAGAGAGGTCCGGAAAATGGCAGGGAAATCAGACGTCCAAGTCCCAGTGCTGCGATAACTGCTACAACACCGCTGATTTCAGATCCCCATGCTCCGGAAAGTTCCGGCTTGTACTGTCCCATAATGGACGCACCAAAACCGTGAATAAAATAAGTAAAGTACAACGCAATGGAAGTAACCACTAAATTTGTTTTCTTAGTCTTTCCCATTTCTAATTATTTCCCTTCGTTTTCCTTCTGAAACTTCTGGTATTCATCTGTAGGCATCTCAAGACCTGTGTAAAGTTTGTAAGCTGCAGCGCCCTGCCACAGAAGCATTCCTTTACCACCTACAGCAAGTTTTACGCCTGCTTCTTTTGCTTCTTTAACCATCTTTGTTTCTTCCGGATTGTATACACAATCAGCCACAACAAGGTTTGGATGGAACATAGACTTGTCAACCAGAGAAAGGTCATCGTGTGGTTTCATACCAGCCAGAGTACCGTTTGCAAGAATATCAGCGTTTGCGATCTCTTCTTTTAATTTATCCTGATCATCCAGACAATATACACTTACTTTGCAGTCCGGAACTTCTTTTGCAAGTTTTTCTGCTGTTCCTTTGGCTCTGTCAAGGAATGGATCATTCGGGTTGAAGATCGCGATGGATGCTGCTCCGTCAAGTGCGCACTGTACAGTAAGAGCTGTAGCAGCTCCGCCTGCTCCAAGAACTACCATCTTTTTACCTTTGATATCAACACCATTCTCTTTTAAGTTACGTACAAATCCGATACCGTCTGTGATATGTCCGATGAGTTTTCCGTCTTCGTTTACGATTGTGTTTACAGCGCCAACGATTCTTGCTGCCGGTGAAAGTTCATCCACACACTGAGCTACCTTATTCTTGCAAGGCATTGTTACATTTGCGCCTCTCATTTTGAACAGACGAATAGCATCTAATGCTGCCGGAACCTGATCTTCTTTGATGTCAAATGCCATGTAAGCATAGTCAAGGTTGTGATAACGGAAGCTGAAGTTGTACATTGCCGGTGATCCTGAATGTCCTACCGGGCTTCCGATGAGTGCCATTAATCCTGTTGTTCCTTTGATTCTCTGTTCCATTTCCTCTTGTTCCTCCTGAAATTTTCTTCTTGTTATCCAGATATACAAAAAGTATACCTGGATGTTTTTTCATTTGTTATCTGATTATAATGTAGAAGCTACTTCGTATGCTTCTTTTGTCGCATCGAGTGCTCTTCTTGCACGGATCGCATCACCGATCACATAAGTATCCGGTACAATTGTTTTGATTTCTTCGCCGAATGGATTGTAGTTTCTGAATCCCATGGAAAGGATAACAGAATCATATCCTCTGGACTCATGTCTCTGACCGTCGGCTGTCTCGTACTCTACGCCATCTTCATAGAATTTGCATACTTTTGCACCTGTGATTTCTTTGATTCCGTAATCTTCGAAGTCTTTCATCAGGTAAACTCTATGCTCGTGGATCACGTCTGCACCTACAGTATCTCTGAACTCGATAACTGTTACGTCATGGTTCTGCTCACCTAAGAATGCAGCTGTCTCACATCCAACCATTCCGCCGCCTACGACAAGAACTTTCTTACCTGCTGCTCTCTTACCATCAAGGAGATCAGATCCATGAATGATTGCAGGATTGTCGATTCCTTCAATCGGAAGGATCAGTGTTCTGGAACCGGAAGCAACAATTACGCTGTCTGGTTTTTCTTCCTTGATAAGATCCAGAGTTACTTCCTGATTCATTTTGATCGTTACGCCAGCTTTCTGACAGCGAACGATGTAGCTGCGGATCATGTTTGTGATGTCGCCTTTTCCCGGAGGATAAGCAGCCAGGCGCATATTTCCGCCAAGTTTATCACTTGCTTCATAAAGTGTTACCTGATGACCTTTTTCCTGTGCGATAAATGCAGCGCAAAGACCTGCAACACCGCCACCGATTACCATAACTTTCTTAGCTTTTTCTGCCGGAGCGATTCCCTCAGCTTCATGTCCAAGGAATGGGTTTACCAGACAGCAGATTGGATTTCCTGCATACATATTTGCAACACAGCCCTGAAGACATGCGATACATGGGATCATATCTTCCAGTCTTTCTTCCTGTGCTTTTAATGGCATATGTGGATCTGCAAGGCTCTGACGGCCGAAAGCAACCAGGTCGCAACGTCCTTCTTTTACCATTAATTCTGCAAACTGCGGTTCTGTATAACGTCCAACTGTGATTACCGGGATAGATACGGCACGTTTAATCTCTTCTACCTGAGAAGCGGAGAATCCACCATGTGTTACTGTCGGTGCCCACATAAATTCATCGCGGATATGAACGGCGCGAGATACATGGATCGCATCAAGTCCACATCCTTCCAGATATGCAGCGATTGCAGCGCTGTCATGCACATCAAGGCCACCCGGCACTTCATCACAGCTGTTGATTCTGGCAAGAACAGCGATCTTTCCTTCTGTCATCTTCTTAACTTCTTCAATGATCAGACGGGAGAAACGCATTCTGTTCTCAAAAGAACCGCCAAATTCATCCAGTCTTTTATTTGTTCTTGGGGAAAGGAAGGTACTTACCAGATATCCATGTGCCATATGGATTTCAACTGCGTCCACACCGGCTTCAATTGCTCTCTTTGCTGCAAGACCGTAGCCTTTTACCAGTTCATAAACTTCTTCTGTTGTAACTTCCTTCGGTGTGTCTCTGCCGCAGTCAGACGGAATGCTGGTTGCTGCCTCGATCGGTGCTCCTGCGTTCTTTGCGTTTCCTTCCGGGCCTGCATTCTGAAGCTGTACGGAAACCTTTGCCCCCTCTGCATGACAGGCATCTACTACCTTGCGGAAGCTTTCGATTGTGGAGTCATCATAAAGGCAAGGTTTACGCGGGCCGCCTTTTGCACCCTGATGTACAACTGTTGCTTCAATCGTGATCAGACCGAAACCACCTTTTGCTCTTTCGCGGTAATAAGCAACGGACTGGTCGCTCATGCTTCCGTCTGTGTTTGCGAAGTTGTTTCCCATTGGCGGAACTACGAAGCGGTTCTTTACTGTCATTGGACCGATGTTGATCGGCTGAAACATTGCGTTAAATTTCATGTAACCTTCTCCTTTTTCACTGGATTTTTTTATATTTTCGGTATTTTTATGTCAGATACTTACTGAAGTACTTCCGGCCATGCCTCTTCGAGTACTTTCTTTGTGTTTTCATAAGTATGATTTGCTGCGTATTCAAGTCCTTTTGCAAGGATTGCATCGCTGATAACCTCTACACCAATAGCGTTTGGTTTGATTCCTTTTGCTTTTACCATCTTAACAAAGTCTGCAGTGCATCCGATTCCTGTTCCAGGTGCCAGACGGTCATGCATGGATTCGTCTCTTAAGATTGTTGTTGCATATGGTCTTTCCCATACATCGTTGATCTGGATGGATACGATCTTGTCTGCCGGGATCTCTTCGATTACGGAAAGGTCGATCGGCTGATTTGCTCTTACCCAGTGCCATGTGTCCATGATCAGTTTTGCGTTTTCGCAGTCAGCTGCTTTTACAACTGCCCATCCTTTTTTCATATCCGGGATTCCACTATATGGCATTGGCTCTACACCAATGATATATTTTCCTGCTCTCTGGCATAATTCTCTTAATTTCTGAGCAGTATATTCTACAGAGTAGTTTTCCATCAGACCACAGTTAATCTGTTTTACGTCAAATAATTCACAGATATGGAAGCAAAGCTGTTCTTTGTATTTCTGCTCGTAAGAACGATGTTCTTCTGCCCACTGTACGATGTACTCAACCTCTGTTACTTTCATACCATGTTTGTCTAAGACAGCCAGAATGTCTTTGTCAAAAAGTCCTTCATTCAGCGCATCTACATAGGTTTCTGCACGAAGACCGATTCCTTCGTATCCGGCATTCTTTGCAGCGATGACCCTATCTTCAAATTTGCACTGATCTCCCAGTGTCCAGGAACTGATTGTAATTGGAAATTCTTTTGACATTTTTCGTCCTCCTCATAAAAATCGCATAATTTTATTACATATTTTGGAAATATTTTGTACCTTTTTGATATAAGCATTATATATCTTTGTTAAATATAAAACAAATTAGTTCTACCCTGTCAATCCATAGATTTTTTCAATACATCATGGTATAATATGCCAATATGACAAATACAGCGCGGACTATTTGTGCAAAAATAACTATATTTTCGGAGATTTTCATATGATCTAAAAAATATTAACCCGAAAATTTTTTTAATTATTTGCAGGTTACCGGGCACAATGTGAACAGTAGCCTTTACAGCAGCAGCGAATTACTGCTGTCAAAAAATTACATATGAAGAAAGGAGCATCTTTTTATGAATCTGTATCATCTGCGGTATTTTTCCACATTAGCTCATATCGAGCATTACACAAAAGCCGCTGATATTCTTGCGATCACCCAGCCTTCTTTGAGCTACGCGATCTCTACTCTGGAAGAGGAACTGGGCGTAAAACTATTTGAAAAAAATGGCAGAAATGTCACTCTTACCAAATACGGTAAGGTTTTCCTGAAAGATGTAGAAGAGATATTAAATCGTCTGGATTCTTCTGTAAACAATCTGAAGCTGGCAGGCAAAGGGGAAGGCTGTATCGATGTTGCATTCCTGCGTACACTGGGAATTGACTTTGTTCCGAAAATTATGCGGGGATTTCTTGAGACAAATCCGACGAAAAAGATCGATTTCAACCTATACTGTGACAAAGTTTTAACAGCTGATATTTTAAATGGGTTAAAAGAAAAGAAGTACGATCTTGGTTTCTGTTCCAAGATTGATAACGAGCCTCTGATCGAGTTTACACCTGTGGCCAGACAGGAGCTGGTCGTGATCGTGCCGCCGGATCATCCGCTGGCTGCGCAGGATGAGGTACGTCTGGAGGAAACGATTCCTTATAAGCAGATTATTTTTAAGAAACGAAGCGGACTGAGGCAGATTGTTGACGGACTGTTTAAATGTATCGGTCAGAGCCCTGATGTGTCGTATGAGATTGACGAGGATCAGGTTGCGGCCGGATTTGTGTCAAATGGATTCGGAATCTGTGTTGCACCGGATATTCCTATCCTGCAGTCTCTGAATGTAAAGATTCTTCCTCTTGTCTCTCCGAGCTGGCAGAGAAACTTCTATATGGCAATGCTGAAGGATGTTTATCATCCACCGGTTGTGGAAGCATTTAAGAAATATGTCATAGAACAGGCACAAGAGGAATGGGATTATAAGACAAGTTAGAATCAGATCAGGATTCCTGTTTATGGAATCCTGCATATCTATAAAAGATATAACTCTATAAAGTCAGAAATGGCATTTACAGGAAAGTTAATTAATTCCTGTAAATGCCATTTCTATTGTCTGTAGCTATTTCATATCTTTACAATATATCTGTTCATTTGTTATCGTGAGCTGCCCCTATTAACCGGATATGTCAAAATAACAGATTATTTTGAATAGCTATATTTATTTCTCATCCATAGCGCGAAGTCTGTGAACCAGTTCTTCACAGATTTCAAGCTCGCTCTTGCCATCTGTTTCGATGATAATGTCTGCTGCTGCCTCGTATTTTGCGCGACGTTTCTCCATCAGATCTGTGATGAACGGAACAGTCTTGTTGTTCTCGATCAGCGGACGGTCGTGGTTATCTTTGACACGGTCAAGGATTGTCTCTGGTTTCGCAGTAAGTAATACCACGCGGCCATTCTTCTTCATCTCAACTACGTTGCACTCTCTCATCGGAGTACCACCACCACAGGAGATTACTACATTGCTGCGAGACTGCATTTCGATAAGCAGGTTTGTTTCAAGGTCGCGGAAATACTGCTCGCCATATGTCTCAAAAATATCAGAAATACTCATTCCCTGTCTCTCGGCAATAATCTGATCCATCTCTACTATATCCATGGCAAATACTGTTTTAAGGAAATCGGAGATTGTAGACTTGCCTGCGCCCATAAATCCGATAAGTACGATGTTGTAGTTGAAAAGTTTTCTTGCCTGGATTCTCTTACTGTTGGTACGGATGCTGTCGAATACGTCTGCGACTTCATCCTTATGGCGTCTGCCTTCCATTCTCTTCTCCAGCCACTCTTTCTGCTTTGCTTCCTGCTCTGGCTGTAAGATCTGGAGTCCATTAGCCTCTTTGTATGCCATAATGTCCTCTACGATTCTGTTTCTCATAATAAGGGCATCCAGAATGATCTCATCACACTGTCCCAGGCTCTCTCTGAGTACTTCTAACTGATTCATATCTCTTTCCTCTGTCTTTCCTATGACAATTTACTTATTCTGCAAAATTGCCATAAACTTTTTCACGAACGGCTGATGTGTCACCAAACTATCAACTGGTTGATACATGAAATGCCGACTGTTAAGTTTTATTATATCAATGTTGCTTTTTCATAGCAACCCTTTAAATCATTAAATTGTTTCATTGATTCTATAGTTTTTTTCTATGAATTCAATAAATGATTCTATGGCAAGGCTCTGACCAGCTTTGGGATAAAATTGCGGCCCTGTGTGTGAATATATCCGATAATGTTTCCATCAAAAACTTTTGCTGCCTGTTTTGTACGTTTTATGCCTGTATTCAGGATATGAAGAGATTCCCTTACATACTTTAAGAAAATCTCTCCGTATTTATTATAGACATCCTTCTTCCTGAAATCAACCTGTTTTCGTTGTCTTTTTATCTCTTTTCCCTGCCTTTTCAGCTCTTTCATTAAGTTTTTTAATGGAAAAAATCGTGAAATACCTTTTCTGTATACCATTTAAAGCTGATCTTCTCTACAGATCTTTCCGCATAAACAGGATAGGAAGCGATCAGTTTTCCATCCAGATAATAAGCGATACGTCCCAGTTTCTCTCCTTTCAGAACCGGGGCGCTTACCTTCTGTGGAATTTCCGTCTTGCAGGTTACTGCCTCCCCTTTTTTGAGAAGTATTTCTTTTTCACGGTCCTCGGATGTTACGCTGCATTTACCCCTCAGATAGACTTTCTCACCTATATTCTGCATATTTTCCACCCCGTCTGTTACCAGAATCTTACTCGTATGTGGCTCCTGCCAGTAGGTTTCATAGTCATAATTATAGGCCCCGTAGCTTAGCAGTTTTTTTGTATCGCTCCATTTGTATGTTTTATGATTGGGCCATCCGCAGCCAAGAAGACTGACTACAAAAGTTTTCCCTTCCTCTTCCCAGGCGCACACATAGCAGTACCCTGCCTGAGAAGTATAGCCTGTTTTTCCTGCGAGAACACCGTCCATCATATCAAGCAGTGCATTGGCATTATGTACGGAGAAAGTCCGTTTTCCTGTGATTTCTGAAAAAGTGTAATCTCTGGTCTGGGAAATGTGCAGGAAAGTTTTATTTTTGATGGCATACCGCATGATCAGTGCCAGATCCTCTGCTGTCGTATGATGTTTGCCATTTTCGTCCTGCGCATCCAGACCGTTTGGCGTAATAAAGTACGTATCCTTACATCCAATCTGTTTTGCTTTTCGGTTCAGCATTCTGGCAAAGCCTTCCACTGTTCCTCCACAGTGTTCTGCGATGGCGACTGCTGTATCGTTGTGACTTTTCAGCATCAGAGAATATAAAAGATCCTCCAGATAGTACTGTTCTCCTTTCTGAAGTCCCAGCCTGACTTCCGGCTGGGAAGCTGCATTCTGGGAAACCTGTACATAATCGTCTCCCGGCGAACTCTCCAATGCCACAATACAGGTAAGTACTTTTGTTGTGCTGGCATTTGCAAGAGGTGTCTTTCCATCCTTTTCATAAAGCACTCTGCCGGAATCTCCATCCATCAAGACTGCCGATAATGCGTGTAGTTCTGACGGTTCCTCGATAGCCGGTGTCATATCTACCATCTGAGGTATCTTATTTTCTCCTCCTTGTACGGAAGCAGAAGTCTGTGTAAACAACAATACCGCCGTCACGATCGTGACAGCGGCAATATGTCTCATCCTCATATTCCACCTCACCTGCCTGGCATTTATTTATTAAATAACTTATGCCAACATGTCCGGAATATGACTAACCGATATGATATTTCATAAACGCCCGAATTATTTCGATATAATTGCCAATGTCTCAGCCATTATAGGTGCGATTCCATCGTGCGCTCAGATGATATGCACCTTCTCTTAAGGTATAAAGTTCCTTCAGATATTCTGCTGTTTCGGGGATTGCCTCCTGATACAGCCTCTTTAATTCAGGGATTGGCGCCTTTGCCTGTTCTACCGCCTCGGCGGTCATAAAGTGTTCGATTACGGAGCCGATGGATTTTCCTCCAAAGCTCAGGATTTTTCCAATGATTCTGCGTTTTCTTCCTTGGTCATCGCATACCATAAAGTTTGTAAGAATTTTCATCATTTTGACAGAAAGATAAATGTTTATGGTTTTTACAAGCGGAATAGCTCTGTGAATAACTTTTGCATATTCCATTTTCGGGACAATACCGCAAGCCGGGTAATAGTGGTCCGGATCTTTGCCGGTTTCTTCCATAAGCACACGATCAAATTCTTTCTCAAGAACGATATGAGGGACGACTCCTTCTGCGGCCATCTGGTTCACATATGGGTGGCATGCTGAGTCAAACATATAATGGCAGCCAAATCCCAGAAGATACGCAAGGAGCGCTTCATCATTGTTTCTGCGTACCTGGCGCATTCCTTCTTCGAAAAAGGCTCTTGCCTTCTCATGATGCATATCGATTCCAAACTGAGTAACCGGATTCTTTGAAACCATATAGTAGAACAGAATGTCCGGTCCATGCAGACCGATTCTGTAAAGATCTCCATGTCTGCGAATCAGCGCCTTCATATCTGACGGCAGTTTTTTGTATACTTCTTTTCCAAATAAATCGTGTGCATATGTGGTTGGCATAACCATCTTCTCCTTCCCGTATTTTCCTGAAATGCTATAATCTTAAATGTCCTTTGATACAGATAACCATGCCAGAGCGTATTCCCAAAATCATTCCTGTCGGTTAAACATCCAGTTTCAACTGGATTTCTTCTTCCGCCTCAGCCTTAAAGTCCTCAATCTGTACCGGATCGGGTACAGGCAGTGATTCCAGATCCTGAACGCCGAAACACCGCAGAAATTCTTCGGTAGTTCCAAATAATATCGGGCGCCCGGGGGCATCCAGTCTTCCAAGCTCTCTGACCAGACTGTATTCTACCAGCTTATTGATCGCGTGGTCACATTTTACCCCGCGGATCTTCTCGATCTCTACTTTTGTCACCGGCTGCTTGTATGCGATAATGGACAAGGTTTCCAGCATAACATCTGAGAGTGCCGGCTTCTGAGGATGCAGCGCAATATTGATCAGATATTCATAATATTCTTTTTTGGTACACATCTGAAAGGAATTTTCCAGTTCTATGATCTGGATTCCTCTGTTTTCTTCCTGATAGCGGTCCATCATATTGCGGATGATCCTTCCGGTTGTCTTCTCATCCACCCCGATGGCTTTGGCTATCCGGGGAAGTTCCACGGAACCGCCCATGGCAAAAAGTATCGCTTCGATAGCTGCTTCTGTCTCCTTAATCTTCACTCAGTCTTCCTCATTCCTTATCCTTTTGTTACGCATTTATCTTTTGCATACTGCGTATCCGTGCAGACACTGCCTGTATTTCTATTCCATTTTCTTACCCTTTCCTGTTACTCTTCTTCTGCAAATTCGGTAAGATTCTTCCAGGTATCCGGATCCGTCTGTACTTCTACAGAGATATCATCAAACAGTCCATCCTGCTCGACATGAATATGTCCCATTTTCATCAGCTCCAGTATCGACAGAAAAGTAACTATCACCTGTACTTTAGAACTCTGGCTTTCCAGAAGATTACGGAAACTGAACTTCCTGTGGGTACGCGCAAATTCTTTGATCTCGATCATCTTATCTGACAGGCTGACTTCTTCTTTTTCGATAGTTCCAAACTTGCTTCGAATCGGGTCAACCTTGTCCTCCTGTCTGCGGATGATCGATTTGTAGATAGCATTTAATTTCTCCAGTGTCAGTCCTGCCAGCAATTCTTTTGGATCTACCGGTTCTTTGTACTGCATGACCTCATCCGGCAGAGTTGGCTCTTTAAAAAATACATTGGCTGCATCATCCATTTTGTCTTTCAATTCATAAGACATGAATTTATACATCTTATATTCCAGAAGTTTCTCAACCAGTTCTGCACGTGGATCTTCCTCTTCGCCCTCTTCATTTACCTCTTTCGGGAGAAGCATTTTACACTTGATATCCAGAAGTGTAGCGGCCATGACCATGAACTCACTCATAACTCCTAAGTCTTCGCGTTCCATTGCATGGATATATTCCATATATTGGTCTGTGATCTCCACAATAGGAATATCATAAATATCTATTTTATTCTTTTCAATCAGATGTAACAGCAGGTCGAGCGGACCCTCAAAAACTTCCAGTTTTACCGGAATTCCCATACGAAAACACCTCTCATCTCAAATACGGTTTCAAATCTACAATCAGAACTTCTCTGGGATTATGAATTCTTACAGGAATCGTGTGTTCCCCGGCTCCGGCACTTACCAGCATGTGCTGACTGCCTCTGTGAAAATCCCCGCAGCAAAATGCAGGAAATGGCTGAAGCTGTGGAGAAAGCAGTCCTTTGTGTCTGTTCAGCCTCACAATTCCTCCATGATAATGTCCACTTAAAATAAGATCTGCTCCCCAGTCAAAATAAGTATCGCCGTATTTTGGACTATGCGCAAGCAGAATATTCAGTGAATCTTCAGAGGGTTCTCCAATCAGTTCTCTGACTTCCTCTGTGTGAAGTCTGGGAGAGAATGGTTTCTTGTAATAGATCAGCGGAATCTCCAGGCCATAAACGGTAATGCCGGTTTTTCCAACCTTTAATTTGCTGAAATCATTATGCAGAATTTCAACACCAGCTTCTCTCAGCTCATTTTCATACTCCTGATATTCCCCTGCAAACTCATTTTCTTCCGGGTTGCTCCGATACAGTTTATACTCGTGGTTTCCCAGTGCATAATAAACCGGATACTGCGCCGAAAATCTCTTCAAAAGTGATTCTGCCTTTTTCATAGACTCCGAATCATTTCTTACGATCATGTCCCCTGCGATAAGAATTCCATCCGGTCTGTATTTGTTGATTGTTTCGAGAAGCCGCTGATTATCAGGACCGAATTCCATACCGTGGAGATCTGCAATAACTGCGAATCGGACTCCTCTGGCATCTTTGATTTTCTCTGAATGAATCGTATAGTGTACGGTTCTGAATCTTTTCATCTGGTCTTTCCTTATTTCTCCTTATTTTCCAAATCCACAATTCGGGAAGGTACAGACATCACAATTCAGGCAGAGTCCGCCCTCTCCCAGCTGATTGATCTCTGATGCGGTGATTTCATCATCTGCCATCAGTCTTGGCAGTAACAGATCAAAAATCGTATTCTTCGCATACATCACGCATCCCGGAAGTCCCAGGATCGGAATCTGTTTTCCATCTTTCTCATAATAGGAAACTAGCATCATTGCCCCCGGAAGTACCGGTGCACCATAAGATACGATACGGGTTCCTGTCGCTTTGATCGCGCCAGGTGTTCTGTCATCCGGGTCAACACTCATGCCGCCGCTGCAGACTACAATATCTGCTCCATCCTCAATAAATTTCAGGATATCAGCTGTAATCTGTTCCATATCATCCCCTGGCGTTGTCTGTCCGAGAATCTCTGACGGAAATCTGGCAAATTTATCTTTCAGAACAGGGGTAAAGGTATCTGTGATCAGACCTTTCTGTACTTCGCTTCCTGTTGTCACGATTCCCACTTTTTTCTTCTTATATGGGAGAATAGAGAAAATCGGCTGGTCGCCTGCCACTTCTTTCGCGCGGTCCATTTTCTCTTTCTCGATTACTAACGGAATAATTCTGGTTCCTGCAAGCTTATCGCCTTTTTTTACCGAAAAATCTCCATGGCGGGACGCGATCATCATCTCTCCAAGTGAATTAACCGCAACCAATGCATCTCTGCGGATTTTAAGTACACCGTCAATGTCTGCGATCAGCTCAATCTTTCCTTCTTTGATATCAGATCCATGCATGGTATCTGAATCTCCGGCACAGATCTGATAAAGAATCTCTGCACCTTCGTTCTCGTGAAGGATTCCTTCCTTCTTCTCCCAGACATATAAGTGTTCTTTTCCCACAGAAAGTAAAAGAGGAATATCCTCTTCCCTGACAATGTGTCCTTTCTTAAAAAGCACCCCTTTTTTTACATCTTTGATAATCTGTGTGATGTCGTGGCACAAAATATGCCCCACTGCATCTTCTGTACGGATTTCTTTCATTGTATATACCTTCCTTTTTGTTTTTTGCCACCCGCAATACCCATTTGGATTTTATTATACATCCTGTCTATGTCTTTTGTCAAAGTTTTAAAAGCACTGTGTTACTGTTCACTCCGTTCCCAGTAACAACGCTTTTAAGAGCAGTACCGCGTAATGCAATACTGCTCTTAAATTACTCACTGCTATTTTACTGTAACTGGATTCCCCAGATCTTGCAGTCTCTGGTTCCAACGACCATATAATTATCATACACAGCCGGCGAAGCCTCGATGACGCCATCACTGATCGACACGGTATCCTCCAGTTTACCGGTCTTGCCATCCAGGAGACGGACATCACCGCTACTGTTACAATAAAGGACTTTTCCGCTCCCATCCTCGTTATAGACGCAGACCGGAGAGGACCATGCATAGGAAGAGGAATCCTCCCATACTTTGGAACCATCGGATTTTTTCAGGCAGGCAAGGACTCCGGATGCATTGTCAGAAGTCTTGGATACTGTCACATATATGTAATCGGAAAGTTCGTTCTTTCCACAGGCAATCGTGGACTGAACGCCACCGGATACGCCATCATCTGTATAGCATTGATAGTCTGTATGCCATACGATTTCTCCTGTCTCTGCATCGATCTTCCAGATTGGAATCGTCGCTGAATCATAGCTTCTCCAGCCAAGCCGGAAAGATGTGCTCACATACAGATACAGATGTCCATTTTCAATTTCCAGAACCGGTGTCGAGTTTGAATCATCAAGTGTATCCTGTCCCCATACAAGCTGCAGGGTATTTAAGTTCAGGCACATCAGATTTCCCCCGTTATCTGCCATAAATGCATAACCTTTATAAATCGCAGCACTATCTTCCATTCCGATCCAGAATGATTCTGTGCTGCTTCTGGTACCATAATAGCGCCATTTTACAGTCTTACCAGGGTTAATAGATAATGTGCCATTGTTCTGATCATAATTAGTATTCAGTTTGATCAGATATACGATTCCGTTTTCTCCAGGATAAATCAGGGTATCTGTCTCGGCATCTACAAGCGCCGATCCGTCAAAGAAACTCAGACTGCCGCGGAGCGAGAATTCATCATTATCTCCAAATGTATACATAACACTGCAATCCAGCAGGTTTACAACAAATACTCTTGCAGTTCCTTCGTTACTGTTGTATCCGGCACCGACATACATAATCGGATAGCCTCTCGGGTCCAGGGCACCTGCGCCTTTGAAAGTATATCCAAGATATAATGGATCGCGGGTTTTCTCTCCTGTTCTCAGATCCAGGAAATATACATATCCATCCATGCATGCATAGATCACCTCGACCAGATCATCGTCTGCCTTGGCTTTTTCTGTCATGTTCATATGAGCTTTCACTTCTTTTGGCCATTTTGCCATAAGCGGCTGTCCGGTCCATCCGCTTCCGGTCCAGACTGCACTGCCGGAAGAAAGAGAACCGGTATCTGCTGACCACAGTTTGTTTAATTTATAATTCGTCATATTTGCATATCCATATGTCGGATTATCACGGAAACTGTTTCCTCGGAATGTAACAATTCCATCTACATTTGTGTATTCCTGTCCTACATTAAATGTAATATCTTCATCCGGCTTATAGTCTGCAACATTTTCAAACAGGTTTCCATCCACTTCAATGTTTGTATAGCTGATGAGATTTTCCGGCTTCGTTGAATCTACGCAGTGCGGCTCAAAGAAGATTTCCTTACTCTCTTCCATTTCAACAAGGTCTTTTTCCTTCTTCGAACCTTTTGTTTTTTTAGTTCCTTTTGCTTTTTTTGCATTTGAGGACGATACTGCCTGTGCTTTGTCGCTGCCTGCTTTTGTACCAGATAAAAAGAGTCTGCTCCCTGCAAGCACAATCAATAATACAAGAATTATAATTCCACCGATTGTAATCTGTGGTTTCAGACGGAAACGCTTTCTTCTGCGTCTTTGTTTTCTTTTCTGTGTTTCTCGCTGCACTGTTGACTGAAGATATTCAGGTCTTGCAGATTTTTTCTTGTATCTGCTTTTCCTCAACTGTGATTTTCTTTTTTGATTCATACTTTTCCCTCAAAATTCATGTATATTCATATTCCAGAGTGTATTTAAAAAAGACTTTCTACAGGAATGATTTTTTCAAATGCTCTCTAAGACAGTTTATCATATATTGGCAGATAAAGTAAGGTGTCAATGTAAAAAAGCAGTTTATTGCCCATAAAAAATCACAATTTCTTCAGAAGTTCTTTCACGCAATCCAAATAGGTTGCCTGCCCTATTGTCCTGGCATAAAGAATCCGTACCCGGCCCAGCTCTTTTCCATCAGCAGAATAGATCATCTCTCCTGCCTGGCTTCCTTTCTTTAACGGTGCCTTTACCTCTCTGTGAATTCTCAGTTTCTTTTCTACTTTTCCAATAGTTTCCCCGTCTGTGTTCAGATATTGAAACTGCTTTTCATAAACTAACGGAACACTCTTCTCTTTTCCTTTTTTCACCGGAACTTCCGGTAAAGGCTGCATTTTTTCATCTATGTAAAGACTACATCTGGAGAAGCCATAATTCAGCATGGATGCCGCGTCCTTAAAACGCACCTTATAATCCGGTGCTGCCATCACCACCGCGATCAGAATAATCTTATTTCTTTTTGCCACTGCGCTGAGACAATATTTCGCCAGACTGGTGCTTCCTGTCTTTAAGCCCACACACCCGTCATAACTGCGAAGCAGCTTATTCGTATTTGTCAGTCCAAATTCTTTTGTTCCCTGTTTCGTCACATGTGTGATATTCTCCATCCATATGGAAGAATACTCCAGAATCTTTGGATACTTCGTAATCAGCTCTCTGCTCATAATCGCAATATCTCTGGCTGTTGTATAATGATTTGAAGAATCCGTCAGACCACAGCAATCTTCAAAATGTGTATTTTTCATTCCAAGTTCTGTTGCTCTTTCATTCATGTGGCGGACAAATTCCTGCTCACTCCCGCAGATATGTTCTGCCATCGCTACACTGGCATCATTTCCGGAAGCGATTACGATACATTTAATCAGCGTTTCTACTGTCTGGGTTTCGCCTTCTTCAAGAAATACCTGAGAACCACCCATGGATTTCGCATAGGCACTGGTAGTGACAATATCATCCAATTTCAGATTTCCCTTTTCCAGCGCATCAAAGATCAGAATCAGTGTCATGATCTTTGTAATACTGGCAGGGCTTCTCCTTGTATCCAAATCCTTCTGATAAATAACAGTTCCGGTCTGTGCCTCCATCAATACTCCGGATGGCGCCTGGATCAAATCGGCCGATTCCGTCTGCTGTCCGCTGTTCTCCTGTGTGGATTCATTTGCCGATTCATTCTGCCCTCTGGCAGTCAATGGCGTCAGAAGTATCGTAAAAGAAATAATCCATACACATATCACAGAAATCCACTTTTTTGCCATAATTTCTCTCCGGCATATTTATTCTATTTTATTATAAAGACCGTTTTATAAAAATATGCCAAAAGAGCTGTTGCCTTGCAAATTTTATTCGCCAAAGCAACAGCTCTTAAACTTTTTACAACATTGGTGCAAACGCGCGGAAAATATTCTGCATCATGCGCACCCCGATATTTCTGTTCAGACAAAATTCCAGTTCTACAGGATTGCAGTACTCCATTGTCTGCGTAAAGTCATCTTTAATGTCCTGCACAACTTTATTCTTATAAATCCATACGCCATCTTCAAAATGAAGATACAGACTTCGATAATCCAGATTGATCGTTCCCACCACGCCAATCTCATCATCACATACAAACGATTTCGCGTGGAGAAATCCCGGCTGATATTCATAGATTTTTACTCCTGCATCCAACAACTGTCTGTAATAAGACTGTGTCAGAAGAAATACCAGCTTCTTATCCGGAATTCCCGGTGTCATAATCCGCACATCAACTCCGCTCTTTGCTGCCAGGCAAAGTGCCGTCATCATTTCATTATCGATGATCAGATATGGGGTACAGATATATACGTATCGTTTGGCTTTGTTTATGATATTCAGATATACGTTTTCACCAACGATTTCTTCATCAAGAGGTGTATCACAGAATGGCTGGACAAATCCGTCACTTTCAAATTCTTCTTCGTGATATTTATGCGGAAAATATGCTTCGTAGTCGATACTCTCATCTGATCGTCCGACTACTGCCCACATATGAAGAAACATGGCGGTCATATTCCAGACTGCTTCACCTTTTAGCATAACTGCCGTATCTTTCCAGTGTCCGAAGCGTTCTTTCTGGTTGATATATTCATCTGCCAGATTGATTCCGCCGGTAAAACCTACCCAGCCGTCTATAATACAAAGCTTTCTGTGATCGCGGTTGTTCTGAATAATGTTCAATAATGGCCGGAACGGATTAAATACCTGACACTTAATTCCCTTTGCACGAAGTTCTTCATAGTATTTATGCGGCAATGTCGTAAGACAGCCAAATCCATCGTAAATCAGGCGCACATCCACACCCTCTGCTGCCTTTTCCTCAAGGATATGACGGATCGTTCGCCACATTACACCATCATTGATGATAAAATATTCAATAAAAATATATTTCTTTGCCTGTTTCAGTTCCTGTACAAGCACAGGAAACATATCATCTCCTACCTGGAAATATTCCGCGGTCGTATTCTCATGAACCGGAAATCTGGAAACATCCGAAATATATCGGGACTGGATCGCTGCTGACGGATCCAGCTCTTCCAGCTTCTGCCTTGTCTCCGGCCGGTCCCGCAGATATTCTCTGCTCTCTTCAATCCGCTGTTCAAAATGCTGCTGCATGATCGTCGCAATTCTGGAACGTCCAAACACAAAATACAGTACCACTCCAAGAATCGGCAGGATGAGGATGAGCATCGTCCACGCCAGCTTATATGACGGATTAATTTCTTTATTTAAAATCCAAAGTACAAGCACGACACCGACCAGTTTAATTACGATGTCCACATATCTGGAAAAAGCTGCCAGCCGCAATACCATCAAAAAGATCCAGCCAAGCTGTACAAGCATTGCCACTGCCACATAAAAAATTCTGTTAAAGAGAATCTTTGCCAGTTTCTTTAACAGTAACAGGATCCAGTTTTTCTTTTCTTTCAGTTTTTTGTTGTTCTCTGCCTTCAAGATTACTTCCTTCCCCTGATATCGTTAATAATTTCCTTTTTTTACACTTTCTAGAATAAATAGAAATTATTTTATCTTTCCCTATTATTTTTCTTTATTATGATAAAAATCCCTGACAAACTGCCAGGGATTTTTGCGCACAATTAATTATATTTACGTTTTCTTGCGGCTTCAGATTTCTTTTTACGACGAACGCTTGGTTTCTCGTAATGCTCTCTTTTGCGGATTTCCTGCTGAATTCCTGCTTTTGCGCAGCTTCTTTTGAATCTGCGAAGAGCGCTATCTAAAGTCTCGTTCTCTTTTACGATTACGTTTGACATAGACTCACACCTAACCTCCCTCCAGTTGTAGATTGTGCTAAAATACAACTGTCTGGGTATTTTTCTTGCACAAGTGATATTATATATCATTGTCAGTGGGTTCGTCAACATCTTTTTGGTTAATTTTTGCAGAAATTTTTGCAGAAATTTTATTTCAGCTGTCCTTCCAGGATTCCTGCTGCTGCATCTACAGCTTCCTGTGCCTTGGCCGGGTTCTTTCCGCCGGCCTGTGCCATGTTTGGACGACCGCCGCCGCCGCCACCTACGATAGCAGCTACCGCTTTGATCAGGTTACCTGCGTGAGCGCCTGCTTTCTGTGCAGCGTCTGTTGCCATAGCAAGAAGGTTTACTTTCTCTCCGTTTACTGCTGCCAGAAGGACAACACCTTCACCGAGTTTGTCTTTCAGCTGGTCTCCGAGGTCACGAAGTCCATTCATGTCAACTCCGTCTACTTTTGCAGCCAGAAGTTTTACGCCTTTGACTTCTACTACTTTATCCATAACATCTCCCAGAGCACCCTGAGCCAGTTTGCTCTTTAAGGATTCGTTTTCACTGGAAAGTGCTTTTACTTCTCCCTGAAGATGTCCAATCTTCTCTACGATCTCAGAAGGATTTGCTTTCAGAGCTTTTGCAGCTGCATAAAGCAGTTCTTCCTGTTTCTTATAATATTCCAGAACTCCGTTTCCTGTAAGAGCTTCGATACGGCGAACGCCTGCTGCGATACCGGATTCAGAAACGATCTTGAAGAGCATGATGGAGCTTGTGTTTGCTACGTGAGTACCACCGCAGAGTTCTTTGGAGAAATCGCCCATGGATACGACACGTACTTTCTGGTCGTATTTCTCACCAAACAGAGCCATTGCTCCGGATTTCTTTGCTTCTTCGATATCCATGACATCTGTATGAACTGCAAGACCAGCCTGGATTTCTTTGTTTACCAGCGCCTCAGTCTGTGCGATTTCTTCTGCTGTCATAGCCTGGAAGTGAGCAAAGTCGAAACGGAGTCTGTCTGGTGTTACCAGAGAACCTTTCTGTTCTACATGGCTTCCAAGTACAGTCTTTAATGCTTTCTGAAGAAGATGTGTTGCACTGTGGTTCTTCTCAGTGTCTCTTCTTGCAGCTTCGTTTACTTTCAGAGAAACAGTTTCTCCTGTGGAGATCATACCAGATTCCATATGTCCTACATGACCGAATTTGCCGCCACGGAGTTTGATGGTATCCTCTACTACGAATTTACCGTTTGCAGTCTCGATCACACCGGTATCTCCGACCTGACCACCCATTGTTGCATAGAATGGAGTCTGCTCTACGAAGATTGTTCCCTTCTGGCCTTCCATCAGAGAGTTTACGATCTCAGTCTCTGTTGTAAGAACAGTTACTTTGGAATCAAATGTAAGATAGTCATATCCTACAAATTCTGTTGTAACGTTAACATCGATATCATCATATACAGTTGCGTCAGCACCCATATAGTTAGTTACTTCTCGTGCGGAACGAGCTTTGTTTCTCTGCTCTTCCATGCATTTCTGGAAGCCATCTTCGTCAATGTCATATCCTTTTTCCTCGAGGATCTCTTTTGTAAGGTCCATCGGGAATCCGTAAGTATCATATAATTTGAATGCATTTTCGCCGGAAAGAGTTTTCTCTCCTGCTGTTGTCATTGCATCTTCCATCTCGCCAAGGATACGAAGACCCTGGTCGATGGTCTTATTGAACTGGTTCTCTTCGTTTGTAAGAACTTTGAAGATAAATTCTTTCTTCTCTTCCAGTTCCGGATATCCTGCCTTTGAACCGTTGATTACTTCTTCACTTAATTTGGCAAGGAATGGTCCTTCGATACCAAGAAGACGTCCATGACGTGCTGCACGACGGATCAGACGGCGAAGTACATATCCGCGGCCTTCGTTTGTAGGCATGATACCATCGGATATCATAAATGTTGCGGAACGGATATGGTCTGTGATCAGACGGATGGATACGTCATCATTGTAGTTCTTTTCATATTCTTTGCCGGAAATCTTGCATACAAGATTACGCAGGGAGCAGATGGTATCTACATCAAAGATAGAATCTACATCCTGAACAACAACTGCCAGACGTTCCAGTCCCATACCTGTATCGATATTCTTCTGTTTCAGGGTTGTATAGTTTCCGTTACCATCGTTCTCAAACTGGGTAAATACATTGTTCCATACTTCCATATAACGGTCGCAGTCGCAGCCTACTGTACAGCCTGGTTTACCGCAGCCATATTTTTCTCCACGATCATAGTAGATTTCAGAACATGGACCGCATGGACCTGCGCCGTGCTCCCAGAAGTTGTCTTCTTTTCCGAAACGGAAGATTCTGTCAGCCGGGATTCCGATTTCTTTGTTCCAGATATCGAATGCTTCATCATCCTCCTGATAAACAGACGGATAAAGACGGTTTGCGTCCAGTCCAACTACTTCTGTCAGGAATTCCCATGACCAGTGAATTGCTTCTGTTTTGAAATAATCACCAAAAGAGAAGTTACCAAGCATTTCGAAAAATGTACCGTGACGTGCAGTTTTACCTACGTTCTCGATATCACCTGTACGGATACATTTCTGGCAGGTACTTACTCTTGTTCTCGGCGGAATCTCTGCACCTGTAAAATATGGTTTCAGCGGAGCCATACCTGCATTGATCAGCAGAAGACTCTTATCTCCCTGTGGTACCAGGGAAAAGCTTTTCATTACCAGATGTCCTTTACTCTCCATAAAGTCGAGGAACATCTGACGAAGTTCGTTTACTCCGTATTTCTTCATAACCTTTTCCTCCTGAAATCGGATATGCAGACATTCTGCATATCCTGAGATTTATATATCATAATACTTTATGCATATCCCGCCCGGCGTTCATTCTTATCTATATAACGCTGCCAGATCATTCTATGCATTTTATTAACTGTATTATTTTGCAACAATCTTATTGAATTTCTTTTTGCCTTTCTTAAGCACTATACCATCTCCGGCAAGTGCATCTTTGGCAACTACATATTTCACATCTGTAATCTTCTCACCGTCGATGGAAACACCACCCTGCTCGATCGCGCGACGTCCTTCGGAACGTGTCGGAACCAGTCCTGTTTTTACAAGCATGGAGATCAGATCGATCGTTTCTTCTTCTGAGAAGTCCTCATCTGTAAGCTCTGTAGTCGGCATATGAGCAGTGTCAGCGCCGCCCGCGAAAAGTGCTCTTGCACCTTCCTGTGCTTTCTTTGCTTCTTCTTCGCCATGAACCAGATTTGTCAGTTCATATGCAAGGATTTCTTTTGCTTTGTTTAACTGGCTTCCTTCCCATTTTGCCATCTCATCGATCTGCTCTAATGGAAGGAATGTGAGGAGACGCATACATTTGATAACGTCTGCATCATCCACGTTTCTCCAGTACTGGTAGAAATCGAACGGAGAAGTTTTGTTCGGATCAAGCCATACAGCACCTGACTGAGTTTTACCCATCTTCTTACCTTCAGAGTTCAGAAGAAGTGTGATTGTCATTGCGTATGCATCTTTGCCAAGTTTACGACGAATCAGCTCTGTACCGCCAAGCATATTTGCCCACTGGTCATCTCCACCAAACTGCATGGTACAGCCATATTTCTGGTACAGCATGTAGAAATCGTAGCTCTGCATGATCATGTAGTTAAACTCAAGGAATGTCAGTCCACGTTCCATACGCTGTTTGTAGCATTCATGAGAAAGCATACGGTTTACAGAGAAATGTGGTCCAACATCACGAAGTACCTCTACGTAGTTTAAATTCATCAGCCAGTCAGCGTTGTTTACCATTAATGCTTTACCATCTGAGAAATCGATGAAACGCTCCATCTGTTTCTTAAAGCAGTCAATATTGTGCTGGATAGTTTCTACTGTCATCATTTTACGCATATCAGATCTTCCGGATGGGTCTCCGATCATACCTGTGCCACCGCCTAATAATGCGATTGGTCTGTTTCCAGCCATCTGCAGACGTTTCATCAGACAGAGTGCCATGAAATGTCCGACATGAAGGCTGTCTGCGGTCGGGTCAAAGCCAATGTAAAATGTAGCTTTTCCGTTATTTACCATTTCTTTGATTTCTTCTTCGTCTGTTACCTGGGCAATCAGACCACGGGCTTTCAGCTCGTCCCAAACTGTCATTGTTTGTTTCCTCCTCGTAATTACAATAATAAAACCCGGTCCTGTCCGTTTAGGACGAGAACCGGGTCCCGCGTTACCACCTAAATTCGCAGAAAACTCGCATTCTCTGCCTCTATAAGTAACCAATTGCAGCTTCTGTTATTTAACATAATCAGCAGTGCCCTGTTACTTAAGCATGTTAACGGATGCCACTCCGCTACAGCCTACTTACCTTCCAGTATATTGTTTCGCAAACAGGTTAATGTTATGAATCCAGGAACATTAACATTTCTTATCTGCGTAGTGTCGGTGTTCAGTGCAGAGCTCCGGGAGGTATTCACATAAGTTCCCCATGCGCCTCTCACCTGCCGGCTGCTCTCTGTATGCTTCCCTTACGTTACTCTTTCCCATCTGTGCTTTTTCATATCATATGGATTTCCAAAAGAACTATTATGAGTTATTATAAATTCTCTTTCAAATCCTTATATAATTGATGTCAGAGCCAAAAGGTCTTTTGCCTCTGACTTGATACTTGAAAGTATACAAACACAGATTTTATTTGTCAAGGAATTTCCTGTATATTCCGCCGTTATTTTATCAACTTAAAGCGTTAATTCGCCAGATATCAGCCGGAAATCCAGTCTACAAAGAACACATGTCCTTTATACTGCTCATACTCCAGTTTGCTGAAATTGAGGTTCTGTGCCTTAAATGCTGCCGGAGTCATAAAGAATTTGTAATTGAAATCCTTTGTTGTAAATCCTGGGAGTGATCTCTTCGTGCCACGATTTACGTAATCGTTAAACATTTCCATTGCTGCTTTTGCGGCTGCATAAGCATTTGTTCTGTCCTCAAACTGACCGTTCAGTCTCTTAAGCAGTGCACCGTCTGTAACGACCGCATACTGAGTTGGTTTTCCCTGATATACTACGTAACGAATCTGTGAAGGGAATTCCTTATACTCGTCAATCGTACAGTTTAATACGCAAAGGGCAACTGCTTCCATTCCAATCACACCCTGATCACCTGCCTCGGCGTCGCATACCGCTGCCAGCAGGTCAAGATCTGATACTGTTCCATCTGCAATTCCCGGATGCTGTATGAACTGCTTTTCCATATAATAGTATTTGCCATTCTTGGCGTCGTATACTTTAACGTAATTGCCGTCTATCGTATAGTTATCGGACGATGTCTTTGTCGCCACACCATTTGAATCAAACCGGTATGTAGTTCCATCAATAGCAGCAATCGTATCTGCCAGCATAACACCAGCGTCGTTAAAATAGTATTTCTTTCCATCCAGTGTCAGCCAGCCAGTCTTCGCTTTACCGTCTGATGGATCAAAATAATATTTCTTACTTCCAACCGTTCCGAAACCTTTCTGGTAGCGAACACCTGTTGACTTGGAAAAATAATAATAATCGTCATCTACTTTCTCCAGGCCCACATACATGATTCCATTGGAAGGTTTAAAATATCTGTAATTTCCGGCTGTGCTCTTTATCCATCCGGTGCACATACGCCCATTTGACTGGCTGAAATAACGTTTTTGCTCCTGTTTATTCTCTACCCAGCCCTTGGCCATGACACCGGAACCACTGTAAAAATAATACTTATAATTTTGAGAATCTGTCAGCCAGCCTCTTGTCATAAGTCCTGTTTTCTCATCAAAGTGGCGGGTGTTTCCTTTGGCATCTGTGATAAATCCTGTTACCATATATCCCGCACCACTGGTGAAGTATCTGACTATTTTCCCACTGGAATCTTTTGCCCAGCCTTTAAGCTGAACGCCGGTCGTCTTATTAAAGTAATATTTCTTGCCATTCAGTTCCAGCCATCCTTTTTGTTTGGAACCGTCTTTGTTTATGTAATAAGTCTTACCATTCTGAGTCACAAATCCTGTCTTTGTTGCCGCGGATACACTAAAACAGCCCAGTACAAGAACGGTTATTACCAAAAGGAGCAGATACTTTAACAATAGTTTCCCTTGTTTCTTCATTCTTATTCCCCGTTTCCTCTTTCTTTTTTACGTATTGTTTTACGTTTTAATTGGGTTATTGTTGCATTTCTTTCTCAATCATTACAGATTTGTTACGTGATATATTATATATGATTCTCATATTATTGTCAACTTGTGAAACTTTACCAAATATTTACTTCCCAGTAACACATTTCCACTCCTCACATATGATAAGAGTGTAAAGAAAATCTGGAGGATTTAACATGAGTGATTTAGCTGCTACAAATTGCGGTTGCGGAGAAGACAGAGGCGGATGTGGCTGTAACAATAACAATGGCTGCGGATGTGACAATGGATGTAATAACGGCTGGGGACTTTCCTGCGGAAATAATTCCTGCTGCAATATTCTTTGGATCATCATTCTTTTATGCCTGTGCGGAAATAATGGCTGGGGCTGCAACAATGGATGTGGTAACGGAGACAGCTGCTGGATCATTATCGTATTGCTTCTGCTGTGTGGCAATGGATGTGGCTGCGGCTGCTGATAATCATTATCTGCCGGCAGAGGGAAATTTCCCTCTGCCTTTTTCTTCTGTATTAGAAAGTACCTCTCTTCTGGTGGAATCAAATTTCAAATTGCAGCTATTTATGTCGCGGTCTGTTTTTTATATCTGAATATATTTTGTTTCTGCTGCTCTGTCTGTTTTTCTGTCTTTCCTTTTTTCTTACACATTCCAGATCTATCTCATAAAAGGCATTTCCTTCTATAACAAGCTTTTCTTTTTTTTCGTCAGATTCTGATTTCATTTTTTTGCTCCATTTTCCGATTTCTATAGTTTATTATATGTCAGAATCCTTTTCCCCGACATATTCTGTTAATAAAATCATATAATGGAAGCAGATATTATGAATGAGGAGCATATTTCCCAGACTCTGCTGGATCAGATGGTCAGTTCAGACCGCGGACAGATGATAAAAGCTGCCATTCCTTATCTCCCGCCAAAAGGCCAGCAGATTTTCTCTATCTATGAAAAAGCTGCTGAATTTCTCAATACCGTTTCTGTTTTTGGCAAGACAGGTTCCGGCAGTGATCTGTGTGCTATGAGTATGCCGGCACAGAGCCCTGTGGATACCATTAATGAGATCCGAAATTTCTGCTATGGTCCTAGCAGGGATAAATTAAATCAGATTGTGAATATGATGGCAATGATTCAGATGCTTCAGCTTATGAATCAGCCGGATAATAATCAAAAGGAGGAGTCAGATGAGTGACGACTGGCGCAATAACCCAAGACTTGCAGGTATGGACCGTTCCAAACTGGATATGCTGCAAAATCTCGCGGCACAGGGAAGTACCAAAGGAGTAAATGACATGATGCCTTTCCTGATGAACGCGGCGGCACAGGGAAAAAAGGGCGGGTTAAATTTTAATGCCGATGAAATTTCCGCAATCATAGATGTTCTTAAGATGGGAAAATCTCCGCAGGAAATACAAAAGCTTGATAAGGTGATCAATCTTATGAAAATGATGCATTGATTATCTGTACAACTATAAAAAGAGTACATTTAAGGAAATATTCATGTGTTTTTTATTTCCTCAATGTACTCTTTTCACACTCTTAATTCACAACATCCAGACAGTCCATCTTATCTTAATCAAGATGTCAGTTCTACCTGGTTTTTATTCACCGCACTCCAGCAGACTGTCGCGAATGAATGTCAACGCCTGAGCAACGGCCTGACCTCTGATGCGGCTTCTGTTGCCTGTAAAATGGAATTCTCTTGTAGTAGTTTTTCCGGCACAGCAACATCCCATAAATACTGTTCCTACCGGTGTCTCTTCTGTTCCGCCGCCAGGACCGGCAAGACCTGTAACGGAAAGGCAGACGTCAGTTTCAGCTGCTTTTGCACCGCCTTTTGCCATCTCTTTTGCACATTTTGCAGAAACAGCGCCTTCATTCTTTAATGTGCTCTTTTTTACCCCAAGACACTTTCTCTTTGCGCGATTTGTGTAGGTCACAAAGCCACACATCAACACTTCAGAAGCTCCTGGTACATTTACGATACGGGCTGCCACGGCTCCACCTGTGCAGGATTCTGCAAGAGATAAGGTCATATTTTTCTCTTTGAGAAGGTCTACGACTGCCTCTTCCAGTGTCTTCTCTTCTTTTGTTGCAAAGACATCCTTTCCAAAACGTTTCTTAAGTTCACGGACGATCGGCTTGATCATTTCTTTGCATTTTTTCTCATCTTCTGCTTTTGCAGTAATTCGAAGATGTACCTCTCCCGTCTTTGCATAAGGCGCAATCGTAGGATTTGTCTGCTTCTCGATCAGATCCTGGATTTCCTCTGCCACCTGACTTTCACCGATGCCACAGATTTTCACCATACGGGAATAAATAATCTCCGGCTGTTTCTTTCGCAGATATGGATATACGGATTCTTCAAACATTGGAACCATCTCATTCGGAGGTCCAGGAAGCAGGATCGCAGTTTTTCCTTTTTTCTCCATGATCAGTCCAGGAGCTGTTCCGTTGTGATTATCAAGAACGATAGAACCTTTCGGAACCATGGTCTGTTTATAGTTGTTCTTTGTAATGCGGCGCTGTGGATGATTTTTCTCATATTCTTTCAGATATGCTTCCATGAGTTCTTTGGTATGAAGATCTTCCACAAGCGGAAATCCCATTACCTCAGCTGTGATTTCTTTTGTCAGGTCATCTTCTGTCGGTCCAAGGCCTCCGGTAAGGATAATCACATCAGAGCGATCCAGAGCGGTTTTAATCACTCTTTTCATTCTGTCCGGGTTGTCACCAACTACAGACTGGTAATAAACTGCCAGACCAAGTTCTGCACATTTCTCTGACAGATATGCGCTGTTTGTGTTTACGATATTTCCAAGTAATATTTCTGTACCTACAGCAATTAGTTCTGTAACCATAATTATGCTTCCTTTCCGTCAGGGCAGGCCAATCAAAATCAGTCCTGCATAGACAGTACATTCTTATTCTGCCAGATATATGTGATCAGGGAAATAATGGTGAGTGCTACTGAAAGCCAGATGAAAATCTGTTCCAGAATATCAAATGCGCCTCCCAGATCGATCAGCAGTAAGATGATCATGATCATCTGAGATACTGTCTTGAATTTACCCCAGTAATTTGCTGCGATGACGATGCCGTTCTCAGCTGCGATCAGACGGAATCCGCTGATGATAAATTCTCTTCCTATAATAATGATAACGATCCACGCCGGGAGTTTGTCCAGTTCAATAAAGCAAATCATCGCAGAGCAGACAAGCAGTTTATCTGCAAGCGGATCCATAAATTTACCAAAGTTTGTTACCAGATTATATTTTCTGGCAAGCTTTCCATCAAACCAGTCTGTAACGCTGGCCACAACGAAAATAGCAAGGGATATATAGCGGTTCGCCTCGCCGCCCCAGTCTGTAAGCATAAACAGTACAAGAAATGGAACCAGGATCATTCTGGCTACTGTAAGTTTATTCGGTGTATTCATCTGCCAACTCTCCTATCAAATCATATTCCAGAGCACCGGTCACACGTACCTTTGCGAAATCTCCTGTCATCAGGAGTTCTCCTGTCTGCACAAAAATATAACCGTCAACCTTTGGTGCATCTCCATAAGTTCTTCCAATATATGCGCTCTCGTCTGCTACTTTTCCTTCGATCATCACAAGAAGTTCCTGTCCGATACGGTCTGTTCCTTTGTCATAGGAAATCTCCTGCTGGAGTTCCATAATCTCATCACGTCTCTCTTCCTTGACTTCCTCCGGAACCTGATCAGGCATTGTCGCAGCCGGTGTATCTTCTTCCGCAGAGTAAGTAAATACTCCCAGTCTGTCGAATTCCATCTCATCAACAAATCCCATCAGTTCTTCATGATCTTCCTGTGTCTCTCCAGGGAAACCAGAGATCAGAGTGGTGCGAAGCACAATGTCCGGGATTTCCTGGCGAAGTTTATTGACGATTGCCACCAGTTCTGCCTGTGTGGTTCTTCTTCCCATTCTCTTTAAGATGCGGTCGCTAGCGTGCTGAATCGGAAGGTCCAGATAATGACAGATTTTCTTTTCTTCTTTCATCGTCTGGATCAGTTCATCATAAATTTCTTCCGGATAGCAGTAGAGCACACGGATCCAGCGGATTCCCTTGATCTCACATAATTCTTTCAAAAGAACATGCAGGGATTTTTTTCCGTAAATATCGGTTCCGTATACGGTTGTCTCCTGTGCGACAAGAATCAGTTCTTTTACGCCTTCTTCCGCCATCTCTTTCGCCTGTTCTATCAGACGTTCCATCGGAACACTTCTGAATTTACCACGAAGTTTCGGAATGATGCAGTAAGTACAGTGTTTGTCACAGCCCTCTGCAATCTTAAGATATCCGAAATGTCCGCCTGTTGTCAGCACTCGTTTTCCAAGCTTCTCAGGAAGATAATCGATATCTTTAAATTCCTCGAAATGCTTTCCTTCCATTGCTTCGTTGATTGCTTTGAGGATATCTCCGTAAGAAGTAGTTCCAAGTACTGCATCTACTTCCGGTACTTCCTCAATAATCTCGTTTTTATAGCGCTGTGCCATACAGCCAGTTACGATAAGAACCTTACAGCTTCCGGCTTTCTTGTATTCTGCCATCTCAAGAATGGTATTGACACTTTCTTCTTTTGCGTCATTAATAAAGCAGCAGGTATTAACCACAATCGCCTCTGCTTCTGTTTCATCATCTACGATCTCAAACCCGTTGCCGGTAAGAAGTCCCAGCATTTCCTCTGAATCTACAAGGTTCTTGTCACAGCCTAATGATACGAATAATAATTTCATAAATTCTCCTATAAGAATGTGCCTGAAAATCCATCACTGTAATTCTCAGACACATTCATTTGACTCATCTATTGTGTTACCTGATCAGTTCTTTTCCAAACCAATCCTTTTTACAGATTATAATTTTTATAACTGTTATTGTATCCTTACAGTTATATTTATTCCTCTGTTGTTTCTTCAGTTGCTTCTGTTGCCAGAGCTTCTTCCGGGGCTTCAGCTGCTGCCTGAACCTCTTCTGTCTGAGCTGCTGTTTCTTCCTCTTCGTTCTCTTCCGGTGCAAGAATCTTTACTTTTCCTTTGTAAAGTTCATCGATTGCAACAGAAAGAGGTTTCTTACCTGCAGCACCCTCTACGAGCGGTTCAGATCCTGCGATGATCTGGCGTGCACGTTTACTTGCAGCAAGTACAAGGGAATAACGGCTGTTAAGGGACATTGTTGTATCGTCGTCCTCGCTGTTTGCATTGATTGCTTCAATTAATTCTGTATAAGACGGATGTATCATGTATTTTCTCCTTTCTTTTTAAGCGGCAAATACCGCGGGGTTATCTCTTCTCTGATAATACAGATATTGTTACTGTTCACTCTGTTCTCAGCAACACGTTTCCGGTTAATCTATTATTTCTGAAACGCTTTTGTCTGTTCCTGGATATCAGCGATAAACTCTGCATTTCTAAACGCTCTGGAATGCTCGCTTACGATGATCTGATGCAGATGGTCTACGCATTCCTCTACGGTATCGTTGACAAGGATATAATCATACTGCTCCATACCCTTTGCCTCTTCACCGGCTCTTGCAAGTCTGTCTGCGATCACCTGTGCAGTCTCTGTTCCTCTGCCTGTAAGACGTCGTTCCAGTTCCTCCACTGTCGGCGGAGTTACAAACACCAGAAGTGCTTCCGGTATTTTCTTCTTAATCTTCATTGCTCCCTGAATCTCGATTTCAAGGATCACGTTTCTGCCTGCCTGAAGCTGTTCCTCAACATAAGAGCGTGGAGTTCCGTAATAGTTCTCTACGTACTGGGCATATTCAAGCAACGCATCCTCTTCTATCAGCTTCTCAAATTCATCCCGTGTGCGGAAGAAATATTCTCTGCCGTCTTCTTCACCGGGACGGGGTTTTCTGGTCGTTGCGGAGACAGATAATGCATAGTCATCATATTTCTCCATAAGGCGTTTCATTACTGTGCCTTTTCCTGCGCCGGAAAATCCTGAAACCACTACTAAAATTCCTTTATTCATGGATCTCTCCCTTATCCTCATTATCATATATTTCCGCAAATCTCCGGGCGATCGTCTCCGGCTGCAATGCGCTGAGCACCAGATAATCATCGCTTGTGATGATCACTGCCTTTGTCTTTCTTCCCTGAGTTGCGTCAATCAGTGACCTGGTTCCCTTTATACTCTGCACCATTCGTTTTACAGGTGCCGCATCAGGGCTTACCACTGCCACGATTTTCTGTGAATTGACTACATTTCCAAAACCAATATTTATAAGTTTTGCCACTCTCTGTAACCTCTATTCTACATTCTGGATCTGTTCTCTGACTTTCTCGATCTCTGTCTTAAGATCAATCGCAATATTAGAAATCTCCAAATCACTTGATTTGGATAAGATCGTATTCGCTTCTCTGTTCATCTCCTGTGCCATAAAGTCAAGCTTGCGTCCGATGCCGTTCTTCTCTGTAGTCAGCATCTTCTTCATGTTCTTGATATGGCTGTGAAGACGTACAGTCTCTTCATCATTGCAGATCTTATCGGAGAACAGGATCACTTCTGCTGCGATTCTGTTGTCATCAATCTGTGTATCCTCGAGGAGTTCAGATACTTTTGCTTCCAGTTTGGCTCTGTAAGCATTTACTACTTCCGGAGAGCGGGCCTCTACACGTAAGACTTTCTCTTCAAGTCCATCCAGTTTCTCAATGAGATCTCTCTCGAGATTCTTGCCTTCTGATACACGTGTCTGGACAAATTTCTCACATGCTTCCCGAAGCGGCGGCTCGATAAAGCCCCAGAGCGCATCCTCATCAACAGACTGTTCTTCCATGACAAGTACTTCCGGATAGCGTGACAGGGTGCTGACTTTGACGTCGTAATCCAGGTCAAAGTCCTGTTTCATCTGTTTCAAACAGGTGATGTATTCGGTTGCGAGCTCTTTGTTGTATTTGAGGGCTCCGTTGTTCATTGTATAATCTTCATATGTGATGTATACATCAACTTTGCCTCTCTGGATGTAGGTTTTCATCAGGTTTCTGACGGCACCTTCCAGGAAGTTCAGTTTTCTGGGCATTTTGATGCTGAGGTCCAGATACCTGTGGTTTACAGATTTTAATTCGATGGTTATTTTTCTTTCATTGGTCACGACTTCTGCCCGGCCGAAACCAGTCATGCTTTTTATCATAGTTTTTCTCTCTTTGTCTGTCTTAATAGTGTCGAGGTACGTAATCTTGTTCTTGTTTACATACAGATTTATTATAGTTCATTATAGAGATGGAGTCAAACATTTTTTCGTTGATGGCGATAGGAAATGTGTGGTATACTGGTGGAAGGGACGCCGCAGGTGGGACGTAGGTGATATTTAAGTTTTATGTATTACCTGTAAATTATAAAATTGTTATCAGTCATATTGGGGACTGGGATTTTAATTATTGTGAGTATTATTTAAAAAGGAGTGTTTTTATATGGCTTTTGATGGGATTACGATTGCGGCTATGGTGAGGGAGCTGCATTTGAATTTAGATGGAGGACGGTTTAATAAGATTGCTCAGCCGGAGGCGGATGAGCTTTTGATTACTGGGAAGGGGGCGAATGGGCAGTGCAGGCTGCTGCTTTCGGCCAGTGCTTCTCTTCCGCTGATTTATTTTACTTCTAAGAATAAACCCAGTCCTATGACTGCACCTAATTTCTGTATGCTGTTGCGTAAGCATATCGGAAGTGCGAGGATTTCGGATATCAGGCAGCCGGGGATGGAGCGTGTGGTGATGTTTGAGTTGGAGCATCTGAATGAGCTGGGGGATCCTTGTAAGAAGGTGCTTATCATGGAGCTTATGGGTAAGCATAGTAATATTATTTTCTGTGATGATAAGAATATGATCCTGGATAGTATTAAGCATGTTTCTTCGCATATGAGTTCTGTGAGGGAGGTGCTTCCCGGGAGGGAGTATTTTATTCCGCAGACGCAGGATAAGCTGGATCCGCTGACTGTAAGTGAGGAGTTATTCCGTGAGGTTGTGTGCAGGAAACCTTGCAATATTTCCAAGGCAATCTATTCTTCTCTTACAGGAATCAGTCCTGTTGTTGCGGAGGAGGTTTGTTTCCGGGCTTCTGTGGATGGAAGTGAGGCTGCACAGGCTTTGGATGAGACTGCACAGGTGCATTTGTATCATACATTCTGCAGGTTGATGGATCAGGTAAAGGAGGGGGATTTTTCTCCGAATATTATTTATCGTGGAGAGGAGCCTGTGGAGTATGGGGTGTTTGCTTTCCAGCAGTACGGTCCGGAGTATCATTCTGTAGAGTTTGACAGTGTTTCTGAGATGCTGGAGACTTATTATGCGACTAAGAATACTCTGACTCGTATTCATCAGAAGTCTTCGGATTTAAGAAGGATCGTGCAGACTGCTCTGGAGCGTAACCGTAAGAAGCTTACCTTACAGGAGAAGCAGATGAAGGATACCGCGAAGAAGGATAAGTATAAGGTTTACGGGGAGTTGATTAATACTTATGGGTATGGACTTGAGGATGGATGTAAGTCGTTTAAGGCTTTGAATTATTATACGAATGAAGAGATTACGATTCCTCTTGATCCTACTATGACTCCGGCGGAGAATTCCAAGAAGTATTTTGATAAGTATGGAAAGCTGAAGCGTACGGAGGAGGCTTTGACGGAGCAGATTGCGGATACGAAAAGTGAGATTGAGCATCTGGAATCTGTTTCTAATGCTTTGGATATTGCTCTGGCTGAGAGTGATCTGGCGCAGATTAAGGAAGAATTGATGGAATATGGCTATATTAAGAAGCATTATGACCGAAAGAAAGGACAGAAGGTTCAGAGTAAGTCAAAACCGTTCCATTATGTGACTGAAGATGGTTATGATATTTATGTGGGAAAAAATAACTTCCAGAATGATGAGCTTACTTTTAAGTTTGCTACGGGAAATGACTGGTGGTTCCATGCTAAGAAAATGGCTGGATCTCATGTTGTTGTGAAGTCTAAGGATGGGGAGCTTCCGGATCATATTTTTGAGATTGCGGGACAGCTTGCTGCTTATTATTCCAAAGGACGTACCGCCCCTAAGGTGGAAATCGATTATATCCAGAAGAAGCAGGTGAAAAAGCCTGCAGGGGCAAAGCCCGGATTCGTGGTTTATTATACAAATTATTCGCTGATGGCTGAGCCGTCATTAAAGGGAGTCAGGGAAGTCTGACCACCCTGCCATTATATGATATCAGGGTCAAAAGGTCAAAAAGTCGTTCGTGCTTGCACGATAAGACTTTTGAACTTGGGACCCGCCAAACATGAGAAAGTAGCGATTTACGTAGTAAATCAGCGGATTTCGAATGTTTGAGAATTGCGGGAGCTGCTTTGCAGCGGAGCAATTCGTAGATATCAAGTTAGGGGCAAAATGCCTTTTGACCCTAACATCATTATATAACAATAATTAAGGAGAATTTCTTTTTATGAGTATTTTGAATGTAGAACATCTGACACATGGTTTCGGAGACAGGGCGATTTTTAATGATGTGTCTTTCCGCCTGTTAAAGGGCGAGCATATTGGACTGGTTGGTGCCAACGGGGAAGGTAAATCTACTTTCTTTAATATTGTAACCGGAAAGCTGATGCCGGATGAGGGTAAGATTGAATGGGCAAAGAACGTACGTGTCGGCTATCTGGACCAGCATTCTGTCCTTTCTCAAGGCATGTCCATCCGTGACGTGCTGAAATCTGCGTTCTCTTATCTCTTTGAGATGGAGGAAAGGATGAATGAAATCTGTGACTCTCTTGGCACTGCTTCTCCTGAGGAGATGGATACTCTGATGGAGGAGCTGGGAACTATTCAGGATACCCTTACCATGCATGATTTCTATGTGATCGATGCAAAGGTGGAGGAAGTTGCCAGAGCTCTGGGGCTTCTGGATATCGGACTGGAACGTGATGTTACAGATCTGAGCGGCGGTCAGAGAACCAAAGTTCTGCTTGGCAAGCTGCTTCTGGAGAAACCGGATATCCTGCTTCTGGACGAGCCTACCAACTATCTGGATGAGGAACATATTGAATGGCTGAAGCGTTATCTGCAGGATTATGAGAATGCATTTATCCTTATCTCCCACGATATTCCGTTTCTGAATTCTGTTATCAATCTGGTTTATCATATGGAGAATCAGGAACTGAACCGTTATGTCGGGGATTATGATCATTTCCAGGAAGTGTATGAGGTGAAGAAGGCTCAGCTTGAGGCTGCTTACAGACGCCAGCAGCAGGAAATCAGTGAACTGAAGGATTTCGTCGCAAGAAATAAGGCAAGGGTTTCTACAAGAAACATGGCAATGTCCAGACAGAAGAAACTGGATAAGATGGATGTGATCGAGCTTGCTGCCGAGAAGCCGAAGCCGGAATTTCATTTTAAATATGGACGTACTCCAGGGAAATATATCTTCGAGACGAAAGATCTGGTTATTGGTTATAATGAACCTCTTTCCAGACCTGTTACTCTCTCTATGGAAAGAGGAAATAAGATTGCGCTGGTTGGTGCAAACGGTATCGGTAAGACTACTTTATTGAAGAGTATTCTGGGATTGATTCCGTCTCTGAAGGGTTCCTGCGAACTTGGTGAGAATCTTCAGATCGGATATTTTGAACAGGAAGTCAAAGGTGATAATAAGACTACCTGTATCGACGAGATCTGGGCAGAGTTTCCGTCTTATACTCAGTATGAGGTTCGGTCTGCACTTGCAAAATGCGGTCTGACTACCAAGCATATTGAAAGTCAGGTACGTGTACTGAGTGGCGGGGAGCAGGCAAAAGTGCGTCTGTGTAAGCTGGTGAATAAAGAGACGAACATTCTGCTTCTGGACGAGCCTACCAATCATCTGGATGTGGATGCAAAAGAAGCTTTGAAGCAGGCATTGATCGAATATAAGGGAAGCATTCTCCTGATCTGCCACGAACCGGAGTTTTACCGTGATGTGGTTTCCCAGGTATGGGACTGCAGTAAATGGACTACAAAAGTATTATAATAAATGGGGTAAATGTACTGACAGGTTAACTTTTGAAATGTCACTTATTGGTACATGAAGGGTTATTACAAATGAGTAAAGCAAAAACTGTGGATCTGACTTCCGGTCCGATCCTGAAAACTCTGGCAGAGCTGGCTCTGCCTATCATGATTTCTTCCATGCTGGGAACAGCATACAGTATCATGGATATGGCATGGATCGGACTGCTTGGTGCGAAGGCGGTTGCAGGCGTGGGAGTAGGCGGAATGTATGTCTGGCTCTCCCAGGGTCTTGCATCCCTGTCAAGAATGGGCGGACAGGTAAATACAGCCCAGGCATGCGGGCGCAAAGATTATGACCAGGCACGTTCCTATGCTGCCGGTTCTCTGCAGCTCACTGCACTGTCCGGCATTTTGTTTGCTGCTGTCTGCGTTATTTTCATACAGCCTCTGCTGGGATTTTTTAATCTGACCGACGCAGAAACTTATACTGCTGCCAGATCTTATACATTGATCACCTGTGGGCTGATCCTTTTTTCTTATCTGAATCTGACGCTGACCGGACTCTCAACTGCACAGGGAGATTCCCGCACTCCCCTGCTTGCAAACTTTATCGGGCTTGCCGGAAATATGATCCTGGATCCACTGCTGATCCTTGGCATCGGACCTTTCCCGAGGCTGGAGGTTGCCGGAGCCGCTATTGCGACAGTAAGTTCACAGATTCTGGTTTTTGTGGTGATGGTTCTGCGTATCCGGCATTCCAGACTGGAGCCAAATGTTTTACAGCATCTGAATCTGCTGTCTGTTTTTCCAAAAGAATATTATAAGCACATCTTCAGAATCGGATTTCCCACAGCTATACAGGGAAGCATTTACTGCTTCATCTCCATGGTCCTGACCCGTATGGTTTCCGGTTATGGTGCTGCCGCTATTGCAACACAGCGTGTTGGCGGACAGATTGAATCTGTATCCTGGAATACTGCAGATGGTTTTGCTTCAGCATTGAATGCTTTTATTGCCCAAAACTACGGTGCACGAAAAAAAGGCCGTATCCGTAAAGGTTACAGTCTGTCATTTCGCGTCCTCACAATTTGGGGCCTGTTTGTCACTGCAGCTTTTGTCTTTCTTCCGGAGCCAATTGCAAGATTATTTTTCCACGAAAGAGAAGCGTTGGACACTGCTGTCAATTATCTGGTCATTATCGGATTCAGTGAAGTCTTTATGTCCATTGAGCTGATGACAGTGGGCGCATTATCAGGACTTGGACGCACCAGATTATCCAGTGTGATCAGTGTGATCCTGACAGGCTCACGAATCCCGCTGGCATTAATCCTGACACATGCGGGAATGGGATTAAATGGTATATGGTGGGCACTTACGATCTCTTCCATTGTGAAGGGAATCGTGTTTACGCTGACATTCCGGCATATCAGCAGGCGGTTACCTGAGGAACGCTCCTATAGCAATCCTCGTAAATAATGCATTTAAGGTTCGGTCATTTTTTCGGCAATTGTGTCCGGAACTTTTATCAGTCCCAATTTCCAGAAAATAGCATATATGTATGAAATCCCGCGGATATTTCCCAGTTTTTTGGGACCCGGAATTTCTTCAGAAATCTGTCTGGCATGTTGAAATGCAAGCACTACGCTGCTCCATGCCAGACTTTTGCTGTTCTCCCTGCGGTTTACCCATAGTTCTTTCGTTAATTCACCGTTTCTTCCTGTCTTCAGGCTATAATAAAAAGGAAGCCCGGATGCTGTATAAAATGGAAAGTTTTGAAAAGCTACTATTGCCTGCCAGAGATTTTCTTCTGTGCAGACGTTTTTTAAGTTTTCTATTGCATTTATTCTTTGATCATTTCTTTCATTTATCATAGTTTTATATCGAATTTTGTCGAATCCTTTCGATTTATTACTCATTATAATCAATGGCAGTTATATAAATACCATAAGTAAAAAGAGGACTGTTCAGAAAAGTTTCTGCCGGTCCTCTTTTTACTGTTTCTATTTTATTGTTCTTTATATTTATTTATCTGTATGATCGTGTGGTATATTATTTCGCAACAAAGTTTACGATCTTATTCGGTACATAGATTTCTTTAACGAGGTTCTTGCCTTCCAGGAAGGAAGCAATTCTCTCGTCTGCTTTGGCGATTTCGAATGCTTTTTCTTTTTCGCATCCGTTAGGGATTACGATTGTTCCTCTTACTTTACCATTAACCTGTACACCGATCTCAACGGTCTTGGCAATTGTTTTACCTTCATCGTATTTCGGCCATTCGGAAACTGCCAGTAAGCCTTCGCCTCCAATGAATTCCCAGATTTCTTCGCAGATATGTGGTGCAAATGGGCTGAGCAATTTTATAAAGATGGTAAGGTCATCTTTGCTCAAGTGTCTTTCTGCTGTGATCTCATTAAGGAGTGTCATCAGGCTGGCGATCGCTGTATTAAATTTCAGGTTCTCGATATCAGAAGAAACTTTCTTGATGGTACGGTGGAGTTTCATCTCCAGTTCATCAGATACGGATTCTTCAGAAAGGATATCTGTCAGCCCTGCAACACGGTCCAGGAACTTCTTACAGCCCTTTACAGAGTTCTCGCTCCATGGAGTAGCTGCCCCATAGTCACCCATAAACAGTACATAGGTACGAAGAGTATCTGCACCGTATTCTTCTACAATATCCAGCGGGTCAACTACATTACCCTTGGATTTACTCATTTTATCTCCGTCCGGTCCGAGGATCAGTCCCTGGATGGAACGTTTTGCGTATGGTTCCGGTGTATTTACTACGCCAAGATCATACAGGAAATGATGCCAGAATCTGGAGTAGATCATATGTCTGGTAACATGTTCCATACCACCATTGTACCAGTCAACAGGCATCCAGTATTTCAGTTTGTCCATATCTGCCAGTGCATTTGCATTGTGCGGATCTGTGTATCTTAAGAAATACCAGGAAGAACCTGCCCACTGAGGCATGGTATCTGTCTCACGCTTCGCTGCAGCACCACATTTCGGGCATGTGCAGTTTACGAAAGAATCAATCTTTGCAAGCGGAGACTGTCCGTCTTCACCTGGCTCGAAGTCCTTTACATCCGGCAGACGCAGCGGAAGTTCATTCTCCGGAACTGCTACAACACCACAGTTCGGGCAATGAATAAGCGGGATTGGCTCGCCCCAGTATCTCTGGCGGTTGAATGCCCAGTCTTTCATCTTATACTGAACACCGGCTTTACCGATTCCTTTTTTCTCCAGTTCTTCCAGCATACGCTCAATAGAATCTTTCTTCTTTGCATATCCGTTCAGGAAATCGGAATTTACCATTTCACCGTCACCTGTATAGGCTTCTTTGGAAATATCTCCACCTTTGATAACTTCGATAATGTCGATGCCGAATTTCTTCGCGAAATCATAGTCACGCTGATCGTGAGCAGGTACTGCCATGATAGCACCTGTACCATATCCCATCATTACGTAGTCAGCAATGTAAATCGGGATTTTCTTACCGTTAACCGGGTTGATTCCCTCAAGTCCCTGGATTCTCACACCTGTTTTATCTTTTACAAGCTGAGTTCTCTCAAACTCTGTTTTCTTTGCACACTCATTACGATATGCAGTAATCTCGTCCATGTTTGTGACTTTATCTGCATATTTGTCAATGATCGGATGTTCCGGTGCGATTACCATGAATGTTACACCAAACAGGGTATCCGGTCTGGTTGTATAGATTTCAAGTTTCTCGTCGATTCCGTCAACGTCGAAGTTAACGAAAGCACCTTTTGATTTTCCGATCCAGTGAATCTGCTGCTGTTTTACATTATCCGGATAATCTACATCTTTCAGACCTTCCAGAAGCTTATCTGCATACTGGGTGATTCTTAAATACCATACATCTTTGGATTTCTGAACAACATCGCTGTGACAGATATCACATTTACCGCCCTGGCTGTCCTCATTGGAAAGGACTACTTTACAGTGCGGGCAGTAGTTAACCAGTGTTCTGTCTCTGAATACAAGACCTTTTTCAAACATTTTCAAAAAAATCCACTGTGTCCATTTGTAGTAGTCTTCATCTGTTGTATCGATCACACGGTTCCAGTCAAAAGAGAATCCAACTTTCTTTAACTGATTGGAAAATCTCTTGATGTTCTCATCTGTGATGATACGTGGATGTGTTCCGGTCTTTACTGCGTAGTTCTCAGTCGGGAGACCGAATGCATCAAATCCGATCGGGAAAAGTACATTATAGCCTTCCATACGACGTTTTCTGGAAATAACCTCCAGACTGGAATATGCTTTGATATGTCCTACGTGCATACCTGCACCACTTGGATATGGAAACTCTACCAGGCCATAGAACTTAGGTTTATCGCTGTTATCTTTGGCTTCGAAGACTTTACTTTCTTCCCATTTCGCCTGCCACTTAGGCTCGATCTTTTTAAACAAGTATTTCATCTCTATACTTCCTCCAACATTTTGCTGTATGTGAACTACCCGGCAACAGAGTTACCATGGCATCTGACTCAAGACGAGATACCGTCTTTTCAGGGTGCGTCCATGACACCACTACTGTTTGCTCCACTGGGCTACACAGCTACTTTTATTATTTCCGGCGGTTTCAGTCCGATTATGGACATCTTATCCTAAAAATTTATTTTAATTCAACAAAGGCTGTTTGTCAATGTAACGTTTCGCAGTATCGAGTGTTTTTGCTTTAAAAATGGCACTTATTTCGCATTTTCGAGTAATACACTACGAGTTCTGTCAACAAAACGTAAAAAACAGGACATTCCGCATCTCTGCAAAATGTCCTGCCGTTTTTATTTCTTAACTATATTTTAATTCCTGCGCTGACACAAATTACTGCTCTGTCAGTAATTACCCTTTTTTATTCTTCCGCTTTATCTACCTTGCTTGCTCTGGCTTCAATTTCTTTTGCCTGAATATCTCCAGGAGCCTGCTCGTAGCGTGCAAATTCATAGGAGAATTCTCCGCTTCCACCTGTCATAGAACGAAGATCTGTGGAATATCCATAAATCTCAAGCTGTGGAACATCTGCCTCAATAATGGTATTGCCCTGATGATCAGGAGTCATACCAAGAACACGGCCACGACGTTTGTTCAGGTCACCCATAACATCACCGGTAAATTTATCCGGAACAGTTACTTTCATAGATACGATTGGCTCTAAGAGTATAGGTGATGCATCCATAAAGCCTTTCTTAAATGCAAGAATCGTTGCCATCTTGAATGCCATTTCTGAGGAGTCTACCGGATGATAAGATCCATCATATAAGGTAGCTTTCACACCAACTACAGGATATGCAGCCAGAGGTCCTTTTAATACGCATTCCTGAAGCCCTTTCTCAACTGCCGGGAAGTAGTTCTTCGGAACTGCACCACCAACTACAACCTGTTCAAATTCATAAGGTGTCTCCAGATCGCCTGATGGCTCGAAACGCATCTTAACATGTCCATACTGTCCATGTCCACCGGACTGTTTCTTATGTTTGCCTTCTACATCTGCATTCTTACGGATCGTCTCACGGAACGGAACCTTCGGTTTGCTCAGCTCAACATCTACTTTGTAGCGTTCTTTTAATTTATTCATAACGATATCGAGATGCTGATCACCGATACCATAGATAAGGCTCTGACGGTTTGCACTGTCATTTACTACACGAAGTGTTTTGTCTTCACTCATCATCTTCGCAAGTGCCTGGGAAATCTTATCCTCATCACCTTTCTTCACTGCTTTAAATCTCTTGCAGGTATATGGTGTGGAAAGGAGTGCCTTCGGATAAAGAATCGGATTTGCTTTTGTCGCAAGGCTGTCACCAGTCTGTACGCTGTTTAATTTGGCAATTGCACCAATATCACCGGCATGAAGTTCCGGAACCTCGATCGGTTTGGATCCTTCAAGTACATATAATTTATTCAGACGTTCTTCTTCGCCTTTCTCTACGTTTAATAAAGTGTCATCGGATTTGATAACACCGGAGCATACTTTAATAAGAGAATATTTGCCAAGGAACGGGTCTGCAATTGTTTTCCACACATATGCGGATTTCACTTTCGTGAAGTCGTAGTTTGCTTCAAAGATCTCATTTGTCTTCTGAGCGATTCCGTTGCAGGAACGTTTGTCCGGACTTGGGAAATATCCGCAGATGTCATCCAGAAGATTGGATACACCGCGAAGATTGATTGGTGAGCCCATGCATACAGGTACGATAGATGCCTCCTGTACGTTCATTGCAAGCGCCGCGGAAACCTCTGTCACTGAGAAAGTATCTCCTTCGAAGTAACGATCCATGAATTCCTCGCTGGTCTCTGCAACAGATTCCATAAGGATATCATGATATTTCTCCAGATATTCATCCAGGTATTCAGGAATCGGGCATTCCTCTTTCTTACCTTTATCTATGTATTTACGTCCTGCCTGTTTTACAACGTTTACATATCCTACGAATTTACCGTCTTCACGGATTGGGAAATGAAGCGGTGCGATCTTCTTGCCATAGAGTTCTGTGAGCTGCTCTACTACTTTACGATAGCTGACATCATCTACGTCCATGTCAGTTACAAAGATCATTCTCGGAAGTTTATATTTCTCGCATAAATTCCATGCTTTCTGTGTTCCGACCTGAACACCGGCTTTACCGGAAACTACAATGATTGCTGCATCTGCTGCACTTACTGCTTCTTCTACTTCACCTACGAAATCGAAATATCCGGGAGTATCCAGCACATTGATCTTTACCTTATCCCATGGTACCGGAATCAATGTGGTAGAAATGGAAAAATGTCTCTTAATCTCTTCTTTGTCATAATCGCTGACAGTATTTCCGTCCTCTACTCTTCCGAGACGGTTTGTCATTCCTGCTAAGTAAGCCATTGCTTCGGCCAGTGTAGTCTTGCCAGCGCCCCCATGACCTAAAAGGACTACATTTCTAATTCGGTCAGTTCTAAATACATCCATGTTGCGTACCTCCCTGTTTGTCTGTTATGTTGTCGCTGCTTATAACGCCCGCAGCAACGATATGGCTATATATTACTAAATTTTTTTGTATTTTTCAAGTATTTTATGAAATTTTAACATCTTTTTTTGTGAACTCTTTGTATTTTCATAAGCATTTTATATATTTTCAGTAATTTTTACAGATTTTAGCTGTGTAATTTGGCACAAATGTAATATCAGACGTATACAAGATTTTTATGTACTATTTATCTCTGGCAAAAAGTAAATGGATATTGTTCACTTCGTGCACAGTAATAGTAAACGTCTGACACTCTCATAAGCCCGTTTACTCTGTCGCTTTAAATTATTTATGTATAAAAGTCTCTCAACGAATTGACTTTTCAAATTATATCCTTTAAAATAGAAAAATATGATATGCAAATCGTATGAATTCACGCTGTATGTCTCTGGTTTTTTGGTATGAATATGTCAAAACGCCCCGCGAAATAGCAGCGTATGAACAGTAACAAAAAAAGCTATTTGAAAGGATGCAAGAAACCACTATGAAAACCATCGGTTTTATCGGTCTCGGACTGATTGGCGGTTCAATCGCCAAGGCCATCCGGAAATACCACGAAGATTACCGTATCCTCGCCTATGACCAGGATCGGGAAACACTTGCCACAGCAGTCAGCAGTAATATGATCGATGCCGTCTGTGAAGAACACGACGAGCGTTTCAAAGGCTGTGATTATATTTTCCTGTGTACACCTGTAGAATATAATGTAAAGTATCTGGAATATTTTAAAGAGAATATCGGTCCTGACACCATCATCACAGATGTCGGAAGTGTCAAGGGCATTATCCATAAAGAAGTTGAGCGCCTTGGCATGGAATCCCGTTTTATCGGCGGCCATCCAATGGCAGGTTCGGAGAAAACCGGATTCGAGGCTTCCAGTGACCGCCTGATTGAGAATGCTTATTATATCATCACTCCCGGCGGCGAAGTGCCATTAGAGAAACTGACTGACTTTACAGAAATGATTTCTTCCCTTGGAGCAATCCCTATGGTTCTTACAAGTGAAGAACATGATTTTATCACTGCCGGAGTCAGCCATCTTCCTCATATCATCGCTTCTGCACTGGTAAATCTTGTCAGCATGCTGGACAGCGACCAGGAATATATGAAAACGATCGCAGCCGGAGGTTTCCGCGACATCACACGTATCGCCTCCTCCTCTCCGATTATGTGGGAACAGATCTGCGTGGAAAACAACCAGAATATTTCCAATGTTCTGGACGACTATATCCGTCTGCTGGTGCAGATCCGTTGTTTTGTAGATAATAAAGACTCCAAGAGTCTGTATCAGATGTTTGCACACTCCAGAGATTATCGTGACTCCATCGATGTTGTGGACAATGGACTGCTCAAGAAAGCATATGTCCTGTATCTGGACATTGCTGATGAAGCCGGAGGAATTGCCACTATCGCAACTATTCTGGCTATGGAGAAGATCAGTATCAAGAATATCGGAATTATCCATAACCGTGAATTTGAGGAAGGTGTTCTTAAAATCGAATTCTATGACGGAACAGCTATGGAAAAGGGTGCTGCACTTCTTAAGAAACGAAATTATATCGTATACGAACGTTAAATAACTACATCAATTGAACAGGATACAGATTTGAATGTACAAACAGATAAATAGTGTAGTTATTTCAAACAGTGTATTGGCCGCTTGATATTCAGGCAAAATATTATAAAACAGGCAGGAGTCAAACATGGAAATCAAAAAACAGACACACCTCTCAGGAGAGCTGACTGTACCAGGTGATAAATCTATCTCCCACCGTGCGGTTATGTTCGGTTCTCTTGCACAGGGTACGACAAAAATCACACATTTTCTGGAAGGAGCAGACTGTCTTTCTACTATCTCCTGTTTCCAGAATATGGGAATTGATATTGAGCGAAATGCTTCAGAAATTCTGGTGCATGGAAAAGGCCTTCATGGGCTGAGCGCGCCATCTGAAATTCTGGACGTAGGAAACAGTGGAACTACCACAAGACTTATCTCCGGAATTCTGGCCGGACAGGCTTTTACCAGTGAATTAAACGGAGATGCTTCTATCCAGTCCCGTCCAATGAAGCGTATCATGACTCCTCTTCTTTCTATGGGAGCTGATATCGTAAGTCTCAAAGACAATGGCTGCGCACCTTTACGTATTACAGGTAAACCTTTGCATGCCACTCATTATCAGTCTCCGGTTGCTTCCGCACAGGTAAAATCCTGCGTACTTCTTGCAGGAATGTATGCAGACGGCATTACCAGCGTTACCGAACCGGTGCTGTCAAGAAATCATACTGAGATTATGCTGAATTATTTCGGAGCAAAGGTATCTTCTGCGGGAACAACCGCTTCCATCGAACCGGAACCAGTGTTAAACGGACGTGAAATTAAAGTGCCTGGAGATATCTCTTCCGCTGCGTATTTTATTGCGGCAGGACTTCTCACACCAGGAAGCGAGATTCTTCTTAAAAATGTAGGAATCAACCCTACCAGAGATGGTATGCTGCGTGTATGCAAAGCTATGGGAGCTGACATTACATTATTAAATGCAAGTACCGAAGGTGAACCTACTGCAGACCTTCTGATCCGCACCAGCAGCCTTCACGGAACCACTGTTGAGGGAGAAATTATTCCGACATTGATCGATGAGATTCCAATGATTGCCGTTATGGCCGCTTTTGCAGAGGGGACTACCGTCATTAAGGATGCGCAGGAACTGAAGGTTAAAGAATCTGACCGTATCGCAGTTGTAACAGAAGGACTGAAACGTATGGGTGCTGACATTCAGCCGACTGATGACGGAATGATCATTCATGGCGGTAAACCACTTCATGGTGCAGAGATCAACTCTTATCTCGATCACCGAATCGCTATGTCCTTTGCTGTGGCAGGAACAATCTGTGATGGTACACTCACAATTAAGGATGGCGACTGTGTTAAGATCTCCTATCCAGAATTTTATGAGGATTTGTATTCTCTTGGGAAATAATTTATAAGTAATTTTATACCATAACTCCCAACGAATGTTTTTGTTCAAACATTGTTGGGAGTTTTTATTGTATAAAACGGGAATACTTTTTTCTTTTTAGTACATACTTATCATTAGATAAACAATACTGTCATTTCCAAAATTTGTTATTTTGCATCTTGTAAACAAATTATTAAAATGAAATTTTGTATTTTTATTAATACTTGAGATTTTTTATCCAAAATACCCTTTTCTTTTTTCAGAAAATCATTTATAATGTGCCTCGTAGCATTGTTATTATTTTAACAACATAATATTTTTACGGTAATTATATTCAGATGCAAGCAAGTCCCCACCCACTGCTTATTGCTCTTCGCAATTGAAGCAGGAGACTTACTTGATTCAGTTAAAATACTGTATCTGATATATACCCGAACAGAGAGGAGCTAACTATTTATGAAAATTTTATTTTACGGCACTAAAAATTACGACGAGGAATTTTTCGAAAAGCTTCTTCCTTCCTATCCAGGTATTGAAATTAAATTTACAGAAGCAAATATTCACGAAGAAACTGCATCCCTTGCTCATGGCTATGAAGCCATCTGCGCTTTCGTAAACGCAGATCTGGGCACTCAGGTAATCGAAGGACTTAACGCACAGGGCGTAAAACTGATTCTTATGCGCTGCGCCGGATACAATAATGTAGATCTGGAAACTGCTCACAAATACGGTATAAAAGTTCTGCGTGTTCCGGGATATTCTCCGGAGGCTGTTGCAGAACATGCAATGGCACTTGCTCTCACAGCAAACCGCCACACACATAAAGCATACATCAAATGCCGCGAAAACAACTTCGCATTAAGCGGTCTGATGGGCGTAAACTTCTATCAGAAAACAGCCGGTATCATCGGTACAGGTAAAATCGGACAGGCAATGGCAAAAATCTGCAAGGGCTTTGGCATGAGAGTTATCGCTTACGATCTTTATCCGAATAAAAACCTTGATTATCTGGAATATGTATCTCTGGATGAGCTTCTTACAACCAGTGATCTGATCAGTCTTCACTGCCCTCTTACTAAGGAAACCAAGCATCTCATTAATGAAAAAACTATTTCTAAGATGAAAGATGGCGTGATTCTTGTAAATACTTCCCGTGGTGGTCTGATCAAAACAGAGGATTTGATTTCCGGAATCCGCGATCATAAATTCTTTGCAGTTGGTCTTGATGTTTATGAGGAAGAAACTGATTTTGTGTTTGAGGATATGTCCGAGCGTATCCTGCAGAGTTCTATCACTCAGCGTCTTCTTTCCTTCCCGAATGTAGTCATGACTTCTCATCAGGGATTCTTTACACGCGAAGCACTGGATAACATCGCAGAAACCACTCTGGAAAATGCAAAGGCATTTATGAATGGGGAAGAACTGAAAAACGAAGTTTTTTCTTAATTTGACGGAGTTTTCTTCAACAGAAATCAGGCAGGTATCTGCAATTGAAGCAGGAAGTTTACCTGATTCAAGTCAATCGGATATTCGCAATCCGCTTTCGCTACTTGCTCATAACCGAATAACTGCTTCGCAGTTTATCAGGAGGGGCTTGTACCCCTCCTGATACAAGTAAGTCCCCACCCACTGCTTATTGCTCTTCGCAACCTCCGCAGGGGACTTACTTGATTCGGTTAAATATTTACTTCTTCTAACGAAAAAAGCACTCCCACGAGTGCTTTTTTCATAAATCGTCAATCGGATATTCACAATCCACTTCCGCTGCTTGCTTATTATAAGCGGAAAATGATGTAGTATTCCTGACTATTTTGAAGTTTTTGTTGTATCTGAGGATGCAGCATCTTTTGCTGTATTTTCTGTTGTATTTTCTGTTTTCGCAGCATCTGCTGTCTCTGCGCTATCTGCATTTTCATCCTCAGGTTCGTCAATCTGCTTCATATCTTCATCAGAAGTGTCCGCATCCATTTCATTGAGTTCTTCTTCTGTCAGCGGCTGAAGGTCATCCTGATAGATTTCTTTGTTCGTAATATCATCTTCTGACTTTTTTCCACAACCGGCCAGGCCGATAGATGCAAGAAGCATACCTGTAATTATCATGTATCTAAATTTCTTCATTCTATTCATCCTTTCATCTTTAATTTAACTGCCAGTTCTTTTATCTCCTGTATCATATCATCCCTGTCTCTGACCGGCACTTTATCTGTACGGTTTACATACACCGTTCCCAGACTCTCACAGCTCATCTGGCGAAGCAGCATTTCTGCTGTGCTCTCTGCTTTCTCTCTTGGTCCGATACTTCCTGCAGCCAGAAGAACAGCTCCTGTTTTTTTCTTCGGAACCGGTTCTTCCTTACGGATATATCTGGCGCTGAAATAGGTCTGCAGCCTGCTCATCACTGCAAGAAGCATGCCCGTAACTTCTTCAAAATATACAGGGGAGGCAATAATAATGTGATCACATTCCTCAATATAGGAAAGAATCTCCTGCCACTCATCTTTAACCGCACATCCCGCATGGTCAAAACACCATCTGCAATCTATACACGGACGGATCTGTGCCCTGTATGCATCAACTACTTTGTACTCTCCGCCGAGATTTTCCTGCAATGTCCGAATCATATATGCAGTTTCGCCGTTTTTCCTCGGTGAACCATTAAAAATCAATGTTTTCATCCCTGTTTTTCCTCATATTCTTTCCTGAGAAGTGCAATCTCACGCGCCCACCCCTCATCATCGTTCGGTGTTTCCAGAATAAACGGAACGCCCTTTGTCGCGGGATGATTAATCACACGCACAAGTGCTTCCAGTCCAATCTCGCCTTCCCCGAGTCTGGCATGACGGTCTTTGTGACTGCCAAGACCATTCATACTGTCATTTAAATGAATCGCTTTCAGTCTGTCAAGACCGATAATCTGGTCAAACTCAGTAAATACCCCGTCAAGATCACTGACGATATCATATCCTCCATCCCAGACATGACAGGTATCCAGACAGACGCCCAGTTTCTCTTTCAGTTCCACCTGGTCAATAATCTGGCGCAGTTCCTGAAAGTTTCTTCCTACCTCGCTGCCCTTTCCTGACATTGTCTCAAGAAGAACTGTCGTGCTCTGTTCTTTTGTAAGAACTTCATTCAGGATTTCCGCGATTTTGGCAATTCCTGTTTCTGCCCCCTGGCCTACGTGGCTGCCCGGATGAAAATTGTAATAATTTCCCGGTGTCAGTTCCAGGCGTTTCAGATCATCCGCCATTGTCTCTCTGGCGAACTCTCTCAGATTCTCCTTAGCAGCACAGCAATTCATCACATATGGCGCATGTGCTACCAGCTTGCCGAAATGATTTTCCTGCTCCAACTGTAAAAATGCCTGTACATCTTGCGGATTAATCTCTTTTGCCTTTCCCCCTCTTGGATTTCTTGTAAAAAATGCAAAAGTGTTGCCGCCATTTGCAAGCATCTGTTTTCCCATCGCCAGATATCCTTTGGATGAGCTTGTGTGATTTCCTATATATAACATATCCCATTCCTCTGTCTGTAATATTTATGTAACCTTTTGTCATAGTATTATAACAAAAATGTGGTTTTATGAAAAGACTTATTTGTTGACGATTCTGTGAATTCTCTATATACTTCTTATATAATTTAACCATTCAGTAATCCATTATTCACACAAAATTTTCATATGAATATATCTGTTTTTGTGAAATATAAATTCAGATTCTTATTTCACCTCACAGAGTTTTCCAATGATTTGACCAAATCAAGTAAGTCCCCTGCTTCAATTGCGAAGAGCAATAAGCAGTGGGTGGGGACTTGCTTGTATCAGAAGGGGTACAAGCCCCTTCTGATAAACTGCGAAGCAGTTATTTGGTTATGAGCAAGTAGCGAAAGCGGATTGCGAATATCCGATTGACTTCCTTAACTGTACGGATACTGAATAGACCACTGTTTTTTCATTTTTCAGTAATCTGAATGTCCTTATCACTCATAAGAAAGCGAGAATACATATGAATCCTAAATCTAAAAGACCACAGGGCAAAACCTCGACATCCCGCAGAAAAAATATCTACAGAAAATCAAAATATTATCAGGAAAGACGGCAGAAACTACTGATTGCAGCCGGAATCGGCATTTTTGTTCTGGTTTTTATACTGCTTCTGGCAGGAATCCGCGGATGCAGCAACTATATACATTCACGGAAAACCGCTTCCAAAAATGCTGTATCAATGAATGTCTCTTCGGACAGCAGCAAATCCGCTTCTTCGGCTTCTAATCCTTCTGAATCTGATACAGCGTCAGATTCTACCGTAGATTCGCCTGTATCTCTGACTCTCAGTGTTGTAGGTGACTGTACCCTTGGGACAGATGAGACATTTGATTATGACACCAGTTTAAACGCTTACTATGAAAATTATGGTGCCGATTATTTCCTGCAGAATGTAAAGAGCATTTTCTCTGCAGATGATCTGACGATTGCGAATTTCGAAGGAACACTTACTGACTCAACCGAACGTGAAGATAAAACATTTGCTTTCAAAGCACCTGCCTCTTATGCTTCTATTTTGACAAGTGGTTCTGTTGAAGCGGTAAATACTGCCAATAACCACAGCCATGACTACGGAGATCAGAGTTTCGAAGACACACTCACCGCATTGGATAATGCAGGAATCGTACATTTCGGATATGATGAAACCGCCGTAATGGATATAAAGGGCGTTAAGGTCGGATTAGTCGGCATCTATGAACTGAATGACCACCTTGGCAGAGAACAGCAGTTAAAAGATAATATTGCGAAAGTAAAAGCTGATGGTGCACAGCTAATCGTAGTTATTTTCCACTGGGGAAATGAGACCGAAACCGTCCCGGACAGCAACCAGACCACCCTTGGACGCCTGGCCATTGATGAAGGTGCCGATCTTGTATGCGGACATCACCCTCATGTTCTTCAGGGCATTGAAACCTATAAGGGTAAAAATATCGTGTACAGTCTTGGAAACTTCTGCTTCGGTGGAAACAGTTCTCCAAGCGATATGGACACCATGATCTATCAGCAGACCTTTACCATTGATTCTGACGGCGTCAAAGATGATAATGTGACTAATATTATTCCATGCTCTATTTCTTCCGCAGCGTATGAAGGTTACAATAACTATCAGCCAACTCCTGCCGAGGGCGACGAAGCTACACGAATTTTGAATAAGATCAATGAACGAAGCTCATGGATTTCTACTGCGGAAGGTACTACCTTTACTGCAAAATATAATAGCAGCACAACAGGAAATAATACAGATAGTGCTAATTCTTCTGATAATAACACAGTTGATATGAATTAGACGCCAAAAGCCGGGAAGTCTTTTCAGATTTCTCGGCTTTCTTTATGTATTTCATATTATCCATTATATAATATGAAATATTTTTATGTTGATATTATATTATTATCATTGCATCTCCAAAAGAGAAAAATCTATATCTTTCCTGTACTGCCGTCTCATAGGCACGCATGATATTCTCCTTGCCTGCCAGTGCAGATACCAGCATCAGAAGTGTGGACTCCGGCAGATGGAAATTTGTAATCAGTCCATCAATCATCTTGAATTTATATCCCGGATAAATGAAAATCTCTGTCCAGCCGCTTCCTGATCTCAGGATTCCATCTTCTCCTGTTGCGGATTCCAGAGTTCTGCAGCTCGTGGTTCCTACGGAAATAACACGTTTTCCTGCTTTCTTTGTATCGTTGATCAGCTTCGCCTGATCTTCTTCTACAATATAGAATTCAGAATGCATATGGTGGCTTTCCACATCATCAACCTTTACAGGGCGGAAAGTTCCAAGGCCTACATGGAGAGTCACATGGGCGATATTCACGCCTTTTTCTTTCACCTTTTCCAGCAATTCCTTTGTAAAATGCAATCCTGCGGTCGGTGCTGCTGCGGATCCTTCATTCTTTGCGTAAACAGTCTGATAACGGTTCTTGTCTTTCAGTTTATGAGTAATATATGGTGGCAGAGGCATTTCTCCAAGCTGATCCAGAATCTCCTCAAAGATTCCTTCATAATGGAACTGAATCAGGCGGTTTCCCTCTTCCACAACATCAATGATCTCACCCTTTAAAATTCCATTTCCAAATGTGATCTTCGCTCCCGGACGTGCTTTCTTTCCAGGTTTTACCAGACATTCCCAGATATCGTTTTCTTTTCTCTTCAGAAGCAGGATCTCAATCAGTGCTCCTGTCTCTTCTTTATGTCCGTATAAACGGGCAGGGATTACCTTTGTATCATTGATAACCAGGCAGTCGCCCTCTTCCAGATAATCCAATACATCTGTAAAATGACGGTGTTCAATGCTTCCATCCTGTAAAGACAGATGCATCAGTCTGGATGAACTTCTGTCCTCCAGAGGATCCTGAGCAATCAGTTCCTGAGGAAGATCATAATAAAAATCTGCTGTTTTCATTTTGTCTGCTCCTCTTCTTCCTTCCACTGTTTCCTTAACTGGCGCACATAATTCCATTCTTTATTGGTCAGATCCGCCTTCTTTAAAAGATCCGGGCGTCTCTTTGCCGTACGGTAAACAGACTGCTCCCTGCGCCATTTCTCTATATTTGCATGATGACCGGACATCAGAACCTCCGGCACCTTTTTCCCATGCCATTCTTCCGGGCGGCTGTACTGCGGATATTCCAGAAGATTTCCCGCAAAAGATTCTGTCTCACCGGATTCCTGATTATTCAGCACTCCCGGAACCATTCTGGAAATAGAATCCATCATGACCATAGCCGGAAGTTCCCCGCCTGTAAGCACATAATCTCCGATAGATACATAATCTGTCACGATTTCCTCCAGAACACGTTCGTCGATTCCTTCATAGTGTCCACAGAGGAATACCAGATCTTCCTCCTGCGCCATCTCGCGTGCCATTGCCTGATTAAATACCTGTCCCTGAGGAGTCAGATATACAACCCTCGGCCGCTTTGCTGTGCGTTTGGCAATCGCCTCATATGCGAGATAAACCGGTTCTGCCTGCATCAGCATCCCGGCGCCGCCGCCATAAGTATAGTCATCCACTTTCTGATGTTTATTAAACGCATAATCGCGGATATTCACTGCTTCCAGTGTCAGGAGACCTTTTGTAATGGCACGTCCGGTAATACTCGTGTTCATACCATTTTCAATCATCTCCGGAAACAGGGTCAAAACATGAAAATTCATTTATATTAATCCTTTCATCAGATGAATGGTCATTACATTCTTCTCCACATCCACATCAAGAATACACTCCTTGATCGCTGGAAGAAGAACCTCCGCACCTTTCGTGTCCTCTACTACATAGACATCATTGGCACCAGTCTCCATTACATCTTTCAAAGTTCCGAATTTGCTTCCATCTTCGAGAACAACATCCATTCCGATCAGGTCTGCAATATAATACTCATCATCTTCCAGCTCCTGTGCTTCTTCTCTCGGAACCCAGAGTTCTCTTTTCTTATACATCTCTATATCATTAATATTGTCAATTCCCTTGAATTTCAGAATTACAAGGTTCTTGAAATACTTAACATTCTCAATTTCAAGCTTTCTTTTCTCTCTGCCAGTGTCAAGCAGAACATATTCCAGATCCAGAAATCTGTCTGCATCTGTGGTTGGATATACCTTTACTTCTCCGCGTACTCCGTGTGTCGTAGTGATCACACCAACTTTTAATAAATCTTCCATCTGCTCTCCCATTTTTTCATAATAAACCCAAATCAGGAGCCATGGGATGTTCCACAGCTCCTGACCCTATTTTCATTGCAGAATATCTACAATCACTTTTTTGCTGCTTTTTGAAGAAGCCGCTTTGACTACAGTGCGGATTGCTTTCGCAATTCTTCCCTGACGTCCGATAACCTTACCCATATCAGCAGGTCCGACCTTCAGCTCAACGATAATTGCGTCTTCCTTTTCTGTCTCAGTAACAACCACTTCATCCGGATTTTCAACAAGAGATTTTGCAATTACTTCCACTAATTCTTTCATTACATACCTCCCTGACCCGTCCCCTACGGACGCTGCAGAAATACCTTATCTGGTAAATCTGAATTATTTTTCGATTCCGGCATCTTTGAGGATTTTTGCTACAACATCTGTAGGCTGAGCTCCTGCTGCAAGCCATTTCTTAGCTGCTTCTTCGTTTACTGTTACAGCGCTTGGCTCAAGGTTTGGATCATATGTTCCGATTTCTTCGATACATCTTCCATCACGTTTGCAACGGGAATCTGCAACTACGATTCTATAAAAAGGTGCTTTCTTCTGTCCCATTCTTCTTAATCTGATTTTAACTGCCATTGTTTCATTTCCTCCATTAAATTAAAATATATTGTTTTCTTATGTTTGCAATTACTGCCCGTTTCAGGCAGTAACTTTTTATGTCAAAGCGTTATTCGCTTCGCTAACTTCTCAAATAGCTGCTGTTCACTTCGTGCCCGGCAACCTTAACTTACAGTCCGAACGGAAGTTTGAATCCGCCGCCACGCTTACCGGCTTTACCGCCCATAAGGCCAGGCATCTGTTTCATCATCTTCTTACTCTGTTCAAACTGCTTCACCAGACGGTTTACTTCGGAGACATCAACTCCTGCGCCTCTGGCAATACGGTTCTTTCTGGAAATATTCAGGATTGACGGATTGCTTCTCTCCTGAGGTGTCATAGAAAGGATGATTGACTTGGTTCTGTCCATCGCTTTCTCATCGATCATTCCCTCGATGTCCTTCATCTTGCCGCCCATTCCTGGAAGCATGTTCAGGATACTGCCGATACCGCCCATCTTATTCATCTGTTCCATACTGGTAAGATAATCGTTGAAGTCAAAGTCCATTTTCTTTAACTTCTTCTGCATGTCCTGTGCCTGTTCTTTATCAATAGAAGCTTCCGCTTTCTCGATCAGACTCATGACATCACCCATACCAAGGATTCTGGAAGCCATACGTTCCGGATAGAACTGTTCCAGATCAGAAAGCTTCTCGCCCATACCTACATATAAAATAGGTTTACCGGTTACTGCCTTGATAGAAAGGGCTGCACCACCTCGGGTATCACCATCCATCTTCGTAAGAATGACACCGTCGATTCCTACCTTATCAGCAAATGTGCTAGCCACATTTACCGCATCCTGTCCTGTCATCGCATCTACGATCAGGATTGTTGCATCTACATGAATATTCTCTTTAATATCTGCAAGCTCCTGCATCATATCCTCGTCGACATGAAGACGACCGGCTGTATCGATAAGCACCACATTCTGCTGATTCGCTTTCGCATGCTCGATTGCTGCTTTCGCAATATCCACAGGTTTCTGCTTATCTCCCATGGAAAATACTTCCACGCCCTGTTTCTCACCATTGACCTGCAGCTGTGTGATAGCCGCCGGACGGTAAACATCACAGGCAACCAAGAGAGGTTTCTTACCTTTGGACTTCAGCTTGCCTGCAAGCTTCGCAACTGTGGTGGTCTTACCTGCACCCTGCAGACCTGCCATCATGAACACTGTGATCTCATTTCCCGGACGAAGAGGCAACTCTGTTGTCTCACTTCCCATAAGTTTCACAAGTTCATCATTTACAATCTTGATCACCATCTGGCCCGGATTCAGACCGCTCATAACGTCCTGTCCGATTGCCTGCTCCTGTACAGATTTGGTAAACTGCTTCACAACCTTAAAGTTTACGTCAGCCTCTAACAGGGCCATCTTTACTTCCTTAAGAGCAAGCTTAACGTCCTCCTCTGTCAGGCGGCCCTTGCTTCGCAACTTCTTAAATACATTCTGCAGTTTATCAGTCAAGCTCTCAAATGCCATATGTTATAACTCCTCTAAAATCTCATTGGAAATATTTGCAATTTCATCGGAATGATATTCCTGGGCAAGTACACGGATCTGCTTCACCTGTGCCCGTATATTCAGGAATTTCTCTACAAGATGGAGCTTCTGTTCATATTCCTCAAGGGTCTTATTGCATCTCTTGATCATATCATGCACACCCTGTCTGCTGATGCCCAGATCCTCTGCGACTTCACTCAGCGAATAATCCTCCAGCACCACGCTCTCATAAACCTGCTGCTGTCTCTCTGTCAGAAGTTCTCCATAAAAATCATATAAATAACCTTGCTCTACAAACTTCTCCATCTGTAATCACCTTGACTATCTTAACCTATTTCAGGTACGGTGTCAAGCATTTTCTCTTGACGAACTAAATTTTATCTTGTTTTGTCTTGTGTTATCCTGCGTAAAATCAACACTTCTCTGATTTGCCATCTTTTTTGTCTTACTCCGTCTCGTGTCGTCTTTGTCACAAAATTTGTCACAGAAATTGTCACAAAAAGGCCAGAAAAAAAGGCGCCATTACAGCACCTTTATCGTCTTTATCACCTCTTCCTGTTTTCGCTTTTTCTCCTCTGTCAGATGTGCATAAGTGTCAATTGTCACAGATGTTGATGCATGCCCCAGAATCTCACTGACAGCCTTAACATCAGCTCCGGCAGAATATGCCAATGTAGTATATGTATGTCTTGCCATGTGAGGACAAAAGTTTTCAAGCTTCTCTTCTCCATTTTCCTCTGCTTCTTCGTTGTATGATTCTATGATTCGGTTAATCAGATTTAAGAATCCAGGTTCATTCCAGACACGCCCAACAGAATTTGCAAATACAATGTCTGATACCTGCCTCCTGATGTTTCCGGAATCATCTACAAAAGGAATTGACATCGTAGGACCTGCATTCCTCATTTTTTCTTTCAGAAGCATTTTTCGTACCTCATTATTCATCGGAATCGTTCTGACTGATGTTCTGCTCTTCGGAGAAGCCAACGCCATAGTAAAACCGAAGTCTTTTTTCCGGTAACGGTTGACCGTCTTATCAATGGTAAGCATATTATTTTTAAAATCTACGTTATCCCATGTAAGCCCGGCAAGCTCTCCTATCCTTACTCCTGTATTAAATAAGAAAATAAATTCTGGATAAGCATAAGAATACTGGGGACTTGTCTTTACATAATCCATAAACAGTTTTATCTGATCTGATTCTATTGCTGTACGTTTCTTTGCTCCTGTCTGAGGTATCTGGAGATTTCTGGCCGGATTCTTCAGTATCACATCTTCATCCACTGCACATTCAAATACTGCATTTAAACAGCTTTTTAAATTCGTCATGGTAGAAGTTTTCTTTCCATCCTTAATCATTCCATTGACGATTTTCTGGCAGTCCACCTTTTCAATCTTACAGATTGGCTTCTTGCCTATTGTTTTTCTAATATATGTATTGTAATAGGATTTATAGTTGGTGCAGGTTGTCGCTTTACGCCCGCTCTTGGCAAATGTCTCAAACCAATAATCAAAATACTGATTTAATGTCTCTTTTGCTTTCTTTGTGTTGAACCTTGCCCCTTTATCAATCTTACATAACAAATCATTCTCCTGCTTACGGAGATCTGCCAGACTGGCAGCTGTAATTGTCACACGCTCTCCATCAACCATTTTACGGAACATATATCGCTGATTCTTTTCATCGTAGTATTCACCTACGCGGAGGTTTCTACCTTTAATGTCTTTTCTCGCCATAGTAATACCTTTCTTATATTAAGGCAGGGCAGCAGTCCGCCGCCCCTCTGATTATCCCAACAATCTTAAAACATAAGCATGAATTACTTTCAGCCAGTGAAGATTATTACATTTCTGAATCAGTTTAATAGTTTCTTCTTTGTAATCCATATCAATTTCCCCTGTTCTTTAATACTCTGGCAATGAATCTATAGAAGAATTCAAGCAGACTGTCATCATTTACCTTCTGTAATATCTCAATAGTTTCTTTCTTGTAATCCATATTAGTACCCCCACTGCTTCTTAAATGAGACAATTACGTTATACAAAAATTTCAGAAATTTCTCGCTCTGGATTTCATTCAGAAAATTTTCAATTTCTTTTTTATAATCCATGTTATGCCTCCGCCACTTTCACATTATCTTTAATCCGCTTTACCATCAGATAATTAGCAAGGTTATGTACTCTTTTGAGATCTTCCAGATCATTCATCATTAAAGCATCTATAATCAGCCAGAAACGCTCCTGATCTTCCTCTGATAATTCCATAAAGGCTTCATTGCTGGAACAAGCTATCCGAAAGAGTTCTGCCAGCTCATAGATGTGCTGTAATGATCTTCTATCTTTGTTAGCCTGGACAACGTCCATTATTGCCTTTCTGCAAGGGACCTGAGTTAAATTACACTTCTCCATTGTTTTCTGCCTCCTGTTCCTTTTTAATCTGCTGGTTATAGCATCCTCTAACAAATCCAAAAGCTAAGTCTAATAGTTCTACATCATCCATCCTTAACGCCATACTAATAATGTCTGACTGTCTGGACAGTACTCGAACCTGCTCACGACACACATTCCAACTTTCTTCCCAGTCTTTCGCTTCTTCCTTTGCTTCCTCGAGCTGTTTCTTGAGATCTGCGATAATCTCTGTTGCAAGAGCTGTGCTTACTTCTTCTGTCTCCTGTGCCGGAACACCTATGGCCTGCATCACTTCTGTTTCTTCTGATGTTCTCAATGTTTTTTCTTTACTCATGCTTCATTCTCCTCTCGTTCTAATTCGTGTACATAATCACATACTTTAGCAGATATAAATCCACTCAAAAAAATTACAAGAACGTCCATTACTGATATCATACTTTCGTTCCTTTCTTTTGTTGTCTGAGGGGAATGAGTATGTTATAATACGCACAGCCCCTCAATTTTGATCGTTTGTCGGGCTACTTTGCCTTTATCAGAGTTGCCGCTCTGGTAAGGGCTTTTTATTAAATTGTTTCTACCTGAGACTTTCCAAAGAAACTTGCCTTGTATTCTGCGCCGTCTCCCCTGCTTCCCCAGATAAGAGAACATCCGAATAATGCTGATGCTCCATGCTTTACCTTATAACCAAGCTCTTTCCACTTAGCAAAGGTATTGGTTTCCTCTGTGATTCCTGCTGCATGTTTCGCATCTTCGATTCTCTTTGCATTGATTTCTTCTGCCTTTGCAGATAACCATGCTCTGTGAAGTGCTTCTGCAAAGCTGATATTCTTTGTCTTGCGGTAAACTTTCCATGCTTTCAACATGATCTTTGATAAGTTGTACTTCATGTTCTTATCCCTCCTTTTATCGGAATTCCCAACAGCCCCGGCAGGTCTTAAAGCTATCTAAGGTTTCTCGACCGTCTCATTATCCCCTTACCCTTGCCCGGTGTTATGTAAGTGTCTTTGGTACATCTTACTATCACTTCATTTTCACTCTTCGCTGTTGTTCTGTTCCCTTGAACTGATTATAGTATACTATGTACGTAGTTACCTGTCTATTGACTTTTTTTACAAATATGTACGTAGTTTTTTGTATCTTTTTACTATGTACACAGTTTCATCTTTTTGATATAATTTTGAAGTATTAAAATCAACTATAGGGAGAGAGAGATTTGAAAAAAATCACAACATTTTACATTCACCACAAAGTCACAGCATTTTTTACGGCTTTATGGCTTATTTTTATGGTTTACATTACAATTACTGGTTTTCAGAAAGACAGTTCACATATTATAGCCGGACTTGTTGCTACTTTAGTTATATTTGTTCCTGGTGCCGTAATAATAGCTCTTGTATGCACCATTATTTCTTCTATAGTCAGAACTTTTTCAGGAATCATCAAAACAAATTCTACTGATTCTAATGACGTAGAACCAATTATTCCGTCATATAGCAAAAGTGATTATGCTTCTGAATCCGCTTCTGAACCAGAAGACACTGTTGAATCTTATGTATCACCAGAACCACAAATTCCTGTCTACGATACAATGGAAGGACACGACTTCGAATATTATTGTGCTGAGCTGCTCAAAAATAATGGTTTCTACAATGTTAGTGTTACACAAGGTAGTGGAGATCAGGGAATCGATGTTCTTGCCGAGAAAGGCGGTGTAAAATATGGCATACAGTGCAAATGTTATTCTTCTGATATCGGAAACAAAGCAGTGCAAGAAGCCTTTTCCGGATGTAGATATTATAATTGCCATGTTCCAGTAGTAATGACAAATCGCTATTTCACCAGACAAGCAAAAGATCTTGCCCAGAAAACAAACGTTCTTTTATGGGATAGAGACATTTTAAATAAATACATACAAGTATCTCAAGGAGGAAATCTCTAATGCCTGAAATTTCAACTAAAGCCAAATATGATATCGAATATGCAAAAAATAAACTTAAACGTATTCCTCTTGATGTCCAAAAGGAAAAATACGAAGAAATCAAAGCCGCTGCGACTGCTGCCGGAGAATCCGTAAACGGTTATATCAAAAAAGCAGTTGATCAACGGATGGAACGTGACAACGCATAACTAATATTATTCACGAAAGGATGTGCTCTCATGGCAAAACGTTTATACACCTATGATGATATTATGAATCTGCCTGATTTTATCCGGGTAGAATTGATTGACGGTGTAATTCAAACAGATGACTGGACAAATCTGGAGGTTGATGAGGAAGTCTTTCAGAATCCACCATCCGAAGATCGTCACGTCACCTATCGCCTTTCCATCGTAAAAAAATAAAACAATACCTGATATTTTACTGTTCTATTTGCATAGGAGGATTCCATGAGCCTTTTCAATAAAATTAAAAGTGTTTTCAATTCATCATCCGATGATGTTCCTGATGCTCAAACCATCTATTTCAAAAATGGAGAGATGTACAAAGTATATCCCACTGATAAAGAAAGCTGGTACGATGCCAGATATCTGGTTTCAGATGGAGTAAAATATGATCTGGAGAATCTGGACGATTTAAAGCGCATTCCTGTACCAAAATTCCCAGCACATCAAAATATAATGGATGGATATGGCGTTACTGGAAATTTAGATTATGTTTTAAGGATGAAAGCCGGAAGCTTTTATAATCGCAAAGATAAAATAAGATGTTCAGCCTGTTTATGGAAATGTACTGAATTAATGTTTGCTCATCCTTTTTTATCTTGGGACGAAAGCCACTTTTACCGGATAGTACAATGGCACGTAGAAATGGGAATGTTTGACGAAGCTGACAAGGCTGAGAAATATATATATTCTGTACTTGATCATGATGCAAACTATCAGCAATTGATCAATCATATAAAAGATAATCCTGAGTACATAAAACAGCAGGAAGCATTTCATAAGAAAAATTTGATGCGTAAAGAATACTATCATATTTTTTATGAATTACCTGAACTAGCTCCCAAATCTTTTAGCGCTTATAGTAGAATGAAAAATGCTCAAACAAAAAATTTTCTCAAACTTAAAGATCAAGCAATAAAACATGGGATTTCGATAAGCTAGAACTGAATACAGTATATTTATCCAGGCAGCCAGTAGAGCGGCTGTGGTTCCCCTGATCCTGAGCCTTGACAGGAGGGGATGCTTATGAGCGATTACGAGATATTTATGATAATCCTGACAACAGCCAGCTTAATTGTATCTATCCTTACATACACACATAAGAAATAGCCGCCCTGCTCTCTGGTAAAGAATAGGCGGCTACGTCTTAAACATATATCTTGCCAGGACGGGGAACCTTGACTTCCCTTACTGGCTGTCTTGATAAGTATATTATATGCCAGTCCCCAGAATTTGTCAATTTCCATTTGCCCACACTCTCATCTGCTGCCGCTTCGCCTATTCAATTTATTGGGATCCTTCTCAGCATTTCCTTTATGTTTTCCACACCTTTCATTTCTTTGTAATAATCGTCTATTTCTCTTTATTCTACCTTACCCTATACAAATATACCCTTGCACTGTTTCCATCCATTTTCGCCTTGTTTTATGCCTGTACTCTGGGCAAATAAAACATTTCACGCCGTACACTGTAAATACCGCATAGCTTCCAGCCGATTCTTGCAGTCCTGGTAAATATCTTTGTAATTACGTCCTGCTGCCATGCCAGTTCTTAAAGTATGCGCTATCAGATGTTCCACCAATGACAGATCATCTAACTGACTTCCGGCAGCAGTTGTCTTGTCAGTGATTCCTACACTCTTATATGCCAGTCTGGTATAATTGCTGTAATAGTGATCTGCGTGAGTGCTTCCCTGCGCTCTGGCATATTCCACAAATTCCTTGATAACATCCGTCTCTGTTCTTCTGGTGATCCTCTCTTCCTGATCTGCTACCTGATAAGCAGCAGTATTCTTTTCATAAACAAGTCTTTCCATCCGATTGAACGCATCAATATACTTCCATTTCCAGGCATCTGCCTCTTTTCCAGTAAAGCCAAATGCCAGGAACACAAAGCCATCTTTATTCAACAAATACTTTTTATTATATTTTCCGGAAGCATCTTTATACTTAGATGGCTTGATGCACTGAACGCAATTTTGCGTTGAGTCATTTGCCAATAAATTCTCTATTGCTCTAATGACATCTGAATGCCTTTTTCCAAATTTCTCCGCTACCTGTAAACTATCACATACTGCCTGTTCATTTTTAAGATATACTAAATCGTCTATAACAACGCTCCTTTCCGCTCTGCAATTATTTTTCCGAGCTATATAAGCCAATACTTCAAGTTTTTTCAAGTTCTATTTCGGAAATAACTGTACTGTTATGGGGCTACATATAAAAAATCTCAACATTTCTCAACAACCATGAGTAAATATGTTATTGCTTTTCGGCTATATATGCTAAAACACCATCATAATGCTGTTTCTCACCGCTTCCTCACCGCTTTAATTCCATTTCTCACGGGTTCGTCACGGCTTTGTGCGGCTTTCCTGCGGCTTCATTATCAATAACAGGAATCCTCAAAATAATGGATGCCCCTTTTTATAACTTTTCACTGCTTCCTCACTGCTTCAATCAGACCAATACCGTAAAAATCAGTAATAACGCATGACCGTAAATGACCGTATTTCTCATAATAGGTCTTTTATTGGACCGTAGGTTCGGCAGCAGGATTTTTATTAAATACCGGCATCATCTCTTCTCTCTGTTTTATCGGCTCATTTAGCCTTTTTATTCCCTTACTCCTACAACTTTACCTTAGTTGCATTACAATTGATTTTTACTCTGTTTTATTCCTGTACTCCTTTATTTTCAGACACATTACGTCTCATCCGTTCTCCCATCTGCTGACGCTGTTCCTCTGTATACTGTTTCGGAGGAGAAATCCGGATCCAGGCTACCGGAACATGAGCACAAATACTTCCGTCCTCATTATCCGCAATAATCTGACAATCATCAGGATGTTTCTCTGACAGCTTGCGGATTACTGACTTATACCGGCCCTGAGAGAATGTTAATGTTGCTTTAGTACCATTAGTCATAAATTCAATTGCATTTTCGTTACATCCATTCATAAAAATCTCCTTTTTTGTTTTGTTCGTGTATTGTTCATGTTCGCTCTGTTCGCTCTTTGTTTACTGACTCATTAAAAGGTCATTTCTCGGGGTTCGCTCGGAGTTCGATAACATCTGAGTGCATTTTCTCGAAGTTCGTTCGAAGTTCATTTTGGAATCATGTGCCAGACTTTTAGGGACTCCGAAATCTCTGAATAGTCACCCGCGCGTTATCGTGTTACAAAATTCCCTACATTTTTTCATCTATATGCCGATAAATGTTAAGTTTTGTTAAGTTCTGCACCTCTATATCCGAAAAATATAAGGTTTTTTTAGGTTTTACCTATACATACAAAAATGTTAGCTTTTGTTAGGTTCCATGATCCTATACAGAAAAATCATGAGGTTTTCTGATGTTTCCATGGAAAGCCTCTGCCTATATGAGCCAAAATACTAAGTTTTACTAGGCAATCAAAGTACTAAAAAATACTAAGATTTCGGATATATATGCTAAAACCTTATCATTTCTTATCAGTCTGCTTCCTTACTATATCCTCTGAAACTCCACGTTTTTCCAAGATGTATTCCCTATACAGAGAAACAGACGGTTTTGACAGGTTGCCGATCCGAGAAGATGTTAATATTTGCTAATATTTTCGGCTATATATGCTGAAATCGTAGGTTTCCGTAAGTTCTCCCCTATATAGAGTGATATGCGGGGTTTTGTCAGGTTCTGCCAGCATCGTCTACTACCAATCTACTGTTTTCACCAGTAAATCAAATTCATGAAGTGCTTTCCGCTTATAACCATAAAAATCATTTTCAGTGCATGGAAGTTCACATGAATTGCTGTTTTTGAATATCTGGCGATATCCCACGCTTTCTGTAAAACTCTTTACCAGATGCGAAGCAAGAAAGTCATTTGCTCTGTTGCATGCTTCGATTACTAAAGAATAATACTGTTTATCTTTTACCATTTCTTTGAGTTCTGCTGCCCGTCCCGGCGTAATCCCATAATCTTTCAATTTCATTTTTCTGATGCTCATTGGTATAGAGTCCTCCTGTCCTGTTTGTGGTATAATAGCTTACAGAAAGACTCACCCCTTTTATACGGTCCTGCGTCAGTTACTTTGACTGATGTAGGACTTTTGCTTTGCGCTCCAGATCTGACGCAACATTGCACAAGATATCCCGGCACAACTGGCAATTATATTGCGATTCTATTTCGTGAAGATCATCTACCAGCTTTGACCAGTATGTATCATCCTGCGGATTCCCCGGCGGGTAATGTTCTCTGTATGCTCGCCAGGCAGCAGTGAATATGTCATAAATCGGCTTTAATTCCTTTGTGTTATCCACTTTACTCCTCCGGCATGATATAAACTTTTTCTCCTGCTGCATACTTTTGAAACATATCATTCAACACTTCTTTTGCACGTTCTGGACTCGCATATTCTGCAATGCCAAAATCACCCTCACAAATACGATTCTTGCTCACGCAACTGATATACGTCATTTTAAAATTTAAAACTCGTGTTTTATCCTGTGTCATAATTTTCATGATTAGTATCCTTTCCGGCGGATTACCGCCTATAATTATCGTTTCCCCTATGATTAAGTTACTCCTCTGTATATTTCACTAATTCAGCTCCAAACAAAACTGAATCAACATATATTTTTACAACGTTTCCTGCTTTATTTACAAGCTTCATAGTTACATTCAGCCCCCCTTGAATCTGATTTCACTTCATCTACTGTAAATCCTTTCAAACTTTCTAAATCAGCTACTGAATATACCGACTGTTTCTTTAATTTTTTTGACATATATTTTTCCCTTTCCGGCGGTAAACCGCCTATAAAATCCATTACAAAATCCAACTACAGACTACAACTACAATCGTTCCAAAGAGTTTAAAGGTTTCTTTATATACCCTTATATCCCTATATTATTATCTTTTATATATTTCTTTTTATAGAATGTAGTATTTGTAGAATATGTAGAAACACTTGTAAATACTGAATTTAAGCGAACTACATTCATTCTACAAACTTCACTACAATCCATAAAAACAACCGCAAAATTACTTAATCAAACGGAAGCTCCATTTGTTCTTGCTCTGAAACAACAACAAACTCAGAATTTTCAGATTCCTCTTCTGTAGTTTTCATTGCTATTTTTCTGAAGCCTCGTTGTTGTCCATATCCATCAAATTTACGTGGGGTTTTAAGCCTTTCCCATCCCGGTATTTTAGCAACGATATTATTTATTTCTGATGCCTGCCAATTTTTTGGTGGTATGGTTTCCTTTAATGCTTCGAACCATATTTCTCTAGCACACACCTGAGTTTTTCCTTCCAAATAGTCCAGAATAATTCCACGCTTGCCATCATCTGCCATATTTGCCTCTTGAAGTTCTTTAGCCTGCTGCATACAGTTTTCCGGAAGTATCAATTCTGGATCTTCGTTTTTCCAAATATGCACTGCTTCCGCCCATGCCTGTTTTATATCGTCCATAACTTCTGGTGTAAAAAGGCTCTTAGATGTTTTTGTAAAGCCTGTGTGAATAATAAGAAAACGCCTGTTTCCTGTTTCATCCTGCAAAAAATCATCTTTATTAGTGGTTCCAGCAAATACACACTGTCTATAAAACGTGTCTGCTCGCCTTTCATAAGGAATCCTGTATTTGTCCTGCGTAGCTGTCAGAAAACGCTTTACGCTCTCCACACCGCCCGCCGTCCTTGCCAATGATTTAAGCTCTGCCAGCTCAATAATCCATGATCCGGTAAGTGACTGCACTGCTTTATCTGAATCCAAACTATCCAACGAATCATTGAACCATAAATCATCCAAAGCCATCAATTTCAGAAACGTACTCTTGCCAATGCCCTGTGACCCCTGTAAAATGATTGTATAATCAAATTTACTTCCGGGTTTATACACTCTTGAAACAGCTCCTAACATCCATAAGCGCATTACCTGGTATGTATAATCAGAATCCTCTGCTCCAAGATATTCCGGCAGCAGGCTTCTTATATGCTCTTTTCCATCCCATGTAAGGGAATCCAGTAATTCTCTTACTGGGTGGAATTTATTCCGCATAGAAACATTTTTCAATGCATCTGCAAAGTCCTGTCGGCTTTTAAGCCCATAATCAGCCTGTATCAGTGAAAACAGTGCTGAATCATCATGACTACTCCATGCTCTGCAATTATTCTCATTTTCCCATGGTACACTACCATATAGGTAAGGTTGTTGTGCAAACTCATTAAGGCGGATTTTCCCGGCGAAACGGCTGTCTTTATCCATAACGATTTCAAAATTATGTACAAGCTGTTTTACGCTTTTTACATTTCCATCTTCATCATAGTTGCAGTCGAGGAATTTAAAGACTAATGCCGGACCTCCAACTACTTCGTCCTTGCTTTTTTGTGTTACAGTTCGTTTTTTACCTGTATCCTGCTTCTGATCTTGCTGAACATCTGTGCAAATGCTCTCTGTATCATCAACATTCCTTATTAAATTTTCAAATTCTTCAACAGTATGTCCCTCTTCAAAATAATCAGTTATATCTGCTTTTGGCGTATCGGGCATCGGAACAATTATCTTTACACTCTTAGAAATTCCTTTTAAATCTTTTTCAATAGCAGCTGCCAGTTTCTTCCCTGGAGCATCATTATCAGCCAGAATGACAACTTCAGCATCCGTACACAGTTCTGATACGTTCTTATTCCAATCATTAGCCCCGCCACATGAAAAAGCAGTATAGCCTTTCTTTACCAGTGTATTAACGTCCTTTTCACCCTCAGGTATAAAAATCGGTTCGTTTCTTTCAATGGCTTCTTTTATTCGTGGAACACTTCCGAATATTGCATTGAATTCCTTTTTGTTCCTTCCTTTCAAGCCATATTCAAACCGCCCATCCTTAAGTATTCCGAAAAGCATTTTCTTACCTTCAAGGCGTATTTTTGTGTAAGCATATTCGCCGTTAATAGATACGTAATTGTATACAGCCTCAATCTTTCTTTTCTCTCGGCTTTCTATGTACATTCGCCAGCATTCCTCTGCTGGCCTACTTTCACTAAATAAGTCTTCCATTTTTAATCCTGCTGCCAGTACAACACTTTCAGAGCTGCAACCCGCATGGCATTTTAATAAAGTCCTACCATTATTCCCTTGCGTAATCGTCAAACTGGCTTCCTTATCAGGATGCGCCGGACAGAGTGCTTGTACCTTTCCATTGCCATATTTCTTCACTTGAAAATGTGATAAGATTTCCTCATAGGTCAAATATTATCACCTTCCCATTCCTTCAATAATTCTCTTGCACTTTCCAGAGTTTTCAATGTATTTTCACCTCTATTCTCTAAAGTACGAATAAATTTTCGGATTTCCATCGTGTCTCCTGCTGCAGGAAGATAATATCCTCCAGGCGGAGTTGTGTTTGATAATATGACTTTGCCAGCCTTGCGTTCTGCTTCGATCTGTTTTTGAAGCATCCGAACACTGGAAAAATGGCATTTCACAGTAAGATACTCCGGTGTCAGCGCATTTTCTTTGCCCGGCAGCAGGTTTTCATATACTCCCATAGAATCACCGCCTTACTCAGAAATACTGTCTATAAAAGCATCTACTTTTGAAAAATTAATCAGATAACATTTTCCTACTTTTATTTCAGCTCCTGCCTCTTTTGCGATATTTCTCATAGTAGTTCTACCAACGCCATATCTTGCACACGCCTGTTCAATACGTCCGGCTTTGGATTCAATTCCAAATTCATTGTTTGTAATTCTTCTTTTCATAAAATTTTATTCCTTTCTACCACTTCATCATTGTCTATGTGGTTCTTTTATGATATTATTATAGCATAGATGTTAATAAAATTAACAGTATTTATGGTTCACATGTTAATTAACTTAACATTTCTAAATCATTCTAATATTGCTTAAATCATCTTTAAAATAAACAAAAATGGAGGAAATTAACATGAACATTAACATTGAATGTGGACAGCGCCTAAAAAAGTGCAGGCTTCTCTCAGGATATACCCAAGAAGCTTTAGGAAACAGAGCAAACTATAAAAAAGAAACGGTCTGTATGTTTGAAAGAGGTAAACGTAAGCTTTCTGTAGATGCAGCTAATAATTTCGCTGAAGTTTTACATGTTCGTGCAGATTATTTGCTTTGTAGAGATGATAATATTTTTCCCGAAGAAAAAACTAAATCTAATACCACTAATTATCAAAAAGCTAATTGTTTCGATACCTTACTTAATTTTTATAATTATGAACTATACGAGATACCAGAAAACGAAGATGAAGCTTCCGGAATAAGTACGCTTAATGCCCCAATGAGATTAAGCAAAGGATTTATCATAAAAAGCCCTCAAAACAAATTATTTTATTGTCCAAATAACTTATTAGATGAATTAATCGAAGATGTTATGGATTATGCTTTAATGCGGCTTGATAAACGATTATTACCCCAGTGCCATGAACCAAACGATAGCGAACTAGAGGCAGCTGGCCTAACCCCTGAAGGTGCTTATGTGCCCCCAACATTATCATTAAGGCATTTAAAAATACCTGATTTAAACTTTCTACGAGAATCTTCACATTCTTCAACCGAAAACAAAAATAATAACTCAAATGATTATACAGAAGAATAAAACACTAAAAAGCACCCAATACCAATTAAGGCGTTGAGTGCTTTTATCGTATATTCCACTATTCTATTTTCATATCTAAAAATCTTTCAACTACAAGATACACTTAACAATACTCTTGAGGCAGCAGCAGACTTGCCACTACACTCGCAATTACTGCATGTGCTGTTACTACAAAACCATTAAATACCATAGGCATCACCCTTTCTAAGAAAGTCTGGCACGCTACATGTGTAGGTGCATACAAATAAACTGCATACAAAATACTGTCTATGACGATCATAACAATGGCTAAGTCAAGTCTGCCCCCAGAGTCTTTTGCTCCCTCAAAAGTATTGTTTAATTATTATATACGATACAGTACCAAATCTTTCTGGGTTCCCTTTTCATTAGGCTGCATCAAACAGTTTCACCCCTTCCTTCTTTACATTCGCATAAAATGGGTATACATCAACCCAGTTCTGGAAATGCTGTTGGCTTTTTGCTATCGGTTTAATATCAAGGTCATGATCCATATTGAAATCAAAAGTTTCTCCTGACAATTCATGGCGATACTGTTTAATATCTATGTCTGACAAGTCCAGGAGAATCATTATATCTATATCAGAATCTGCCTTATAATCTCCCCTTGCATAGGATCCATATAAAATTACTGTCTTTAAATGACTTCCATATATCTTCCGTAATATTTCGGTATACTGATCCAACAATATTTTTATTGTTACCGGCATAATGTTTTCTCCTTTCCTGCTTCGATACTTTTTTCTTTATTATAACCGAACCACCATATCTTTTCTACTGCTTTCTCACACTGTAAATTCATATTTTTCCAGCATTTGTCACAAGATTGTCACAGACTCCTGCCAATATGCCCGGAAAAGCGCGTATTTACGGCATTCTTTCAAAATTAATATCAAGCATTTTCTCTTGACAAAGTTATTTTTTCATTCTGCCTTGTCTTCCAGAAATTTAATCTCAATTATTATAGTAACACTCACTTTAATTTGCTGTTGCAGCCATACACTCCAACCGTTATAATCAGTGCATGGGTGCTACCATACAACGGTAGGCGGTTAGTCCTTCAGCAGAGGGACTGTGACCCTCTGATTACATAGAAACCCGTACGGGAATTCACCGGAAAGGAGGGCTAAGCCAATGAGTATTTTAGATTTTATCACAGTAGTAAGCTTCGGCTTAACTTGTTTTAGTATCGGATACACATTCGGTAAAGATAATCACAAAGCACAAAAATAGCCGCCCCAGTCTGGTAAACTAAGCGGCAATTTTTGTCTAATTTTATATCGGACTAACCGTCTATCGGTAGCACTCTTTTTCTATAATCATATTATCACGCTTCCATAGAAATGTCAAAATTTTTCTTTATCTTTAATTTTTACAAGCCCTTGGTGAAATGACGCTTTTACAAGCCATCTCCCCTCAGAAGATTGCAGCATACATTCAACACCCAGCGCAGAAAAATCTTTTGTTTCGTGTGCATTTGCAGGGTTCTTAGATATTCTAAGCCGTCAGAAATCTGCGTTATGAGCAATCTGAGACACTGTCTGAGCGCAGCGAGTTTGGCTCAGATTGCTCATGCTTTTAGCAGATTTCTGACGGCTTAGAATATCTTAGGACCCGAAACCGCACACGAAACAAAAGATTTTTCTGCGCGTCCCTCTTTGAGTAAAAAAACAAACCCCAGAGTCCACATCTGAACCCCAGGGTTTCCCATTCCAATATTCACTTGTCAATTACAGACTAGGACGAATCACCTTCGGTCTGCATCCTGCATCCTCAAGCGCCTTCACAATCTCATTCTTATGATCCGTACCAAACGCCTCCAGCGTAATCTTAAGCTCCACAGCCGCATTTCTGTTCGTACTTACAAACTGGTTATGATCCAGCTTAATAACATTACCCTGTGCCTTCGCAATCACACTGGCCACACGAACCAGTTCACCCGGCTTATCCGGAATCAGAACAGACACAGTAAAGATTCTGTCTCTCTGGATCAGACCATGCTGAACAACAGAAGACATCGTGATAACGTCCATATTTCCACCACTTAAGATAGAAACAACCTTCTTACCCTTCACATCCAGATGACGAAGCGCTGCCACTGTCAGAAGACCGGAATTCTCAACAATCATCTTATGATTCTCAACCATGTCAAGGAAAGCAACGATCAGCTCATCATCCTCAATCGTGATAATATCATCCAGATTCTTCTGGATATACGGGAAAATCTTCTTTCCAGGAGTCTGTACAGCAGTACCATCAGCAATCGTATTTACATGAGGAAGAGTCACAACCTCACCCTTCTTCAGAGAAGCCTTCATACATGCTGCACCGGCCGGCTCAACACCGATTACTTTGATATGTGGATTCAAAAGTTTCGCAAGTGTGGAAACACCTGTTGCAAGTCCGCCTCCACCGATCGGAACCAGGATATAATCAACAAGTGGAAGCTCCTGAACGATTTCCATTGCGATCGTACCCTGTCCTGTTGCAACTGCCAGATCATCAAACGGATGGATAAATGTATATCCCTCTTTCTCGGCAAGCTCCAGTGCATGTGCACATGCCTCATCATATACATCGCCATGCAGAATAACCTCTGCACCATAGCTCTTTGTTCTCTCAACCTTGATCAGCGGAGTAGTTGTAGGCATAACGATCACTGCCTTTACTCCATATTTATGAGCTGCATAGGCAACACCCTGCGCATGATTTCCTGCAGATGCAGTGATCAGCCCTTTATTTCTCTCTTCATCTGAAAGTGTGCTGATCTTATAATAAGCTCCACGAACCTTGTATGCACCTGTACGCTGCATATTCTCCGGTTTCAGATAAACTTTGTTTCCTGTAAGATCACTGAAGTAGCTGCTTTTGATCAGCTTTGTTTCCTGTGTGACCTGTTTTACGATCTCTGATGCCTGTTCAAAACTCTCTAATGTAAGCATGTTGTTCCTCCATTTTTTCAGTCGTAATTTTGAGCGTCCGGGGTTTCTTTATGGTCCACATCAAACAACGCATTTACAAATGCATCTGCATCGAATTTCTGAAGATCGTCAATACTTTCTCCTACGCCAATGTACTTCACCGGTATATCAAGCTCGGACTGGATTGCAACTGCAATACCACCTTTGGCAGTTCCATCCAGCTTGGTAAGGATGATACCGTTGACATTTGCGACCTCCGCAAACTGTCTCGCCTGTGCAAGAGCATTCTGTCCGGTGGTACCATCCAGTACTACCAGTGTCTCCAGATATGCATCCGGATACTCTCTCTCCAGAATCTTGTATATTTTGCGAAGTTCTTCCATAAGGTTCTTTTTATTATGAAGACGTCCTGCTGTGTCGCACAGAAGTACGTCCGCATTTCTTGCTTTGGCAGCTGCCACCGCATCATAGATTACAGATGCCGGATCCGCGCCTGCCTGACCACCAATGATCTCTACGCCTGCGCGGTGCGCCCACTCAGTCAGCTGTTCTCCGGCTGCTGCACGAAATGTATCGGCTGCCGCAAGAACTACTTTCTTACCCTGATCCTTTAACTTGCCCGCAAGCTTTCCTACAGAGGTAGTCTTTCCAACACCATTGACACCGATCACGAGGACTACAGATTTACGATTCTCAAATTCATACTCTGTACTGTCCACGCGCATCTGATCCTTAATCTCATTGATCAGAAGCTGCTTACATTCCATCGGCTCCTTAATGCGACGCTCGGAAACCTCTTTCTTTAAATTCTCAATAATAGAAGTGGTTGCATTAATTCCGATATCTCCCATGATCAGAATCTCTTCCAGTTCTTCATAGAAGTCATCATCAATGCTGGAAAATCCACTGAAAATACTGTCAAATCCGGCTACGATATTGTCTCTGGTCTTTGTCAGTCCACTGACCAGACGTTTAAAAAAACCTTTCTTTTCTTCTGCCATGATACTCCTCCTGTTACTGGGTAAGCTGGTTCTCTACTAAGTCAACAGAAACCAGTGTCGATACCCCTTTTTCCTGCATGGTAATTCCATAAAGCCGGTCTGCGGCGTTCATAGTTCCACGTCTATGGGTTATTATAATAAATTGTGTGTTTTTCGTCAACTTCTGTAAATATCCGGCAAAACGTCCTACGTTGGAATCATCAAGCGCAGCCTCGATTTCATCCAGAAGGCAGAACGGTGACGGTTTCAGATTCTGAATTGCGAAAAGAAGAGCGATTGCTGTAAGTGCTTTCTCTCCACCGGAAAGCTGCATCATATTCTGCAGTTTCTTTCCAGGCGGCTGGGAAATGATCTTAATCCCGGCCTCCAGGATATCAGCCTCCTCATCAAGCTCCAGCGTTCCTTTTCCGCCTCCAAAAAGCTCTTTGAATGCTTTGTCAAATTCCTTCTGGATTTCGCCAAACTTCTCTGTAAACTGCTTGCGCATTCCCTCGTCAAGCTCCTGAATGATCTGTTCCAGGGTTTTCTCCGCTGTAACCAGATCCTCATACTGACCGGAAAGAAATGTGTGACGTTCCAGAAGTTCTTTGTAATCCTCTATCGCATTTACATTGACTGGTCCGAGCCTTCTGATATCATCTTTGATCTGAGCTGCCTGTTTCTTCATCTCTGAAAGGTCTGTCAGTTCCTCTTTTCTGTAAGAAAGAGCATTATTCGGGGTAATCTCATACTCTGACCACATATAAGCGATCCGTTCCTCCCTGCTCTCTTCCAGCTTCTCCATCTGCCCCTGCAGACGGTAGCATTCTTTATCCAGAAGCCCGATCTGGCCGGACAGATAATCTCTTTTCTCAAAGAATTCTTTATGCCGGGAGTTTCTGCTTTCTTTTTCTTTCTGCAGATTTTCCAGCTGTTCCTTTGACTGTCTCTCGTGCAGGTCTGATTCTTTTGCCTCTTTCTTAAGCTGTGTAATCATCTGCTGCTTCTTTTCCATCTCTTCACTGCTATGAGCAAGAGACTCATAGATTCCGTCTTTCTCGGTTTGCAGAGCCTTCACTTCTGATCTCAGTCGGCTTAAGTTTTCCTGGTCAAATTTCTCTTTCTGATCAAGGGTGGATGACTGAAGACGAATCTCTTCCAGACCTTTGGAAACCTTTCCTTCTTCCTCTTTCCACTCGTCCAGTTCTGACTGCTTTGTTTCGATAAAACTCTCCAGTTCTTTTTCATCCTGTTTAGAACTTTCCAGTTCCTGCGTGATTCGTTCGTGATCCTGTCTGATCTCCATAACCTGGCGTTTGATTTCTGCCTGGTCTCTGTTAATCTGATCATATCCACTTCGGATTTCTTCTGCCTTTTTCTCCTGCTGTTTAATATTCATTCTGGCAGTATTCTGCTCGATATATTTCTGGCGGAGTTTCTCCTGAAATTCTGCAATCGTGTCACGGATCATATTTCTCTGATTACGATTTTCTTCAATCGCTTTCTGCATTTCCGCAAGATTATTCTTCAGCTGGCTTACTTTTGTTTCCAGCTCTTCGATCTCACGACGTCTTCCAAGCAGGTTGCTGTTATTTCTGAACGCACCACCTGTCATGGAACCACCCGGACTTAAGGATTCACCCTCTGTGGTAACCATTCTCAGACTGTGTCTGTATTTCCTTCCAATTATAATCGCATGGTCAATATTGTCAACTACCAGCACTCTTCCGAGAAGAAACTTCGTAATCTGCTGATACTGTGGCGCTGTGGTCACAAGTTCACTGGCAATACCGATAACGCCCGGCTCTCTCAGTGCCTCTCTCGGGGTAAATTCTCCTCTTGGACTGATACTGCTCATAGGCAGGAAGGTAGCACGTCCATAACGGTTCTTCTTCAGAAACTCAATCAGTGTTTTCGCCGTCTGTTCATTGTCTGTAACAATGTTCTGGATGCTTCCGCCCAATGCAGTCTCAATCGCGATCTCATAATCTTTGTTTACCTGGATCAGATCCGCAACAACGCCCTGGATTCCCGGAACCCGCTCTTTCTGTTCCATGACTCTTCGGATACTGTTTCCATAACCATCATAGCGCTCTGTGATATTCTTAAGTGATTCCAGACGGGAAGCCTCTCTGTGATATGCAGTCTGCCCCATTTCCATCTGAGCGTTCTGTTCTTTCAGTTTCCCCTGAATCTGTTCCGCGCTCTGACTGAGATGTTCACATTCCTCATTCATAGACTGAATCTGCTCTGTGATCTCGTCATATTGTTTCTGCGCTTTGGAAAGAATCGTCTGCTGCTCTTCCTCTTCACTTTTTAATCTGAGGATTCGCTGGCTGATCTCCGCTTTACGGATATCCGCCTGCTCCATCATTGCGTCAAATCTCTGAGCCTTGCCTTTTGTGTTTGCACGGCTGTTGAGTATTTCAATGATTTCATTCTTACCATCCTCCACTTCCTGCGTACAGGCCTCGATGTTCTCCTGCGCTGTCTTTAACTTCTCTTCTTCCTCAGAAAGTTTCGTGCGGACTGTCTTTAACTGCGCATAAATATCTGCTCTCTCTTCTTCCAGTTTTTTCTGCGAAGAAGTTCTTACGGAAAGTTCCTCCTCAATCGTCTGAAGGCGTCCCTTGTAATGCTCCTCATTCTGCGCACCTGCAAGGATCTGCTCATTTAATACATTTACCTGGCCTTCCAGCTGCTGTTTATGAATTGCCTGTTCCTGACCGGAAATACGCAGTGCATCCATTTTTTCATTTAAATCTTCCAGTTCCTGTTCCAGACGCTCATATTCAACCTTCGTCTGATCATAGGATTTCTGGGTATCTTTTAACTGATTCTGTGCGATAGCAAGTTTCTCTTCCAGTTCTTTCAGCGCCTGTGCCGTATTCGCAAACTCCATCAGGAACATATTTACATCCAGTTCTTTCAGCGTTTCCCTTTTTGCAAGGTAAATTCTGGCTGTCTCAGACTGCTTCTCCAACGGTCCCAGCTGTCTGGTAAGTTCTGAAAGGATGTCGGTCACTCGCACCAGATTCTGACGTTCTTCCTCCAGCTTCTTGATCGTGGTATTCTTTCTTCTTTTAAATTTAACAATACCTGCTGCCTCATCAAAAAGCTCTCTTCGTTCTTCCGGCTTTCCGCTTAAGATCCTGTCGATCTGGCCCTGTCCGATAATCGAATAACCTTCTTTGCCAATACCGGTATCATAGAACATCTCGTTGATATCCTTCAATCGGCAGGCACTTCCATTGATCTTATATTCACTCTCACCGGAACGGTAAAGTCTTCTGGTAACTGTAACTTCATTAAAATCAACCGGGAGTTTATGATCGGAATTGTCCAGCGTGATAGCCACCGACGCATAGCTTAAAGGTTTCCTTGTCTCTGTACCGGAGAAAATAACATCCTGCATATTTCCTCCTCGTAAAGACTTGGCACTCTGTTCACCCAGAACCCATCTCACCGCATCGCCAACATTGCTCTTCCCACTTCCATTCGGGCCTACAATGCCGGTAATTCCATTATGAAATTCAAAATTGATCTTCTGGGCAAACGATTTAAACCCCTGTACCTCTATATTCTTTAAATACATAATTCTCCTGTATATTATTACTGCTCACTTCGTGTGTTACTGTTCACTCCGTGCACAGTAACTTTCGCGTTCAGTAATTATTTATTTCTTAAGCACGCGGATTGCCTGATAAGCCGCGGCCTGCTCTGCTGCTTTCTTGGTATGACCGCTTCCCTGTCCCATTACTTTACCGTTTACTCTTGCATCTACAGTAAAGTTTTTGTTGTGATCCGGTCCTTCTTCTTTTATCAGAACGTATTCTACCGGCTGAGTTCCCTTTTCCTGCACGATTTCCTGCAGGATGGTCTTGCTATCATAAAAGAGCTGTTTGTGTTCAATATCATTCAGGATAAAATTCAGCACAAACTCCTTTGCACTAGCAAAACCACCATCCAGATAAATAGCTCCCAATAAAGCTTCTGTCGCATCAGATACGATAGAATCCCTGTTTCTTCCGCCTGTCATATCTTCTCCTTTTCCAAGAAGCAGAAACTGTGGAAGTCCGAATTCTCTTGCACAATAGGCAAGACTTGGCTCACATACAAGGCTGGCTCTCTTTTTAGTCAGTTCACCCTCCGGAACCTGGGTAAATTTGGCATACAGAAAATCACTGCTGATCAGCTCCAGAACAGCATCTCCCAGAAACTCCAGTCTCTCGTTACATCCCAGCTTACCAAGCTTCTTCTCATTTGCATAAGAACTGTGTGTCAGCGCCTGTGTAAGATAATGCTTATTTTTGAAATGATATCCGATAATCTCTTCTAATTCTTCTGTTTTTTTGTTCATTCCTTTAACCCTCTCCATACGAGTGGGGCTGTCACCGGACAACCCCATCCTTATTTCATCTTTTATTTGATCGCGCGGAGCGCTTCAATAGCGTCACCCACTGTCTGGATCTGCTCTACCGCTTCGTTCTCAAGTTCAATGTCATATTCCTCTTCAATTCCCATGATGATCTGAAAAATATCAAGAGAATCCGCACCCAGATCATCTACAAACGTAGTATCTGCGGTGATCGAATCGGCATCAATGTTTAAGACCTCTGCGATGATCGCTTTTATCTTTTCCAGTTCCATGTACAACACCCTCCTTCCTGTTTCATATTTTTCTTTTTTCATTTATTATCAAATCTTATAGAAAATCTGTTTCTGTCTTAGCTTTTGGTATTTCTTCTTTGTCTTCCAGAATACGCTCAGCAATCTTTTCGTTGATTTTCTCCTGTTTGAACTGTACACACTGGAAAATACCATGCTTGATTTCAATGGCTTTAGCACTTCCATGAGTCTTTACTACCAGTCCCTTCAGCCCGAGAAGCGGTGCTCCGCCGTATTCACTTGCATCGAAGGATTTCAGAGTCTCTTTTAATGCCGGTTTTACCAGAAGTGCTCCGACTTTACTTCTGAGGCTGGTCATCATTCCCTCTTTAATCTTGTGGACCAGGGCAGAACCAACTCCCTCATATAATTTCAGAATTACATTTCCTACAAACGCCTCACATACAACTACATCCGCATATCCTGCCGGGATATCTCTGGCTTCGATACTGCCAATGAAGTTAATGCTCTTACATTCTTTCAGAAGCGGGAATGTCTCTTTTACAAGTGCATTTCCCTTCTCTTCTTCTGCTCCGTTATTTACGATTGCAACTCGTGGGTTCTTAATGCCAACAACATTCTCCATATAAATAGAACCCATCTTCGCAAACTGTACCAGATGCGATGGACGTGCATCCACATTTGCTCCACAGTCGATCAGCAGGGATACTCCGTCGAGCGTAGGAATCAGCGGCGCAAGCGGTGGTCTCTCCACGCCTTTACTTCTTCCTACCAGCACCTGTCCGCCTACTAAAACAGCGCCTGTGCTTCCAGAAGAAACAAAAGCATCTGCTTCCTGTTTCTTAACCATATTCAATCCAACAACGATTGATGAATCCTTTTTCTTACGGATTGCAAAAACAGGCGGCTCTGCTGTCTCAATCACTTCTGAAGCGTTGACAACCTCGATCTGCTCCTTCGGATATCCGGAGTATTTCGCCAGCTCTTTCTCAATTACTTCCTGCTTTCCTGTAAGTATTACTTTTATGTCCTGTCTCTCTGTCACAGCTTCCACTGCAGCCTTGACCGGCTCTACCGGGGCATTGTCCCCGCCCATTGCGTCTACCACAACTCTGACCTGTTCTGCCATATCTATATCTCCTGTTAACTTTCTAATACTGTTCATTTGAATTATTTACACACTACTCATAATCTGTATGATACTAAAGAAACATCCGCAAAGTCAATAGAATCTGAAAAGTTTCTCTCTTCTACTTCCGTTACTGTTCACTCCGTTCTCAGTAACGTAGCCAAAATTCATTCCAGATTGCCTGCGGCAATGGAATTTTGGCTTGTATGTCTCGGGATTTTGGCATATTTATGCCAAAACACCTCGCGGGATAGTGGTGTGTGAACAGTAATCTACTTCTCATTCTTCTGCGCTTCGATTTTCTCTGCCAAATCATTAAGGTAAACCCAACGGTCCATCTTCTCATCCAGATCTGCCTGCGTCTTCTCTTTCTGCTCCATAATCTCACGAAGCTTCATAGAATTAGTTGCATTCGCCTCCATATCCTTATCAAGCTTCTCCAGCAGTTCCTCCAAAGCAGCGATATCATCATCAATCGTCTCAAATTCCCTCTGCTCTTTATAGGTAAACTTCAGTTTCTGAGGACGATTCTGCTTCCAGTCTGACTGCGCCGCTTTCTTCTTTTCAACATCAACAACCGCGCCCGAACCATCAGATACTGTTACTCCCTTCCTTGCCAGAGCTTCTGTATAATCCGTATATCCGCCCTCGTACTGCGTCAGATGTCCATCCCCTTCAAAAGCAAAGATCCTGTCCACAATATTATCCAGAAAATATCTGTCATGAGACACCGCGATTACAATCCCCGCAAAAGAATCCAGATAATCCTCCAGAATTGTCAATGTCGGAATATCCAGATCATTGCTCGGCTCATCCAGGAGCAGCACATTCGGTGCCTCCATCAGAACCTTCAACAGGTACAGACGCCTCTTCTCCCCGCCAGACAACTTAGCAATCGGCGCATACTGCATCGCAGAATCAAACAAAAATCTCTCCAGCATCATAGTCGCAGATATCTTACCATCTCTGGTCGGAATATATTCCGCAACATCTCGAATATAATCAATCACACGCTGATTCGTATCCATATCCGGAACTTCCTGCGCAAAATAGCCGATACGGATCGTCTCACCAATCTCCACCTCACCCGCGTCCGGCTGCACCACTCCATCTATAATCTTAATCAACGTCGACTTTCCACATCCATTCGGACCAATGATACCCAGACGCTGATTACGAAGCACAATATAATTAAAATCATCCAGAATCTTCTTCTCGCCAAAGCTCTTGCTGATATGATGAAGCTCTATCGTCTTCTTACCCATACGTGTCTCAACAGAATCCAGCTCTACGTTCGCATCCCTCACAGGCGCCTTCCCATTCTTCAACGCTTCCAGACGCTCCAGACGCGCACGCTGCTTCGTACTTCTCGCACGACAACCCCTCTTCGCCCATTCCAGTTCCATGCGAAGGACACTCTGCCTCTTCCTCTCACTCGCAAGCTCCATCTCCTCGCGCTCCGCCTTCAGCTCCAGAAACTTCGAATAATTCGCCTCATACGCATAAAGATTCCCATGAGAAATCTCCAGAATCTTATTCGTAACCCTGTCAAGAAAATATCTGTCATGCGTAACCATGATCACAACGCCTTTAAAACCTCTCAGAAAATCCTCAAGCCAGGTAACCATCTCATTATCCAGATGGTTCGTCGGCTCATCCAGAAGAAGCACATCACAAGGATTCACCAAAGTCCTCGCCAAAGCCACCCTCTTCTTCTGCCCGCCAGACAAATGATCAATCTTCTCCTCATGATTCACAATCCCCAGCTTATTCAGCACATTCCTGGCCTCGCTCTCCGTACTCCAGTCCTTCTGCCATTTCCCCTCTGCCACATAATCCAGAATCGAAGCCCCCTCCGGAAACTGGGGCATCTGCGGCAGATACGTAATCCGCAGCCCATTCTGCGTAATAACCTGTCCCTCATCCGGCTCCTCCAGCCCACCGATAATCTTCAAAATCGTAGACTTCCCAGTACCATTGATCCCGATAATCCCAATCTTATCCCCCTGATGCACCCCATAAGAAACATCATCCAAAACCACCTTCTCGCCAAACACCTTAGAAACATGCTCTATATTCAAAATATTCATAAATCAAAACCTCTCTCATAATTTTCGTCCCCCTGACCCGGGAACAAATCTGTCTACCATTATACCATTTTTCTCCCTTTTCTAAAACCCCCCAGTTATCCAGAACATCTCCCTCCCAAAACAAACTATTTGTTACTGTTCACTCCGTTCACAGCAACACGCTTCGCGATGCACAGAATTTATGCTAATCGCATAAATTCGCGCGGTATGTCTCGGGTTTTCTGTGACCTTCGCTCACAAAAAACACCTCGCGGGATATTACCAGTGAACAGTAACAACTATTTTTCTGTGCGTCCCTTTTCAAAGATACAAAAAAACGCTCCCCTCCAGGCAAACCCGAAGGGGAGCATCCCAAACACTATTTATTTTCAAGAAGAGAGCGTTAGTTCATCTCAGTTCCATTTTCAACTGCATATTTCAGCCCCTGAACCGCAACCGCAATCGTAGCTTCCTCTACAGTTGCACTTCCAAGATCGCCCATATCCAGTGTCATAGTATCATCATCATTTACAGCAACGCCAAAAGTAAGTGACATTTCAGATATTTCATCAGTAATCGTTACCGTACCATTCTCTTCATCAAAAGTACCCTCACCGATAAAGCTTACATACTCATCATTGTCATTGATCACGATCACAGAGCAAAAAGTTCCGTCATCATTGTCACCATAAATAAAAGTTTCTCCTGCTTCTGTAACACCAGAATAGCATTCTGTCAGAGCATTTCCCATCTGCTGATAAATCTCGTTATAATCAGCTTCATCACCAGAAGCTTCATAAGGCTCCAGAGTTGCTGTCATCTCCAGGCTGTCCGGATCATAGAGTTCCAGAACATTCTCTTCTTCATTTGCCTGTAACAGATAAGTTACCATATTTTCATCATCATACGTGCCGTCATCATTTGCAAACTGCATTGCAAGAGCTGTGTATTCCCCGTCTGAAGCCAGACTGTAAACACCTAAAATATCCTGTTCCTCGTCCTTCCACTGACCAAAGAATGAATTATCTTTGTAGAATCCATAAATATCTCCTGCGCTGTCCTGCCAGATACCGATCAGTGCTTCTGATATATCAGCAACATCTCCGTCATCTGCAGTCTCTTCTTCTGCCGCATCATCCGCAGCCCACACCGGAACTACCATAGAACTTACCATCGCTGCTGTGCAAAGACCTGCCATTAATTTTCTCCAGTTTTTCATATTTCTTACCATTCCTTTCTTAAAATGTGTTTCGTTTCTTACTGAATTTCTATGAGCTTACTATAAAAAATTTTGATAACATTTTCAATATACATGGGATTAAACGACATTTTCTGTGAAATAATGCACATATCTCACAACAATTTGTATCTTTCATAACCACAATCTGTTTCATTCCAGTTACTGTTCACTGGTAATATCCCGCGAGGTGTTTTGTGTGAGCGAAGGTCACCTACAGAACCTGCCACTGGCAGCTTCTTACGGATGCTTGGCAACAGAAAACCCGAGACATACCGCGCGAATTTATGCGATTAGCATAAATTCTGTGCATCGCGAAGCGTGTTGCTGTGAACGGAGTGAACAGTAACCCATTCCAGACTATCAGTCATAAACTATATTTTTCCTTGAATATCTCCTGCAAATACGTTAAAATGGAAAGCATATTGCAGATAATTTTCTGGTTACACCAGAGTTTTATCTGATTCTGTTATCCGTGGAGGTGTTCCCTTGAACATTGCAATTCTTGACGATTCCAAGGAGGATCTTAAACAGATACGTTCTGTAATCTCTTCCTATTATAAATCACAAAATACAGACGCAGACATTCATCTATATTCCAGTGCAGAATCCTTTTTCCAGAAATATTCCCCCGGCATTTATGATCTGATCATCATGGATATTTATATGGGTAATATGACCGGTATGGACGCCGCAAAAAAATTACGTGAAGCAAAAGATTCTGCTGCTTTAATTTTCATTACAAGCAGTGATTCTTATGCGGTGGAAAGCTACGATGTCAATGCATCCTATTATCTTCTGAAACCATTTCAGCCGGAAAAACTGTGCAGGATTCTTTCTACCATACAGGTTAAACAATCACAGAATTCCAGATATATCGAACTGGTTTCTGACCGCACCCCTGTAAAGATTCCGGTCCGGAGTATTCTTTATGTAGATACATACCGAAATGCGATCCAGGTACATACAACTGACGCCGGAGTTATCCGCTCCTACATCACATTTCAGAAATTCGAAGAACTCCTTGCCGGCATGAAATGCTTTCTTTCCTGCTACAGAGGATGTATCGTAAACATGGATCATATCGAGCAGTCCACCGATGAAGGATTTATCATGGATAATCAGGAACTTGTCACTATACGCAAACGCGGTTCCAACGCAATAAAAAAAGCATATCTGGAGTATCTGTTTTCCTCAGATTCTGAGTAAACAGATACTCTGGTATGTCGACAAATTGATTTCTAAAACAATCCGACTTGTTGATACACAAAGATATGCCTGTATCCTATATTTCTTCCATTGCTTTCAACGGTATAAAAATATTAACTTTGAAAATCCCGTTTTCCGTACAAAAAACTGCATAGCCGCCTGCTTTCTGCACCACTTCCGTTACCGATGCCGTTCCAATTCCAAGACCTTCATGCTTGGTTGAATAAAATTCATTTTCTTTTCTCTGTATCTCATTTGAATACGGATTTGAAATCTCTATGAGAAGTTTCTTATTTCGTATCCTGGTAAAAATTTTTACATATGGTTTTACATCTGGCGGCAGAATTTTTACCGCCTCTACTGCATTCTCCAGAAGATTTCCATAAATCTTACATAAATCTGTATCAGAAATGCTGAGATTCTGTGGCAGCATCATATCATATTCAAACGAAATCCCTCGCTGTTTTAACTCTCCCGCATAAAAATGAATCACCGCATCCACTGCCATATTTCTGCAATAACAGATCACCGTCTCTTCCTTCGTCATGGCAGCCGAATATTCCCCAAGATAATCCATCATCTCCTGATACTTTTCCTGCTGGGCATAGGACATGATCACGCGCAGATGATGCCTCATATCATGCCTCATCTTGCTGATCTCATCCATCTTTTCTGTCAGTTCTTCATAATGCTGTTTTTGCATCTGAAGTTTCTGCTCCATCTGGCGGCTGTACGCTCCATATGTAAGCTGAAATCTGTAAGCATTTGCAAGTTCTATCCACAGAGTCAGTCCCACACTTAAAACCAGCACTGCCGCCCCTAATTCCGTAAACCAGCCGCCTATGACCGGCTCATATACTTTCCATATTCTGTCTGCTGCCAGCGAAGCCGCATAGACAATAATTCCTGTCAGTAAAATATTGCTGTATTTTCGCTGAATCTCTTTGATACTCTTAAAAATCAGGTACCCTGCTGTCAGCCATTTCATAACTTCTGTAACCGCTGATATAAAATACAAGCCTCTCGCCGACTGCACTTTACTGCAAAATAATTCCGTCAAAAATACCAGCACACCTACCGCCAGAAGAATGACCGCCAGAATTTCCGGCAGACGTCTCTCATCTTCCAGAATTTTCTGTTGCACAACCACAACACATGCAAACATCAAATAATAAAACAGCGCTTCCATTCCATAACATGGCTGCACCTTTACAGCCATAAACGCATGCAAAACAGGATAAGAGCTATACCCCAGCACGCAGATACACAGAAGACTAAAAAATCCAATTTCCGCTTTTCTGGTTCGGATAAACATATACAAAGCAAAAAGTAAAATACAGAAAGTAAACGCCATATAAACGGAATAAGTCATCACTGATAAGCCTCTGATCAGATTTACCTTAAACGGAGATCCCAGAATCGGAACAAACTGAATTCCCGAGGACACCGAATGTCTGTCTGTCACAGCGATCATAATCTCTGCTGTTCCTTTTCCTTCAAATGTGAATACTCTGTTCTGTATCTGTTCTTCATAATTTTCCGGATCCGGATTTCCAACCTGTCCCACCAGATTGCCGTCTATATACAGATTATAGGAAGAAAAAACCTCTGCCAGACCTATGGCATATCTCTTTTCCTTCTCCGGAAGCACAAGTGTCATCCGGTATGTCCCACTTCCGAAAGGAGATCTGTCTTTGTCGCCAAGATCCATTCCTCCGTATTCCCCGATTGAAATATAACGGCTGTAATACTTACCTTTATTCTCCTTTAATTCCTGCGGAGCCAGCAGTACATCCGGATAATATTCCCACTCTCTGGCCAGATAATGAACCGAATCATCATCCGGAACATAGAGAATTCCCTGGATTGGCTGATCTCCTTTTGCTGTATATTTATTATCAAAACGATAGAGCAAAAAGAATACTCCCATAGATACAGTTAACACTGTCACTATGAGCATCAATGAATATTTCCAGTTTTTCTTCATTGTGCACCCCCTTTGCTCCATTGCGCTGCGGGACAGTTTTTTATCCGCCCATGTGTTATTGAATTGTTATCTTTTTTACTTCCTGTGTTTTTTTCTCAGAATCAAAAATCCAGTCAGAAGCACCGCTCCTGCTATTATCAAACCCAGAGAATTTTTTACAGATTGTTTCAAATCTTTCCCTGTCAACAAACTTTCCCTGTGTTCTGATTCTTCTGATTCCTGAACTGCACCGGTATCATTCATGTCAGAAAGAATCTCTCCATCTTCCTGCATAATTTCGTCTGTTACTGCCACTTCTGTCTCAGAATCTTTCACCGAAAATCCCGTCTGATCTGCTCCTGCCTCTCCTTGATTTTCCTGGACGCTGTTTGATGACTGTCCATCTGTAATAAAATAATCTCCGGTTTTATCAAGTGTCACCTGGAGAACCTTCTGTTCCTCCTGATAGCTCTTTGCATACTGATTTCCCTGCGTATCTTCAATGACCACCGTTTCAGGTGACTGAATTCCTTTTAACACTGAGATTGGTATCTTCACTACAGTCCCCGGAATCTCCGTCACTTCCTCTCCTCTGACAAAAATCCTCAGAGAAAATGCCAACTCTGCTGTTTTTTCAATGCGAACCTGCACCTCATCATTTTCATTCACCTTCCATGCATTTACCGTTTCCGAAGAAACCGTGACAGAAATCCCCTGCTTTTCAAATTTTGCACTGCCATTCTGCTGTATCATCAAAAGTAATCTACGCCCGCTGACAGCAGTGATCACGTCTGTGCTCAGCTCTGTCACTGAATCGTTGGTCGTATCGGTTTCTGCTGTCACCTTCGTTCCTGATTCTTTATTGCCTGTATTCCTGTTATCCTGTCCATTACCAGCATTTGCAGAATTATAATTATAAGATCCATTTTCATAACCTGCTTCTTCTGATTCCTGATTCTGGGCATTGTCAGCTTCTGCCCCATCAGGAACAGGAGTTATTGTAAGTTTTATTTCCGGCGCTTTCTGCACAATATCCGGAAGATTCTTCTCATCTCTGTCCGAAAAATTTCTCTCATGCCAGTATTCATTTACAATAAATTCATCATTGTAGGAAAAAGAATAGATTCCGGTGCTGCCCTTTTCATGGACAACACAAATATCATAAGTATTTCCCTTCTTTAACACTTCCCGGCAGTAGAGCAGCACTCCCCGGGACGTGATCTCCACAAGTTCTTTATCTGCTTTCTGATAGCTTCCTTTGTTTTCACGAATATAAACCTGCATATTCTGAAGATCTGCTTTTGAAAATCCGTCCATTAACATAGGAAATTCAATCATATCTACCGCAGGCATACTGTAAGTGTCAATCTGTGGATTTCCTTTTTTCTGCACTGAAATATATGCACATGCCTCAGGAAGTGTCAGATCATCTGACAGCTCATACCCCTGAGGAATCACGAAAGTTCCCGTCAGTTTATATACCCCTGACTTTGAAGTATTTACCCGACTTACATCCCACGATGACTCCAGCATGATCTCCGGATTCTCTGCTGTATTTTCAAACTTTTGAGCTGTACTGACACGAAGTTTTATATCCTCTGTCAGTTCCTCCTTTATTTTTTTCAGATTTGCGCCCGTTTTTACAGCATACGCGGCACATCTGCTTAAGTATTTCTCATCGCTGGTATCGTAAGACCGAATACAATTTCCAGGTTTCTGGATATCTCCAATCTGGCTATATTGATAACTGTAAATATTCAGACTTCCATCTTTAAGATACCGAAAACGCAAAGTGCCAGTCTGCTTTTCACCATTGTCATATGTCACCAGTATAGAATATGTATTTCCGGCAGTCATACTCTGGTTGGAAACATACAAACCCTCCTCATCACAAAAAGCAAAGCCTTCTTCTGTCAGATTCAGCCACTGTCCGTTGTCTTTTTTCAGATATGCTTCCATAGAATCCGGATTTTCCTGCTGTATCCATGGGAAAATATATAAACCAGCGGCAGTCAGCCTGTAATAGGTATTGATGTCCGGTTTATCCTGATACTGGACAGAAACTGTTGTCTGTACCTGCGGACTCGAAATCCCACCCAGATCATATTCCTCCGGCAGTTTCAGCACACCTTTTATTGTATAAACGCCAGCCAGTTTCATATTTACAGAAGAAACATTCCAGACTACCGGAATATGCAATGTCTCCGTATCCGTATAAACCGTATAGGATACCTCTGCCAATTTCTCAACGATCTCATCACTGTCCTTATTCAATTCAACAGCCACTGCAGGGATATCCCTGGGCTCGATCACATCATGAACAGTAATCGCCTGTGCCCAAATCCCTGTCGGACTTTTTAACAGACAGAGCCCCAGCGCACAAAAAGCCAACACTGCTAATACAATTACACCTTTTTCTTTTTTTATTTTCTTCTCTGTTACCATAATAACGCCCTTTTCATTCACGCATAGCCAAAAAGAATCCCGCAAGCAGGATTCTCCGCCTGCGCTGGTTCTCTTTAACGATATAATTCTCTCCGCTGCAGTACAATCCAGCCCAGAGGCCTTTTCATATCACAGGAATATTATGGAGTATAATTTCCAATAATATAAAAACAGCAACTTATTTTTCATGTATATCTTCAGATTACCCTATCTGAGAACTTTTAGCAACAGATATAGGATAAATCGCATTTTTTCATGAAAAATGAGTTACTGTTTATATGTTTATTCTACTTTTTCTTTTTTTCCCGGGAATTTCATAAAATAATATACAATGAATAAGACCGCTGTAATACTCCATGAAACCGGATAGCTGAGCATGATCGTGTTAATTCCAGGATACATCTGTCCTGCTGTAAAGAGCCAGAGGATTCGCAGGGAACATACCCCGCCGCATGTAAGGATCATTGGCACCAGAACTTTTCCGGTTCCACGTAGTGCACCGGAAAGAATTCCAATGATTACATAAACAAAATAGGATGGCAGTAAAAAACGGCTCATATGCACACCATGAGTAATTACTGCACTGTCTGTCGTAAATAAGCGGTAAATCCATGGTGCACCTCCATACATCAGCAGGATCATCACTGCCGAACTTATCATACTCATGATCATACAGACTCTTACACTCTTTCGCATTCTGTGATATTTGCCTGCCCCGAAGTTCTGCCCTACAAAGGTAGTAATGGAAATCGCAAACGCATTAATCACCATCCAGAATATAGCATCGATTTTTCCCAGTGTTCCCCAGGCTGCCACTGTATCTGTTCCAAGATTATTTACAAATACCTGTATCACAATATTCGATATATTATACATTACAGATTCCAGCCCGGCCGGAATGCCGATGCAAAGTACCGATAACAGCATCCTCTTGTCAAACCGAATCCGGCTGATTTTCAGTGCATAGATTTCCCTGGTCTTTAATAACATTCCTGTTACGATCAGCGCACTGACCACCTGGGAAGTGACTGTCGCAACTGCCACTCCGACAATTCCCATGTGAAATGCCACAACGAAAAACAAGTCTAACACAATGTTTAAAATACATGTCACGATCAGAACATACAATGGTCTTTTGGAATCTCCCACCGCACGCAGGATCGAAGCTCCCATATTGTAGATCAGGTTGAAAATGATCCCGCCAAAATATATCTGAAGATAAATAGCAGAATCATCTACCACATCCGCCGGTGTCTTCATGAGTAACAACGCCGGTCTGGCAAAAAAGATTCCCACAATTGTAAGAATCACACCTGCTGCAAGCGAAAATGCAAACGCCGTATGTAATGCCTTGCTTAGACCCTTCTTATCTTTCGCCCCATAAAACTGGGAGATTACAACCGCAGCCCCCGAGGACAATCCAACAAAAAAGCCTACGATCAGATTGGCAATCTGACTGGCCGAACCACCTACTGCCGCAAGCGCCTGTTTACCTACAAATCTTCCCACAACGATCGTATCTGCCGTATTATAGATCTGCTGAAAAAACGTTCCAAATACAATAGGAAAGAAAAATAACAGCAGCTGTTTCCAGATCACACCTTCCGTGATCTGGTTTACCTTCCCCTTTTCATTCATTTCCTTTATTCCTCATCCATTTTATTTTATAGTCCCCACCCACTGCTTATTGTTCTTCGCAACCTCCGCAGGGGGCTTACCTGATTCAGTTAAAAACAATTTTTAATCCCTATTTGATACTACTGTGCCGACAAATTTTCACATACAAAAAAGCAGGCACCCCAGTAGATGGGACAACCTGCCATGCTTTGTAATCATTAAGAATTAGTCTTCAACTTTAATGATTTCCTTTTTGTTGTAGCTTCCGCAAGCTTTGCATACTCTGTGCGGCATCATCAGTTCGCCACATTTGCTGCATTTTACAAGGTTCGGAGCGCTCATTTTCCAGTTTGCTCTTCTCTTATCGCGTCTTGCTTTGGAAGATTTATTCTTCGGACAGATGGACATTATGTTACACCTCCTTAAATTTACTAAATATATCACTGATAGCTGCCATACGGGGATCCTTAGGTTCCTCGACGCATCCACAAGGACCGTCATTGAGGTTTTTCCCGCACTGGCTACAGATTCCTTTGCAGTCTTCTCTACATAAAACCTTCAAAGGCCAGCTCATCAGTACCTCAAGATAGACCAGCTGGTCCACATCCAGGTCCATACCTGTGAGATAAGAACTCTCGTCCAGATCATTCACACGGTCTTCATCCGTAAGCTTCATATCAAGTTTTCGCTCGATTTCTAAAGGAATCTCTGTTGAAACCTCCTCAAGACATCTGTCACAGGGAATACCTACGGTAATCTTACCTGTTCCTTTAATCTCAAGATTTCTGTCACCTGTATTCGTAATAGTAAGCTCTACCGGCTCTTTTGCAAGCACCGGAAAACTTCCTGACTGAAAGGTGATCGTATCCATTCCAAACTCCACTGTTTTCTGAATACGCATTCCCTCACTGGATGAAATATCTGATAAATGTATCTGCATACTTTTCTCCTATCCACACTTGTTTTATTATACATACCGTCTTTGCTTTTGTCAACGATAAATTAGAAAAATTTCACATTTTGTCAAGTAATATTCCTTTACGGGATATCTTCTTAAAAACACCGCAAGGTGCAAAGAAGGGTGCCCCTGACAGGATACACCCTTCTCTTCTATATAAATATAGTTTTATACGAACTATATTTCTCTCGTCCGGACACATTACAGGCACTTTATTGCCTGATCTGATTAAACCAGTGCTACAGTCTCTCTGCAGATTGCAAGCTCTTCGTTTGTAGGAATTACAGCAACTTTAACTTTGGAATCCGGTGTGGAAATTACGATTTCTTCTCCACGAACACCGTTAGCTTCTTTGTCAAGTGTAACTCCGAGGTATCCAAGATAGCTTACAACTTTCTCACGTACAGGAATAGCATTCTCACCGATACCTGCTGTAAATACGATCGCATCTACACCATTCATAGCTGCAACATATCCGCCAACGAATTTAGCGATACCATAGCAGAGAACGTCGATTGCGTTAGCTGCATCTTCGTTTCCGCTCTGAGCTGCATCGTTCAGGTCACGGAAGTCACTGGATAATCCGCCGGATAATCCAAGAAGACCAGATTTCTTATTAAGAACGTTCATCATACCTGCGATATCAAGGTTTTCTTTCTTAGCGATGAATTCCATGATAGCCGGGTCGATGTTACCGGAACGTGTTCCCATAACAACACCTTCAAGTGGAGTAAGACCCATTGTTGTGTCTACACACTCACCGTTTACAACAGCACTGATGGAAGAACCGTTTCCAAGGTGGCAGACGATAACTTTGGAGTTATCTTTGTCAAGACCAAGGAATTCAACAGCACGTTTGGAAACAAAGCTGTGAGATGTTCCGTGGAAACCATATCTTCTTACTTTGTAGTTCTTGTAATATTCGATCGGAAGACCATAGAGATATGCTTTTGCAGGCATTGTCTGATGGAAAGCTGTATCAAATACTGCTACCTGAGGTACACCCGGCATAAGTTCGGAGCATACACGAATGCCGATCAGGTTTGCAGGATTATGAAGTGGTGCAAGGTCATTGCATTCTTCTACTGCTGCGATTACTTCGTCTGTGATCACTACAGATTTGGCAAATTTCTCACCGCCATGTACAACACGATGTCCAACAGCGTTTACTTCTTTCAGGCTTCCGATTGCACCTGTTTTGTCATTTGTGAGGGCATCCAGTACCATCTGGATTGCTTCTTTATGTGTAGGCATTGCAGCTTCTGTGATTTCTTTGTCACAGCCTGTTTTCTGATATACTAATCTTCCGTCGATACCGATTCTCTCGCAGAGACCTTTTGCAAGAACTGCTTCTGAATCAGAGTTGATCAGCTGATATTTAAGGGATGAACTTCCACAGTTGATTACTAATACGTTCATTTTCATATTCTGCCGGCAACAAATTTCGAATACTGTCAATAATCCTGACACAAGTCTTCGAATATTTCTGTCAGCTTTTCCTTTCATATTATAATATTAATATTCTCATCATTTCCAGGGAAATATGAGTAATGATATCAAAGGCATCAGAATCAGAAATATCTCCTCCGATGCCTTTAACATTATGTAGTCGATAAAACAATTCTCAGTCCGCTTTACTGTCTGACTGAAATCTTATTTGTTGTCGTCAGCCTGGCACTGTACTGCTGTGATAGCTACTACACCAACGATATCGTCTGCAGAGCATCCGCGGGACAGGTCGTTTACAGGTTTAGCGATACCCTGTGTTACAGGTCCATAAGCTTCTGCTTTTGCAAGACGCTGTACAAGTTTGTATCCGATGTTACCTGCATCAAGGTCTGGGAATACAAGTACGTTAGCTTTACCTGCAACTTCGCTTCCAGGAGCTTTAGAAGCACCTACGCTTGGAACGATAGCTGCATCAAGCTGGAATTCTCCGTCAAGTGCAAGTTCCGGATTCTGCTCTTTTGCGATTCTTGTAGCTTCTACAACTTTGTCTACATCAGCATGTTTTGCACTGCCTTTCGTGGAGTGTGAAAGCATTGCAACGATTGGTTTCTCCTGAACAAGAAGTTCGAAGGATTCTGCAGAAGATGCTGCGATTGCTGCAAGCTCTTCTGAAGTCGGGTTCTGGTTCAGACCGGAATCAGCAAATACAAATGCGCCGTTTGCGCCGTATTCGCAGTTTGGAACTACCATTAAGAAGAATGCGGATACAAGTTTTGTACCTGGTTTTGTCTTCAGAATCTGAAGACATGGTCTTAATGTATCAGCTGTAGAGTGACATGCACCGGATACCATACCGTCTGCATCGCCCATTTTTACCATCATTACACCATAGTACAGATACTGGTTAAGAAGAATCTCTTTAGCCTGATCCGGTGTCATGCCTTTTTTCTGTCTTAATTCTACTAACTTGTCAATGTATCCCTGTGTTTTCTCTGATGTAGCAGGATCTACGATCTGTGCGCCGGAAATATCATATCCGTCTTCAGCTGCACTCTTTTTAACAGCTTCTTCGTTACCAACAAGGATAACCTTTGCAATTCCTTCTTTTAAAATTTTCTCTGTAGCTGCCAGAGTTCTCTTATCTTCTGTCTCCGGAAGTACGATTGTTTTTACGTTTGCTTTTGCTCTCTCTTTGAGTGTGTCAATAAATCCCATGATTAAAATGGCTCCTTTCATATAGCAGTTCTGATATCACAATGTCTGTGTACCAGATATCATTACCATTCACCGGATATATTCCGTGAACTGTAATCTGTTTTCTGCGCTGTTTTCATTATAACTCCTGAAGCCTTGTATTTCAAGCATCTGAATGGTAGAATATGACATAAAAAAGTTTTTTTTAAGATGCAATATGGTAAAAAAAGAGAACTCTACAGAATTTCAGAAAGGAGCATCTGTGTAAATTTATGAAAACAGCAGGAATTATTGCAGAATATAATCCTTTTCACAAAGGACATGAATATCAGATCCTGTATGCAAAGGAAAAGTTAAAGGCAGATTATGTTATCGTTGCCATGAGTGGAGATTACGTACAGCGCGGCACCCCTGCTCTCATCTCCAAACATGCGCGGGCGGAAATGGCTCTGCGGTGCGGTGCAGACCTTGTGCTCGAAATGCCGGTATCTGTCTCTACGGCAAGTGCGGAAGCCTTTGCAATGGGCGGTGTTTCCCTGTTGGACAGCCTTGGTGTTGTTGATATGCTATGTTTCGGAAGTGAGTCAGGGGAGATCAGCGCACTGAAAGAACTGGCTGAGATCCTTGTAGAAGAACCGGAAGAATATAAGAAGCTGCTGAAAAGCTTTTTAAGCGAGGGTCTGACTTTTCCCGCTGCCAGAAGCCAGGCGCTGACAGAATATTTTAAGAATCCACGCAACTTCAGCGGTGACGATTTTGACGGAGTCCTTACTCCTCTGTTAAATGAAGTGACACAGATTCTGAGCACTCCCAATAATATTCTGGGAATCGAATACTGTAAGGCACTTCTCCGCCTGAACAGCCGGATCCGCCCTGTCACCCTCCGCAGGGAAGGGATGGGGTATCATGAAACCACTGTCCCTGAAGGAGATTCAGCAAGCCCCTCCCCTGATTTACAGTCATCCACTGATTTTTTTGCATCTGCAACTGCTATACGCAGTCTTATTCAAGATTCGGGAAGCAGCCATCCAGAGGCAATCTCAGACATAAATAATCCAGGCAGAAATTCGGATAACAAAATTGTCAATATACTGTCATCCCAGATTCCGCCAGATGCTTTTTACGTTTTCAAAAAGGCGCTGGACTCCGGTGAATTTCTCACAGAAAATTCTCTGGACTCTATTCTTTCTTACTGCCTTATGAAGGAAAATGTAGAAAGCCTTTCTTCCTATATGGATGTTTCCGAGGATCTTGCACGAAGAATCATAAATCAGCAAAACCTTCTGACGTCCTTCTCCCAGTCTGTTGCTGTTTTAAAAACCAGAGAGCTTACTCAGACAAGGATACAGAGGGCATTGCTTCATATTATATTAAATATCCATACTGTGCCGACACAGATTCCCTTTGCCAGAGTTCTTGGTTTTTGCAGGGAAAGCAGTGAACTGCTAAGCCAGATCAAGCAGCACAGCCGAATTCCTCTTATCACAAAACTTTCCGATGTGCAGAAACTGCAGGATAAAGAAGCAGAACATATTTTAGCTGAAAACATCTTCTCCTCTAATTTATACGAAAAACTCCTGTGTCTGAAAAACGACAGGAAATTTTACCATGAAACTCAGAAGCAGATTATTATCATCTAAAACAAATTCAGAGGGTATACGGTCCAGATAAAGTTTCCAGACTGTATACCCTCTGGCTATATCATCTAATTTTCAACTATACAATCTATATCTGATATTCTCAGAGAAAGCATGGTAATATCATCAAACTGTGGCGAATCCCCCACAAATCCATCAATTTCTTTATGAACTGCCTGCAGCAGATCTTTACAGTCTTCATATGTAGCCGAATTTAAGCCCTCCAGCATCCGCTCTGTGCCAAATAACTCATTTTCTGCATTTGTAGCCTCTGCAACTCCATCTGTATATACAAAAATCATATCACCTGGTTCAAGTGTAATTTCATATTCTGTATATTTCATATCTTCCATGCCTGCCAGCACAAATCCATGTCTGTCTTTAAGCAATTCAAACTGTCCATTTTTTCTTCGGATAGCAGGATACTCATGTCCTGCATTTGCACAGATCATTTTTCCTGTTGAAATTTCAAGCAGACCAATCCATACTGTTACAAACATTCCTGCTTCATTATTTTCACACAGCTGATTATTTACTTTTTCCAGAATATATTTAGGAGACATCCCTGTCTGTGCCGCACTTTTTATTAATGTTTTTGAAATCATCATAAACAGCGCTGCCGGAACTCCTTTTCCAGATACATCTGCCATAACAATTGCCAGATGATTATTATCCACCAGAAAGAAATCATAAAAATCTCCACCAACTTCTTTTGCCGGAGTCATAGAAGCAAAAATATCGAACTCTTTTCTTTCCGGAAAAGCCGGAAAAATACATGGAAGCATATCTGCCTGAATTTTTGCTGCAACATCAAGTTCTGCTCCGATTCTTTCCTTTTCAGCGGTTACCTTTTGCAGATTATCCAGATATTCATCCAGTTTTTCCAACATATAATTAAATGAATTCCCCAATTCTTCTATTTCATCACCAGTATTGATAGAAATACTTTTTTTATGAAATTCACTGGAAAGTGTAATATCCTGTGTAAATTGCGCCAGTTTTCCCAATGGATTTGTGACCGCTTTCCGCACAAACAAAATATAAAAAACTATACCAACAGCTATGATACCGAAAGAAATACCAAACATCATATACAAAATACTGTTAAGATGCTGTCTTACCTGCTTCATATCCAGAATATACTGAATTTCAGCTATCGCCTTTCCGTTTTCATCCAGAATCGGGCACACTGCAGTATAATTGTATCCATAACTGTTATCTGTAACAAGAGGCATAGGTGGTGCCTCATTTTTTGAATAATAATCCCAGATCACATGATAATTTTGCAGATCATCATCTCCATTTGCCGCATCTGTATACAGAATGTCTGATGCATAAGGAATCTGATTCTCAGGAAGATCCCCCATGCTTTCCACACAGGTATCAATATAAAATGTTACACTGTCTTCATCCGGAACAACAAGTGATAAATAAGTAACTTCATTATCTTCCTTTAATTTATTCATCAACTCGTACATTTCACGATAAGTTTCTGTCTGGTCACCATCTGCTGCAATAATAGTTTTTACGTCTTCTTCCGAAAGCATTTCAGCAATGGTTTTACTCCCGATCAGTACACGTTCTGCATAGGCATTTTCATAATATTTTTTTGAACTGGTGTAACTGAACAGTGAAATTGAAAGAGTAAGCACTACCCCAAGAGTTACTAATGATATCACAAATTTGGGCAACAGCTTTATCTTCATTGCATCTCCTCCTTTAGCTCTTTTATGTATATCTCTGCTGAACAGGTACATCGTCCCTTACAGACAGGACATATTAATTTTTCATTTTCATACCACATATTTTTTACAGTCAGTAAATGTTCAAATTTAAATTTACGCAAATTACTTTCCATAGGAATTTCATCATATTTTTTCCAGAAGGCTCCCAGCATATAATCTGCTTTTAATATTTTCTGCGAATACTCTATAGCAAAAGAAAACAAAATTTCTGATAAGCCCTTATTCCTCATTTTCGGTTCGATTCCTATAGAGCGGAAATTAACAAGCGTATTTTTTTCAGAGCCCATCAGATTTTTTAATACTGCCTGATCTATTTTCAGAAAATCTGCCATTTCATTCTGACTTGTTTTTTGAAAATATACGTAACCACAGAGCATGTTTTCCTGATTTTTTAAAAGAAAAATAAAGCTGTCAGGATTTACTGCCGCATCTCTTATCTCACTTTCGGAATAAAGTTTTTCTCCTACACATTGATCACACATTCTGACAACTGCCGAAATATCCGTTATTCCCATTTTTTCAATTCTGATATTTTTTTCTTTATTCTCCTGTACAAATGTCATATACTTCTCTCCCAGCTATCTGCAACATGTAAAAATCATGACTCCGCATGCAACGTAAACAGACTTTTCTACAAATTCTTTTCGAAATATTGCATAATGCTGTTTTACTTTCCTTTTAATTCCAAAATAATCAGAATCTTCCGGTTCTGTTTCACAAAGATATGCATAATCCAATGGAAGATATGAAAAAAATGTATCAAAAATAAGTTCCTTTTTTTCTTTCTCCTTTTCTTTGGCATTCACACATTTACTATGAACTACAATCTTATGATATCCGCTTTTTTTCAGGTATCTTTTTATCTTCTCTCCAGAGTGCCGATTGCCGGAAAGCGGATCTCTCTGGCATATATCAAGAAAAAGTTTCATCCTTTTTTGTTCATCCGGAACCATTGTGCTAAAGCGGTCTTCTGCATCAATAATCATCATCGTTCCATTTTTTTTCAGATATTTTTTTAATCGGCATAACAGTTTCTCAGGTTCTTTTAAATGCATTAAGACAAATGAAATATTAATTACATCATATCCTGTTATTTTTTTCTCTTTCATATCTTTCTTCAAGACCATTTCCAGTCCACTGTCTTCTAAATCTGCCTGATAAAATACAAATTTTTCTCCTTTATATCTGGTATTTGCGAATGCAACCAGTTCTTTATGGTATTCTATACCTGTTACACTTTCGATTTCTTTTCTATCGAATCGCTCTACTGTTTTCATACCATTATTGCAACCAATATCAAGGACAGCCTGCCCTCTTTTCTTTCGGAATATATGATTATAAACCGGTCCTTCATATTCTTCCAGCAACTGATTCTGATTCTTTAAACGTTTTATTTCATCATCCAGCACATATACATCTTTTATCTGATCCATCATTTTTTCCTTATTATTTTGTCCTTCGCACTCTGCCGAACTGTCTTAAATGCATTATTTACGAGGATTGCTATAGTTATTTATAAAATTCCCATGAAATATATTTCGTAACTGTTCCGTTCCTTCACAGTTACGAGATCGTAGACTACTGAATAGTTAATATATTTCATAATTCATAAAATCAGGTAGAGATAATTGAAAATCAGTTTTCTCTGATAATCGCAGTATTTTGTTTTTTTCTGAATCATCTTCAAGACTGCATGATCAATTTCATCTCCATCCGATTCAAACGGATTATAATCTGCCACATCATCTCGGATACGCATGATATATTCTCCCTGATCATCTACCAGTCGTATTGCAATCGAACATTCCTTTTTTTCTTTATCTACCGCAAATTTAATGATATTCAATATTACTTCTTCTACTACAAAATTAATCATAAATGCCTGTTTAAAATCAATTTCCCATTCCTCACTGATTTTTTCAAGATCCGATGAAATTTCCGCAATACTGTCTTTATTAATTACATAAGCTTTTTCATAAGAGCGCAAAACTGTAGAACAGTCTTTTTTCAGCATTTCTTCTGTGTTAGACCTGATATGGACATACAATAAAAAAAGAATACCTGTTCCTTCACAGCATAAATATGTAATTCCCAATCCATTTGTGCCGAAACGGGGAATAAAAATATTTCCCAAAATCAGCATCATCATAAAATTTCTCAAAACAGACATAATACCTGCCGGTTTTGCTCTGGAAAGACTTTGCCAGAAAGAAGTCATCACTGCATTAATTCCTGTGAGTGTAATACTTAATGCGAAAATCCGAAAGCCTTTTGCAAACAACTGTATCTGCCCGGAATCTGTGACTCCAAATAATTGAATAATCTGCGAAGCAAATATCATATACAGACCGGATATCGCTATGCCTGCACACATAACCACTTTTAACGCTGTATAAACCACTTTCATAATACTGTCAACATCTTTTTCTCCCTTAAAAATAGTAACCACGGGAGTAAGCGCAGATGAGGCATCATCTGAAACAGCATATGCAAATGTAGACATCGTATAAAGAATACTGTAAAACGCCACCAGCGAAACTCCATCGCTTTGTTTCACAAGCAGCCTGTTAAATACACTTATTACAACTGCCTGAAAAAGAAAAGCAGAACCTGTCCCAAATCCATTTTTAACAAACTCAATCAAAATATCTTTCTCAGGAACTGCCAGGCCCAAATGAAGAAGTGTATGCTTTCTCATAAAATGTGTCAGCAAAACCAGAACACCGCAAAAAGTAGCAATGCACAATGCAAGCGATGCACCCTTAATGCCAAAATTCATAATTCCCATGAACAGAATATCCAAAACAATGTTGAGCACAATCAGAACAACCGATGCCGCTGCTGCCGTCTTCGGATCTCCATCACTGCGCACTGAATAAGAAAGAATATAATAAAAAATAAATGCACCTGCGCATAAGAAAACTATAAAAATATAAGACTCTGCCAGATTTATGATCGTATCTGTAGCTCCAATTGCATATAAAAGTTTTCTGCCACCCAAAATTCCTGTCACCATACACACGACTGTTTCCACCAGACCTGCCGTAAGCTGTATATGAAATAATTTATTTGCTTCTTCGGTTTCAGATTTTCCAAGAGCCTGTCCGATCAGAACGTTAGCCCCAACAGCCGTTGTCACTGACAGTAAAGCAAAAAGCAAAAAAACAGGAGTTGCTATATTGGTCACTGCCAGGCCATCACTCCCTATATAATTTCCTATTAAAACAGCATCCACAAGTGTAGATACAGCAGTTCCCAAAGCAGAAAATATTCCCCATATCAAAAACATTCTGTATGCATTTACAGCAAATTTCTTCTCCACAGCAATTCTCCTTTTTATTTTTTAGTGCTCCTGATTTCCATCACTTGCATACATTTTAATAATTATACCTTGCATACCTGCATTTTGTCCAGCGATTCCGGAGATGGCAGCTCTCTTTTCTTAACAATAACTATCCTTAATATTTGTTACTGTTCACTCCGTTCACAGTAACTTTGCCAAAATTCATTCCAGATTGCCTGCGGCAATGGAATTTTGGCTTGTATGTCTCGGGATTTTGGCATATTCATGCCAAAACACCTCGCGGGATAGTGGTATGTGAACAGTAACTAATATTTTTCTTTTCATCTTTTTACTTCTTGTCAAGCGGATATTCGCAATCCGCTTTGCCACTTGCTCATAACCGAACAGGAGACTAATCATTAGTTGATTAGCCTCCTGCTCGATTGATATCATTATTTCTCACCAGAAAGAAGAATGCGGTCATTATCCAGCATCTTTCCGGCACCCGTCTTAAATTTCTCCAGAAGTCCTTCTACCGTCAGGCCCTTCTTCTCTTCTTCGTGAATATCCAGCACAATATTTCCGGAATCCATCATCAGGATACGGTTTCCAAGATCCAGCGCAGACTGCATATTGTGAGTGATCATCAGACAAGTCAGCTGATGTTCCTCCACGATTCTCTTCGTAAGATTCAATACTTTCTCTGCTGTTCCCGGATCAAGGGCTGCTGTATGCTCATCCAGTAACAACAATTTCGGTGGATTCATAGTTGCCATCAAAAGTGTCAGCGCCTGTCTCTGTCCACCGGAGAGAAGTCCTACCGGCTGAGTCATACGCTTCTCAAGTCCGATATCCAGAAGTTTCAGTTCTTCATGGAATCGCTCTTTCTCCTGCCTGGACACATGGGAAAGCCATCCGCCTTTTCCTGCCGCAAGCGCCAGATTCTCTTCTATCGTCATTCCCGGCGCTGTTCCTCTCATCGGATCCTGATACAGACGTCCGATCGTTTTTGCACGCACATGCTGTGGCATAAAAGTAATATCCTGTCCATCCAGCATGATCACTCCGGAATCTGTAAGGAAATCTCCGCAGATTGCATTAAAAAGCGTTGATTTTCCTGCTCCGTTAGAACCGATGATCGTTGCAAAATCACCTTTTTCCAGTTCAAGTGAAAGATCTTTGATTGCCTGTTTTTCATTTACCGTACCCGGATTAAAAGTCTTGGAAATATGTTCAATCTTCAGCATAAATCACTGTACTCCCTTCCTGTGAGTCATTCTTCTCTTAATCTGCGGCCACTGTTTCTTCAGATACGGACCTGAAATAGCCAGCACAACAATCACAGAAGATACCAGTTTCAGCATAAATGCCGGCATATTAAATCTCAGCGCGACGGTATATACCAGGCGGAAGATAAATGAACCAAGCACCATACCGACCGCTCTTACAAAGATACCGCCTCTGCCAAGAATCGTGCCACCAATCAGCAGGGAGGCAAGTGCGATTGTAACCATTCCCTGCCCAATATTAATGTCTACAGATTTCTGTGACTGAGACAGAAGACATCCGGAAAGTGCTGTAAATGAGTTTGCCACACAAAGGCCTACGATTGTAGTAAATACCGGGTTAATAGAGGAAGATTTAACCATATCTGCATTATTTCCGGTTGCCCTGATTGCCAGACCAAGTCTTGTTCTAAGGAAAAATACAAGAAAGACAACCACTATGGCTACTGCGATAAAAGCAACTACAATATCTCCTCTCCCTTTCAGTGGTGTATTTTTCAGCGCCTCTTTCATCATGGAAAACACAGTATCTGTTCTGTTCATATTGATCAGAGAAGAACCTCCCATCACTGCAATATTCACAGAATACAAACCTGTATTTACGATAATTCCGGCCAGAAGACTGTCAACGCCAAGTTTCGTCTGAAGTATAGCCGTCACAAATCCCGAGCACACGCCTGCAGCCATAGCTGCAAAAATTGATAAAAAAGGATGTCCGCTGACTGCCACTGCCGCTCCAACAGCTGCTCCCAGAGTAAAGCAGCCATCAGTGGAAAGGTCACAGACATTCAGCATAGAATAACTGAGAAACAAAGCAAGAACTGTCAGTGAACAGATCAGACCAAGTTTCAGTGCGGTCTCTCCAAGAGAGAGTATAGTCGCAATAGTCACGATAATTTCCTCCTACTCCTCTACTTCATCAAAGCTCTCTGCTGTAACGATTTCATTTACCTGTGTGCACAGTGGCTCGAAATCTTTCTTGATTGTTTCTAAATCAAGTCCAAGTCCCTTGCAGGTTTCTGTGTTAATAGTTGCTGTACCATTATCAAATGTCTCTACAGGAGTTGTTGCAGGATCTGCATCGTTCATAAGGATATCTGCGATCATATCTGCTGTCTTCTGCCCAAGGTTTGCGTAATCAACACCATATCCGACAAATGCGCCATTTAATGCAAAAGAATCAGCTCCTGTGTACTGCGGGATACCTGCATCAATGAATTTCTCATAGATAGAAAGCTCTGCTGTCATAATTGTATTGTCGGTCGGGGTAAATACCGCATCCACACCATCTGCTACCAGTGCATCAGCCGCGAGCTGTACTTCATCTGTTGTAGTACCGGTACGCTCTACATATTCGATTCCTTCTTTATCCAGATAATCCTTTGCTTCCTGAATTGCTGTTGTAGAAGAATCCTGTCCGATATCATACAAAAGACCGATTTTCTTTACATCAGGGTTTACTGCCTGAATCAGTTTCATAATTGATGCTGTATCCAGATAATCACTTGTACCTGTGATATTTGCCCCAGGGGCATCTAAATCTTCTACAAGTCCACTGCCTACCGGATCAGATACTGCGGAGAATACAACCGGTGTATCTGTTCCTTCTGTTGCGGACTGCATACGCATTGCTACCGGTGTCGCAACACCTACCATTAAATCTACATTATCAGCCTGAAAATCAGAAATGATCTGTTCCATGACGTTGGCATCTGCATTGCAGTTATCATAGGATACATCAAAAGTAACATCTTTGTCCTCGCCGATTTCTTTCAGACGGGACTGGATATTATCTACAATCTGATTTAAGGAAGCGTCATCTACATAGTTGCAGATACCGATTTTGAAATCCTGTGCCATAACCGGTGATGCCATCATCATAGTTGCCATTGCTGTTGCTGCGATTGCTAATACTCTTTTTTTCATAGTCTTTTTCCTCTCTCTACATCTTATTTAGCAGTTCATTTTTGGCTGCCATAGTCTCAGGGATATTTGCCACCCCCTTGTTACTGTCTGTGAGAAAGAACTCCCCGGATTCCTTTTCCCGGATGTGTCAATTACTCTGAAGAACCACTCAGATCAAAAAGAATTCCTGCCCTGTCATTTTTTATCTGTCGGGCTTTTATATATAATAGCAGAAATTTTAATAAGGTTTCTTTATATATAAAAAATCCGCCACAAGCTATCTCCTGCTTGAGACGGTAATAAGAATCTTATTATCGCGGTACCACTCAAATTGACGAATCGTCCACTTTCTCATGTACAAACATACACTCCTGATTTATAACGGGTTCGGTTCCCGTCGGTGCCTACTCTCACGCTTATTAAGATTTCGGACCGCCCTCGAAAGGCCATTCAACAATCAGTTTCATACGGCTTCCCACCAATGACCGCTCTCTGGAATGATTCTTAATTGCTTACTCTTCTTTCTCATCGGTTTTGATGTGTTTACTTTACCACGCTAACGTGCATATGTCAAGAGGTTTATTTTTTTCTTTTCCTTTTTTCATTAAGGGACGCGGGGAATATAAAAAGATTTCGGGCTTAGTTTCGGAACCATGCAATTCTAAGGCATTCGGGAAGCTGCGTTATTAACTTTGTAACATAGCTACTGGCTATCAATAATAGCTTGTGGTAATATATCAGATAGAAAATAGGTGTCAATACGCTAATAAACAGCGATAAATTTTATACAGAAATGAGGAATGTTATATGTCAACTACTAAAATGGTTTTTCACGGAAGTGATATCGAAAAAATATGCGAGATTTACCACCTCAAACAGGAAAATATTGTAAAATTCGGAGCTAATGTAAATCCACTTGGACTTTCTGAGAATGTGAAAAAACAGCTCGCCAGCCACCTGGACATCCTGTCTTCTTACCCGGACAGAGACTACACCTCTCTTCGCAATACAATCTCAGACTACTGCAACGTCCCTGCCAATTTCATCCTTCCCGGAAACGGATCCAGCGAGCTGATCGCACTTCTGATCCAGGAAAGAAATCCGAAACACACCCTGATCCTCGGACCTACCTACTCTGAATACTCCAGAGAACTTTCCTTCTCCGGAAGCACTCAGGAATACTACCACCTTCGCGAAGAGGATAACTTTATTCTGGATATAGATGACCTCTGCCAGACTCTGGATGGCAAATATGACTTTCTCATCATCTGCAACCCAAACAACCCAACCTCTTCCGCCATTTCTACAGAAGATTTACGAAAACTCCTCGCATTCTGCTCCGAGAAAAACATCTTCGTAATGATCGACGAAACCTACGTAGAATTCGCCCCCGACATCCAGGCAATCACTGCTGTAACCCTCACCAGAGAATTCACTAACCTCATGGTACTTCGCGGCGTATCCAAATTCTACGCCGCCCCGGGAATGCGTCTCGGCTACGGAATCACCGGAAACCTCGAATTCCTCAAAAAAATGAAAGAGAAACAAGTCCCATGGTCCCTCAACAGCCTCGGAGCCCTCGCCGGTGAACTCATGCTCAAAGACCAGGAATACATCAGCCAGACCCGGACTCTGATCCTCTCCGAACGTGACCGCCTCCTTCACGCCCTGAGCCAGATTCCAACATACAAAACCTACCCAGCCTACGCAAACTTCATCCTCCTGAAAATCCAGAAACCAGGCCTGACCTCTTACGACGTCTTCGACGCCTGCATCCGCCAGAACCTCATGATCCGCGACTGTTCCTCTTTCGAATGCCTCGACGGAGAATACATCCGCTTCTGCATCATGATCCCCGAAGACAACGCCAAACTCCTCCATATATTAAAATCATTATAAATCATCCAATATTGCCCCACCCACACCAACAACCAGCGTGGCAGAAAATACTTTGTCTGCCACGCGTCCCTCCTGATAAAAAAAGAAAGGCCAGACCCCCCCCTCTCCCGAAGTTCCTGGCCATTCCTCTTTCTGACAATATTAATTTTTAAAACTATGAATCGGCGCCGGAATTCTTCCCCCACGCTGCACAAACGCATCACAAGAAAACTGATTCACCGGCATAATCGGCGCATAACCCAACAATCCGCCAAACTCAACAACCTCGCCAACTTCCTTACCAATAACCGGAATCAGACGCACAGCCGTAGTCTTCTGATTAATCATACCAATCGCAGACTCATCCGCAATAATACCCGCAATCGTAGAAGCCTTCGTATCTCCCGGAATTGCGATCATATCAAGACCTACAGAACATACACAAGTCATCGCTTCCAGCTTCTCAATCGTCAGCGCACCTGCATTAACCGCATCAATCATACCCTGATCCTCACTGACCGGAATAAATGCGCCACTCAGACCACCAACTGCTGTGGAAGCCATAACGCCGCCCTTCTTAACCTGGTCATTTAACAACGCAAGAGCAGCTGTTGTTCCCGGTGCACCTGCATGCTCAAGACCAATCTCCTCCAGAATCTCAGCAACACTGTCGCCAATCGCCGGAGTCGGAGCAAGAGACAGATCCACGATTCCAAATTTCACACCCAGACGTCTGGAAGCCTCCTGTGCAACCAGCTGTCCCACACGTGTAACCTTAAACGCAGTACGCTTGATCATCTCACAAAGAGTTTCAAAATCCTTACCTCTTACCTGTTCCAGAGCTGTCTTTACAACGCCAGGTCCGCTGACACCCACATTAATAATGGTATCTGCCTCTGTCACACCATGGAACGCACCTGCCATAAACGGGTTATCATCCGGTGCATTACAGAATACAACCAGTTTCGCACATCCAAGAGAATCCTGCTCTTTCGTAGCCTGAGCTGTCTCCAGAACAATCTCTCCCATCAGCTTGACAGCATCCATATTGATACCGGTACGTGTAGAACCTACATTCACAGAACTGCACACACGCTCCGTCTTTGCGAGTGCCTGAGGAATAGATTCGATCAGAAGCTTCTCTGCCGGAGTCATTCCCTTGCTTACCAGTGCAGAATATCCACCGATAAAGTTTACGCCAACTGTCTTGGCAGCTTTATCCAGAGTCTCTGCGATCGTAACAAAATCTTCTTTTGTCTTACATGCAGCTCCGCCTACCAATGCGATCGGAGTTACAGAAATTCTTTTATTCACGATCGGAATTCCATATTCACTGGAAATTGCCTCACCTGTAGATACCAGATCCCTTGCGCAGGTTGTGATCTTGTCGTAAATCTTTTTATTTAATGTTTCAAGGTCACTGTCAATGCAGTCAAGAAGACTGATACCCATTGTAATGGTACGCACATCCAGGTTTTCCTGTTCGATCATTTTATTCGTTTCATTTACTTCAAAAATATTGATCATGTCTAATTTCTCCCTTGTATGTTTTTTCAGCGTTTTGAATCAAGTAAAATTCGCAATCCGCTTCGCTACTTGCCTTCCTCTATTAGATTCTGTGCATTACATTGAAGATGTCTTCATGCTGGCAGCGGATTACTACGCCGATCTGATCTCCAAGGGCTTCCAGTTCTTTTGCAAGAACCCCGTTATCTTTCTCACATTTGCTGGCATCAGTTACCATCATCATGTTGAAGTATCCCTGTACGATGGTCTGGGAGATATCAAGAATGTTTACATTGTTGTCTGCAAGATATGTACAAACTTTTGCAATAATTCCTACGGTGTCGTTTCCTACTACTGTGATGATTGTCTTTTTCATAAGTTCTTTGTCCTTTCTACACTGTAATTGCTTCTGATATGCAATCCCTTTTCGCCACCTGAATCTTAAAATCACGGGACTTATAAGGGTTGTCACCTAAGGTTACCTCTGAACAGACGGTTTCATATGCCAGTTCTTCATAATTGTTTTCCCTGCTTAAATGCCCAAGGAATATGGCTTTCATATTGTCATGCAATAACCTGCACAAAAGTCTTCCCGCATTTTCATTGGAAAGATGGCCTCTGTCTCCCAGAATTCTCTGTTTCAGATAATAAGGATACTTTCCAACCTGAAGCATGCGGATATCATGATTTGCCTCCAGAAGAAGCGCGTCAAGATTCTGCAGATTACTGATTATGTATTCATTATATTTTCCAAGGTCTGTAGCAATTCCCACAGAATGTTCTCCACATTCCACGCGATACCCGACCGGCTGTGCTGCATCATGCGGAATCGTAAAGGGATTTACTGTCAGATCTTTTATTTCAAAAGGTTCATCCTCATAAATTTCATGAAAAATCCCTTCCGGCATTTTTCCAAGATTCATCCGGGATAAAGCATCCACAGTTCCGCCGGTCGCATAGATCGGAATCTGATGTTTCCTTGCAATCACGCCCAGACCTTTGATATGGTCGGAATGTTCATGTGTAATCAAAATACCATCAATATCTTTTCCTGTCAATTCCAAAGAATTTAATCCTTGCTCCACCCGCTTTCCGCTGATGCCTACATCCACCAGAAGATGGGTATTGTCAGAGCCAACATAAATACAGTTTCCACTGCTTCCGCTGGCAATGCTACAAATTCTCATATTTCCTGATTCCTTCCTCAATCTGCTGCCTGGTCTGTGCAAAATTGCCATTATTTACAACAACATAATCTGCATTTTCCCGAAAAAAGCTCTCCGGAGCCTGACTCGCAATGATACTGGCTGATTTCTCTCTGGTATAACCACGATTCTCCATCAGCCGCTGAATACGGATTTCTTCATCCGTATGGATATACCATATGGTATCACAAAATTCCTGATAATGATCCTCCAAAAGAAGTGCAGCCTCCACCACACATACCTTCTGTCCCTGCTGTTTTTTTATCTCCAGCTGCTCTTTGATATACTGCTTCACAGCCGGATGAATGATCTGATTTAACTTCTCCAACAGTTCGGGATGTGAAAATACTACATCCGAAATCTGCCTGCGGTCAATAGTTTTATCATTTTTTATTACTTGTTTTCCAAATAATGCAATCACAGGTTCATAGCAGACCTGCCCCGGCTCCATCACCAGATGGCCGATCTCATCCGCTTTCATCACATATGCCTGATATTTTTCTTCGAGAAAATCAAGCACTGTACTCTTTCCGGCACCCACTCCGCCGGTAATTCCTATTGTAATCATTTCTGCCTCTTATCTATTCTCACATCTGCTGCTGAAAGTCAAACAGATATTTGCAAACCGTTTTTACTTCGCCTCGTACCAATTATTTCCCTGATGCATATCTACTTCCAGTTCTACTGCAAGCTTCGCCGCACCTTTCATCTCTTCTTCCAGAATCGCAGATACCTGCGGAATTTCCGCTTTATAAGTCTCTATCAGAAGCTCATCATGCACCTGAAGCACCAGACGGGACTTCAGATGTTCTTCCTTTAATCGTCTGTATACGCGGTTCATTGCAATCTTGATGATATCCGCCGCAGTTCCCTGAATCGGAGAGTTCATCGCAACCCTCTCGCCAAAAGATCTCTGCATAAAATTGCTGGATTTCAGTTCCGGAATCGGCCTGCGCCTGCCAAACATGGTCGTCACATACCCTTTTTCCTTTCCTTCTTCCACCAGCCCGTCAAGAAATCCCTTAATCTTTGGATAGGATTTAAAATATCTCTCAATATATTCTGCAGCTTCTTTTCTAGTAATACTTAAGTCCTGACTCAGTCCGAATGAACTGATTCCATAAACGATCCCAAAGTTTACCGCTTTTGCATTTCTTCGCTGCAGATCCGTCACCTCATCAAACGGTACATGGAATACTTCTGATGCCGTATGTCTGTGGATATCCTGTGCCTCCCGGTATGCCTGAATCAGCTTTTCATCCCCGGACATATGTGCCAGAACACGAAGCTCGATCTGTGAATAATCCGCATCCAGAAATACGTATCCTTCTTCTGGCACGAAAACTTTTCGAATCAGTCGTCCCAGTTCCATTCTTATCGGAATATTCTGCAGGTTTGGCTCCGTACTGCTGATTCTTCCTGTAGCCGTGATTGTCTGATTAAAGGTAGAATGAATCCTGCCATCCTCTGCAATCACATTTGCCAGACCATCCGCATAAGTTGATTTCAGTTTTGTAAGCTGACGGTATTCCAGGATATCCTTTACAATCGGGTATTCCGGTGCAAGCTTCTCCAGAATATCTGCCGCTGTAGAATAGCCCGTCTTTGTTTTCTTTCCACCTTTAAGACCAAGCTTTTCAAAAAGAATCACGCCCATCTGTTTCGGTGAATTGATATTAAACTCTTCCCCTGCCTGCTGCCAGATCAGTTTCTCCAGCTCCTCAATGCGGACATTCAGTTTCTCCCCGTAGCTTTTGAGTTCTTCTCCTTTTACGCTGATTCCCCACTTCTCCATGGAATCCAGAGTAAAGATCAGAGGAAGCTCAATCTGTGTATATACATTCCACATACCAGTCTCTCTCAGCGTCTCACACATCGGCATCTGGCAGGCAAACGCCGTATATGCCATATAGCAGGCCCAGAAGGTAAGTCCCTCTACGCTTTCTTCCCATGCTTTCTCTGCCGTTTTCTTTCCAAGAAGTTCTTCTCTTGTCGGCAGAATTCGTCCATTCAGGTATTCCTTCGCCATATCATCATACGTGTAGGATGATTTTAACGGATTTAACAGATATGCTGCCACGCCTGCATCAAACACTGCTGACGGATCATCAAATGTCACATGTTTCAATATCGCTTTTATATCTAGCGCGCAGACTACATGACGCTCTGTACCGGCGTCAGTGTTGTTTGCCGCCGCACTGTCTTTCATATTACTTTTTACATTATGCTCAGATGCTTTCTTAAAAAGTGTTTCCAGCTTTCCGCAAAGATACGCCTCTGTAACCATTCCCTCTACCGGAATATAATAAATCTCTTCTTCGCTCAGTGCAATTCCTGCACCGTACACATGGCCATTTTCACTTATAAGAGAGACACCGGTTCTGGAACCTGCTTCTGCTTTTTCAAACAATGCTTCGCATCCCGACAGATCTGCGCAGGTAAAAAACTCCTGTTCCAGTGCATCTTCCTGCACTGCCTCAGAATCAAAACGGCTCAGCAGATTCTTAAATTCCAGCTGTCGGCACAGAATAAACGCTTCTTTCGTATAAAGATTTCCCAGTTTCGCCTTCTCATAGGAGAAATCGATCGGACTGTCTGTACAGATCGTTGCCAGTGCCTTGCTCATCTGTGCCATATCATAGTGCTCTCTCATGGATTCTCTGGCTCTGTTTGGTTTCAGTTCCTCCAGATGCTCATGAGCATTTTCAATGCTTCCGTATTCCACTATGATCTTCGTGGCAGTCTTTTCACCCACGCCCGGAATTCCCGGGATATTATCAGCGCTGTCACCCATCAGTGCTTTTAACTCTATGATCTGTGGAGGTGTCACCTGATATTTCTCAATTACCTGCTGCGCATGATAATCCTCTATCGTAGTTTTCCCTCTTACTGTCTTGGGCAGGCGGATCATGATCTTATCCGTCGCAAGCTGAAGCAAATCCCTGTCCCCGGAAAGGATTGTCGCGTCCATCCCCTCTGCCTCGCTCTTCTTTGCCAGAGTTCCCAGAATATCATCTGCCTCATATCCTTCTTTTGTCACAATGTTAACGCCCATTGCCGTAAGGACTTCCTTGATCAACGGCACCTGTTCTCTCAGTTCCTCAGGCATCGGCTTACGCGTTCCCTTATATGCCTCAAACATCTTGTGACGGAAAGTCGGCGCCTTCAGGTCAAATGCCACCGTCAGATACTGGGGCTTTTCCTCCTCAATCGTACGAAAAAGAATATTCAGGAATCCATATACTGCTCCTGTATGTTTTCCCTCTGAATTTGTAAGATCCGGCAGGCCATAAAAAGCTCTGTTCAGAATGCTGTGCCCGTCAATCAGTAATATTTTCTCACTCATAAAATCCTCCAGTATCTCATATGATATGAATTGTTTCCATCATTACATAAACCAATATTGCCGCAAGTGCAGCGATCAGAAGACAAATCCCCGCCCCGACCAAAAACCAGCTTAATTTCTTCTTGCGGATATATCTTCTGGATTTCCGGATGTCCTGCTCAAGCAGCCCTTTAAAATCCAGAACAGAATTACTGCTGTTATCGTCAAGCTGCTGCGTCACCTCATGGACAATAAAATATGTTTCCAGTTCATCATAGCAGGATGAACAATCCTGTACATGGTCAAGAAATTCCTCCAGCTCATTTACCGGGAGCTTATGCTCAATATAGCTGCTCACCATTCCCTCTGCTGTCTGGCAATCCATACCTGTTCCCTTCTTTCTCTTGCAGTGTTACTATCTGTGCTGTACCCGGCAGCATGCTTTGCGATGCATAAATCTGTACTGCACGTCTCGTGCTCACTATTACGAATTATAACCGAACCGGCGTTAATTGGCAAGAAAAAGCGCAAGAGAGCAACAGAAGCCTTTATTGCCCCTGCTACTCTCTTTTGTAAAAACTGCATCTGTATTTAATCTTTAGTTTTCAGTATTCTCACTGTTCTCTTCTGATTTTGTCTGAGATTTTTCCAGAACAACTGCTTTCGGAGTTTCCAGAGGAGCATTCAGAATCTTCATAAATTCCTCACCTGTGATTGTCTCATGTTCATAGAGATATTTGGCAAGTTCATGAAGTTTACCGATATTGTCCTGAAGAATCTTCAATGCTTTCTGATGTTCTGTTCTTACAAGTTCTACAACCTTCTTATCCAGAAGTGTCTGTGTCTCAAAAGAACAGCTTAAGCTGGAGTCTCCGCCCAGGTACTGGTTGGTCACGTTCTCCATGGCTACCATGTCGAAGTCTTCACTCATACCATATCTGGAGATCATCGCTCTCGCAAGCTTGGTTGCCTGCTCAATATCATTGGATGCTCCGGTTGTAATTGAATGGAAAATCAATTCCTCTGCGGCACGTCCACCTGTAAAGGTTGCAATCTTATTTGCAAGCTCTTCCTTCGTCATCAGATAATGATCCCCATCATCTACCTGCATGGTATAACCCAGGGCTCCTGATGTACGCGGAATAATCGTAATCTTATGAACCGGCGCAGATTCTGTCTGCTTTGCAGCAACCAGCGCATGTCCGATCTCATGGTAAGCAACGATCAGTTTTTCCTTATTGGAAAGAACTCTGTTCTTCTTCTGATATCCGGCGATAACTACCTCAATGCTCTCTTCAAAGTCAGCCTGTGTGGCAAATTTTCTGCCATCACGTACGGCGCGAAGAGCAGCCTCATTGACAATATTTGCAAGTTCAGCACCGGAAGCTCCTGCAGCTGCTTTCGCAATATCGTCAAAACGTACAGAATCCGCGATCTTAATCTTCTTTGCATGAACTTTAAGGATTTCTTCACGTCCTTTTAAATCAGGAAGCTCAACAGGAATACGTCTGTCAAAACGTCCCGGACGGAGAAGTGCAGGGTCAAGGGAATCCGGTCTGTTCGTTGCAGCCAGGATTACAACACCCTTGGAACCGTCAAAACCATCCATCTCTGTAAGCAGCTGGTTCAGAGTCTGCTCACGTTCATCATTGCCGCCTGTAAATCCGGCACCATCACGTTTCTTACCAATTGTATCAATCTCATCGATAAATACGATACATGGAGCTTTCTCATTTGCCTGTTTGAAGAGGTCACGCACTTTGGCAGCACCCATACCAACAAACATTTCTACGAATTCAGAACCGGAAATAGAGAAGAACGGAACTTCTGCTTCGCCGGCTACTGCCTTCGCAAGAAGTGTCTTACCTGTTCCAGGAGGGCCTACAAGAAGCGCTCCTTTCGGCATGGATGCACCGATTTCTCTGTATTTCTGAGGATTGTGAAGATAGTCTACGATCTCAGTCAGAAGATCTTTCGCTTCATCCTCTCCTGCTACATCTGAAAATTTAATTCCTGTAGATGATTTCACATATACTTTGGCATTACTTTTACCAAATGACATTGCTCCGCCAGGGCCACCACCCATAGAGCTCATCATCTTCTTACTGAGCCATCTTCCAAGAAGGATAAAGATAGCAATCGGCAAGATATATCCTGCCAGCAGACTGATCCAGATAGATGTCTGCTGAGGTGCTGCCGCATCAAATTTCACATTTGCATCATGTAAACGGTCTACAAGGTCAGGATCATTTACCTTAACGGTTCTGAAATAACCCTCCTGATTATCGCTGACATCTGCTACATAATAAATATAATCATCCTGAATCTCTACTGTCTTGACATAACCCTTCTCTACTCCTGTCAGGAAGACACTGTACTCTGTTGTCTGTACCTTTCGTCCCTCAATCGCAGGAAGTAACAGCACATTCAGAAGAATGATAATAATTGCCGCAATGATATAATATACATAAAGCGGTTTTCTGCCTGGTTTTTTATTATCAAGGTTCATCGGCTTTTCCTCCATTCGTTATTGTTATGATGTACCATATCACTTATTTCTTCATTTTTCAAGAAAGGTCGGTTAAATTTCATAAACATTTTAGAAATATCCTGATTTTTTTATCATTATTCTTTCACTATTTGAATTTTTTATCTTAATCAGTAAGTTCTTATCTCTTCTTGCCTTTTCTATATTTTTGCAACCCCAAAATGCCAAAAAATTTTCCAAAAAATCCAAAAACTCTCTTGCCATCTGATTGAAATCGTGTTATTATATTAAACGTTCAAACGCCGGCATGTCGGAATGGCAGACGAGGCAGACTCAAAATCTGTTGTGGGCAACCACGTGTGGGTTCAAGTCCCACTGCCGGCAGTTAAAAAACTGGATTTCTGAGAATCCAGTTTTTTTTATGCCAATATAGGTAAAATCATATCTTTCTCTTGTTTCTGTAAATATACCGGATTCAAGCAACCTCCGCAGGGGACTTACTTGATTTGGTTAAGCATTTGTCTCTGCCCGTCCTTATATTTGCTTTTTATTACACTATTATAGCCAAAAGCTGCAGCTTTGTACATAGCTGCTGCTTCGGATAAAATGTTTAAGATTTTATAAATTTTGTCTTCGGATATACGCTGCTTGCCTTGATCATTTTCTGATATTTAGTAAATAACTTCTTTGGAAGTTTCATCGTGACTGTTTTATTAACAGCGAGGCCTTTCTTTCCAACGTATTCAAGTGCTGTGCTGTTGATCTTAACTGTTTTAACAGCCGGGCACTGATAAAAGGCTTTGGTGTCAATGCGTTTCACGCTTGCGGGAAGTGTGAAATTTTTCAGTTTTGCACATTCTGCAAATGCATTACTTCCGATTTTGGTTACTTTTGTACCAAATCTTATGGTCCTGAGATTTGGACATTGATAGAAAGCCTGTTTTTCAATGGTAGTTACATTATTTCCGAAAATGACGTCTGTAATCTCTTTGTCCGCACTGAATGCACTCTGATCAATCGTCGTTACTTTGTAGGTCTTATCATTGATCGCAACGGTGGACGGAATCTGCACGACATTAAGTGCTGCGCCAAGTCCTGTCACGCTTACTTCTTTTTCATTTAAAATTTTATATCCGAGTCCGCCTATCAGATAGTTGTAGCTTTTTCCCTGATCTGTTAATGGTGCTGCGTTGAACTGGTATCTTACTGGCTGGATAATGTCATTTTTTACCCATGCGTTTTCAATATATTCTTCCCTCTGGAAAAATACATACATATTATATGCGCGTTCTACTTTTGTATAAATTCCTTTTGCAGAACCGATTTCCCATTTTCTGTTGATATTACTTTCCTGAGGTTTAATGGACAAACTCCAGTATAGTGGTATCCATCTGACATCTCCGTTGACAGGATTCATATTCTGTGTACCGGCTCCGATCACATTAAATTTGTAATATGTATTTGGGTAAAAGACGAGTGGTTTCTCAAATCCTTCTACAATACTGTCGTTCGCGCTTACGCTCTTCGTTTCCTCTGTATCGTTTGTCGCATCCTCTCCGGCAGACCACAAATAGTCATAATTATCATCAAAATATTCTTCTCTTTCTGTATCCGTTCCATCTGAAAATTCTGCTGCATTTACTGTAGTAAATGCTCCTGCTGTCAGTACACCTGCCAGGATAATAGCTGCTAGTTTCTTCATCAGGTACTCCTCCTTTTCATACATACTTAGATTACATTTTTCATTTTACTTTCTTTTCCAGCAAATGTCCACTTAGATTTTCTGCGAACTTTGTCGTATTTACCGTTACTGTTCACACGCCACTATCCCGCGAGGTGTTTTGGCATGAGAATGCCAAAATCCCGAGACATACCGCGCGAATTTATGCGAATAGCATAAATTAAGTTTGCGAAGCAAACGATACTCCTTGGGCTTTGCACAAGGAGGTTCATATTTCCTGCATCGCGAAGCGTGTTACTGAGAACGGAGTGAACAGTAACGTATTTACCTATATCTCATCCCTCATATGCCATTCCTGGTCTGCTTCTTTTATGTCTGGTATATTTTTAAATACTTCGCAGTCCTGGTCACATCCATCTTTTATGCATGGACAGACCATCTTTACTTTCTTAAAATGGCCGGGAACTCCCTCATACTGCACAGTCCATAAACCATTATAATGTAACTGCTTACACATTCCTGCTTCATATTCATATTTAATCATAAATTTTTCTTCTCTTTTCCTGCTATTTAAAGGTTACTGTTCACTCCGTGCCCAGTAACCTTTAAAGCTCAAACTTTTTCTATCCAGATGCAAAACGAAAGGCACTGACCATTTTTTCTTACAGATCAGCACCTTTCACTTTATACGCCTTAATTATACGTCTTACTTTATATTATTTGATTTGTACTTCTTCAGTTGAAATAAATATCCGGATTTATTTCATATCTTCCAGAAGTTTCTCATAAATCGGGAAGCAGTCAAATGTTGCAAAGTAATCCTTCGGTGTCTCAGCACGACGAATCATCTCGAATCTTCCATCCTCATGAAGAAGAATCTCAGAAGATTTCAGTTTACCATTATAGTTGTATCCCATTGCAAAACCATGAGCACCTGTGTCATGGATTACAAGCAGATCTCCCATGTCAACCTTCGGCAGGTAACGGTCGATTGCAAATTTATCATTGTTCTCGCAAAGAGAACCTGTTACATCATACATGTGGTCACATGGCTGATCTTCTTTTCCCATAACAGTAATATGATGATAAGCTCCATACATTGCAGGACGCATAAGGTTTACGGCACACGCATCAACACCGATATACTCTTTGTGAGTATGTTTCTCATGGATTGCCTTTGTTACCAGGCAGCCATAAGGTCCCATCATGAAACGTCCCATCTCTGTATAGATTGCGACGTCACCCATTCCGGCCGGAACGAGAACTTCTTCGTATACTTTACGAACGCCTTCACCAATCTCTCTGATATCGTTTGGAGTCTGATCTGGTTTGTAAGCGATTCCGACACCACCGGAAAGGTTGATGAACTTCACATGAGCGCCTGTCTCTTTCTGAAGCTTCACAGCCAGTTCAAACATCTCTTTTGCTAACATCGGATAATACTCATTTGTCACTGTGTTACTTGCAAGGAATGCATGGATACCGAATTCCTCAGCACCTTTTTCTTTCAGAATCTTGAATGCCTCAAAGATCTGCTCAGTAGTCATACCATATTTCGCGTCTCCAGGATTATCCATGATATCGTTGCTGATCTTGAATACTCCGCCCGGATTGTAACGACAGCTGATCACTTTCGGAATATATCCTACCGCTTTCTCTACGCTCTCGATATGTGTGATATCATCAAGGTTGATGATTCCACCGATCTCATTTGCATATTTAAACTCTTCTTCCGGTGTATCATTTGAAGAGAACATGATGTCTCCTTCTTTGCATCCGATTGCTTTGGACATCATCAGCTCTGTCATGGAAGAACAGTCACATCCACATCCATACTCCTGAAGAATTTTGATCAGAAATGGGTTTGGAGTTGCTTTTACAGCGAAGAACTCTTTGAAACCTTTGTTCCATGCAAATGCTTCTTTTACTGCTTTTGCGTTGTCACGAATACCTTTTTCATCATAAAGATGGAAAGGGGTTGGAAACTGTGCTGTGATTTCCTGGAGTTTATCCAGGGTGACAAATGGTACTTTTTTCATAATAATCTTCTCTCCTCTTACTTCTTGTGTATATGTGTATATAAGTGATCCTGACAGTACTCATAATTTCCATTACATTTAGAACAGAAACGGAATTCCAGATTTGGATCATCTTTCTCTGTACGTCCACAGACTGCACATTTATGCTTCGTCACTCCCTGTGTATTACCAGGGAAAGGAACAGTCTTACTTTCTCCCATCGCTCTCTTAAACTGATTTCTCCGGTGGATTTCCTTCGGATTATATCGGTTAAGATTTCTTGTTCCCAGGAAGAAAATAATAAAGTTCAGTAAGGATGCAACGATTGGCAGAGCCATAAACCATGCTCCGTTCATAACATAGCTTACAACGTTCCATCCAACAATCAGGACATAAAAAAGTGCCATCCATTTCATTTTTATAGGAATCACAAAATATAACAAGATCTTCATCTCCGGATATGTCATCGCATATGCCAAAAAAACGGATAAACTAATATAATAAGTTGTAAATGGCTGACCATTTAAAACATCCGAAACTCCTCCTGTAATAAAATACAATATAAATGCCGAAATTACAGTAAATAGTATTCCCGATAAAATATATAATGTAAATTTAAAAGAGCCCCATGTATGTTCCAAAGAACTACTTACAGGATAATAGAAGCACACAATTACTATAATAAATAAAAATAAATTCGTTGTTGTTGGCGGATAAATTACCCACGTTATCAATCTCCATATCTGTCCATGTAAAATTTGAGTCACATTCAAAGTAAGCATAGACAACAATTCTGGATTCAAAAACATCAGCGCATATCCCAGCACATAACTTACAATAATATATATCGTAAGATTCTCAATCCCGCGATTTCCAAATTTGCGTTCCAGTTTGTCAATAAATTTCATAAGTCTCCTTTACTAAATGAAGCGAAGCTCTCCTTCGCTTTACTCTGTCCATGACCAGTCTGCCGCTTAAGCCAAACCAATCATGTGTTACCGACACCTTTATTCTCAGTGGCAATAAAGTTTCTACAGTATACAGTAAAATCAGAAAAACTTCTTCTTGGAAAGAAATGCCCCTGCAATGATGCTCACCACAACAGAAAGGATGATAATAAGTAAAAATCCCCATGGTGTCTTGGAAAGCGGCATTCCCGCTGCACTTACGTTCATTCCATAGGCACTGAAAACAATAGTCGGTATACTCATAACGATTGTAATCAAAGCCAGTGCTTTCATAACGATGTTCAGATTATTTGAGATTACAGAAGCAAAGGTTCCCATCATACTGCTTAGAATCCCGCTGTAAATGTTCGCCATCTCAATCGCCTGCTTATTCTCAACGATAACATCCTCCAGAAGTTCTGTATCCTCCGGATATTTCTTGATACTCTCCACTTTCAGGAGTTTCTCAAGCACCATTTCATTTGATTTTAGAGAGGTTGTAAAATATACCAGTGATTTCTCCAGTTCCAGAAGTTCCATTAACTCCTGATTTCTCGTAGACAGATGAAGTTTCTCCTCGATCTGCTCGCTCTTCTTATCTATAATACGCAGATATCTCAGATACATACTGGCATTACGGTACAAAATCTGCAGGATAAATCTTGTCTTCATATAAGTAAAGAAATTTCTGACCCTGCCTTCCATAAATCTGGTAAGCACCTGTGTATCTTCCAGACATATAGTAAAAATCATCTTCTGCGTTACTATAATACCAAGAGGGATGGTCACATACCAGTCCTTCTCATTACGCTCTTCAATAGTAGGTACATCTGCAAGGATAAGGGTGTAATTGTCCTCCACTTCAATACGGGAACGTTCCTCCTCATCCAAAGGCGCGCGCAAATCGTCTACCTCTATCCCAAACTGCTCGGAAATTTCAAAAATCTCTGTTGCTGTAGGATTCGTCAGTGCAATCCAGCATCCCTCCTGTGATTCCTGTATTTCATGGATTGAGCCATCGATTGTCTTAAAAATCCTTACCACGATCCACACTTCCCTTCTTCTCTCGATTTCCCCTCATCATATAAGCTGCTCCTCATCCTGTATACGGCAGCCTATATAAACTCTCTGTTTTGTACAAAGATTCAACATCCATTATAATTTGAACATGAATTTTTGTCAATTCCAATGCTTTCGGTTTACAAAACTTTTACACTTCGCTATAATAAAGTCATATGTGTACTTCAAACATGTACACACTATATAAAAAGTGATAGCAAGAAAGGACTTAAAACATATGAGCCAGTCATCATTTGGAAATAAATTCAAGGTAACTACCTGGGGAGAATCACATGGAAAAGCCCTCGGCGCTGTTGTAGACGGATGCCCTGCCGGACTGTCCCTCTGTGAAGAGGATATCCAGGTCTTCCTCGACAGAAGAAAGCCAGGACAGAGTAAGTACACCACTGCCCGCAAAGAGGGAGACCTCGTAGAGATCCTCTCCGGCGTTTTCGAGGGCAAAACAACCGGTACTCCTATCTCTTTGATGGTAAGAAACACAGACCAGCGTTCCAGAGATTATGGTAATATCGCTTACTCCTACCGTCCGGGACACGCTGACTATACTTTCGATCAGAAATACGGATTCCGCGATTACAGAGGTGGCGGTCGTTCTTCCGGACGTGAAACTATCGGAAGAGTCGCAGCAGGTGCTATCGCTTCCAAAATTTTATGCGAACTTGGCATCTCCATCTGCACCTACACCAAATCCATCGGACCTGTAGAAATCACAACATTTGATAAAGAAGAGATAAATAACAACGCATTCTATATGCCGGATGCCCTGGCAGCTGCCAAAGCAGGTGAATATCTGGAAGAATGTATGAAAAATCAGGACAGCGCCGGCGGTGTGATCGAATGCCGCATCAGCGGTACTCCTGCCGGACTCGGCGACCCTGTCTTTGACAAACTCAATGCCGTACTTGCACATGCTTTAATGTCTATCGGAGCTGTCAAAGCCGTAGAAGTCGGTGATGGCATTGCCGTAACCTCCCTGAAAGGCTCTACTGATAATGATGGTTTCACAGTCAAAGATGGAGAAATCGTCAAAACTTCCAACCATGCCGGTGGCATCATGGGCGGTATCAGCGACGGAAGCGAAATCATTCTCCGTGTTCACATTAAACCAACTCCGTCCATCAGCCAGCCACAGCAGACTGTCACCAAAGACAAAGAGCCACTTTCCATGGAAATCCACGGTCGCCACGATCCCGTTATTGTTCCAAGAGCCGTTGTTGTCGTAGAATCCATGGCTGCAATCACACTTGCAGACGCACTCTTCGCCAACATGAGTTCACAGATGGATAAAGTGCGCGACTTTTACCTGTAAATATTGGCAGCTGTTCAATAAGCAGCCATCCCTCAAAATGTTCAAACATAAAATTACAGAGCATATAAAATCCCCTGCGTTAATTACTTATCACCTTTTGTAATTAATGCAGGGGATTTTTCATACTCTAAGTCAATCGGATATTCGCAATCCGCTTTCGCTACTTGCTCATAAGTTCTATTTATTCTTCCGGTACCGGCCAGATACGGATACTGTTCGGTTCTGAAACTTTTAAAGGTTTTCCGTTCATTACAATAATATTCTTCTCATAATCCACTGTAAAAATAGTAATAGTATTACTTACATGATTTATAGCAGCCAGATGCTTATCATCCGGGAAGAGTACCAGGTCTTTCGGATACTCACCACTAATCGGAAGTGTAAACTTTCTGGTAAGCAGTCCTGTCTCTTCATCTCTCTCAAACATAGATACGGTATCCTCACCTGCTGTTGTGCAGAACAGATGCTTTCCATCATTTGCAAGGGACAGACCTGATGCAGCATTATGTGTATCGTGAGAATCCTTCTTTATACTTGTCTCAATACTCTGAATCAGTTCAAACTCCGGTGACTTACCGCTTCCATCATATTTATAAGTCTTGATCTCATTTGTAAGTTCAAAAAGAATATAAGCAAACTTGCCATCATCACTGAAACGGATGATACGCGGACCACTCTCTCTCGGACATCTTAAGATATCCACCAGTTCAAGCTTATCACGCATTTTATTGATACGATAAATCTTCACCTGATCAATTCCGTTATCAACTGCGCACAGATATTTATTATCCGGTGTCGGACGCACACAGTTTACATGCGGACGGAAGTTACGCTCTGCAACACTTCCAAGTCCCTTATGAAATACACCATCCATCAGGCTTCCAAGTCTTCCGTCCTTATGAGTATGTACAACGGTCACCTTACCGTCATGGTATCCGGCAACATAAAGATATCTGCCATCCACATCAGTGGAAAGGAAACATCCTCTCATTCCATCAATATTCACACTGTTGATACGTGACAGATCACCATTCTTATCACGTTCAAACACTGCAACACCCTCATCCTCGATAGAATAGAGATACTTGCCATTCTTTGAAACAGCCGTGTGGGATGCGTTACTTACTTCAACACTGCTGCGCTCTGTAAGAGTACCATTCTCCACATCAACATCATATACATGAATCCCCTGTCTGGAAGAGCCATGTGTATAAGAACCCACATAAGCTACATATTTTTTCTCACTCATAATGTTCGTCCTCCTGCTGTCCTTCTAATACATCAAAAATCAGTCAACTATTCACGATGTACTCATCTATTGCCCGTTACTCTGGCCGGCACTGCCATATGATGTCGATATTATAGCACATTTTGCCAATACTCACAAGACAACCCACCCCATTTTTATGTATTTTTCCAAATCCAAAGAAAAAAGGCCGTCATCTCCCCTTCGAAAGATAGCAGCCATTTAATCCCATTATTTAAAATAATTCTTAACCGCTTCCAGCGTCTTATCAATAATCTCATCTGTATGAGCCGTAGAAAGGAACATAGCCTCAAACTGAGACGGTGCCAGATGAATCCCCTGTGCCAGCATTCCCTTGAAATATTCAGAAAACGCCTTCGTATCCGCACTCTTCGCAGAAGTATAATCCACAACCTCCTGCTCAGTAAAGAACAGACTACCCAGAGAAGAAACATGGTTCACATGATAAGGAAGATCTTTCTCTGCCAGGATCTTCTCCATACCGCTGTAAAGTCTCTCACCCTTCTTTTCCAGTTCCTTATAAACTTCCTGATGCTCATAGAGATATTTCAGCTGAGTCAGTCCCGCAGCCATGGCGATCGGATTACCACTTAAAGTACCGGCCTGGTAAACCTTACCAACAGGAGAAACCAGTTCCATGATTTCTCTTCTTCCACCATAAGCGCCAACAGGCATACCTGCTCCGATGATCTTACCATAAGTAACCAGATCCGGTGTCACCCCGAAATACTCTGCCGCTCCGCCAAAAGCCAGACGGAAACCAGTGATAACTTCATCAAAGATCAGAAGTGCGCCATACTCATCACAGAGCTTTCTCAGTCCCTCCAGGAAACCTTTCTTCGGAGGAACCACACCCATGTTAGCGCCAACAGCCTCAACAATAACAGCTGCTGTCTGGCCATCAGCCTGTTCCATCAGTGCACGAACGCTGTCCAGATCATTATAAACTGCTGTCATGGTATCCTCTGTGCAACCTTTCGGTACACCTGCGCTGTCAGGAACACCACTTGTCATCACACCTGAACCTGCACTTACCAGCATTGCGTCACTATGTCCATGATAACATCCTGCAAATTTGATGATCTTATTCTTTCCCGTAAAGCCTCTCGCAACACGAACAGCACTCATAACAGCTTCTGTTCCGGAGTTAACCATACGTACCATGTCCACATGCGGAATATGATCACAGATAAATTCTGCCATCTCCACTTCAATAGCAGTCGCACATCCAAAGCTTAAGCCCTTCTCGCAGGCCTTCAGCACACTTTCCTTTACTGCCGGAAAGTTATGTCCAAGGATCATCGGTCCCCAGGAATCAATATAGTCCACATATTCATTGCCTTCTACATCATAAATATAGCAGCCATCTGCGCGGTCAATAAATCTTGGTGCCATACCGATTGCACCGTAGGCACGAACCGGGCTGTTTACTCCTCCCGGAATCACCTTCACCGCTCTGTCAAATAATTCTTCTGAAGTTCCCATTAGCCGATTCTCCCTTCATCCATACACTTGGCAAGTTCTTTTGCATAATAAGTCAGATAAATCTGCGCACCTGCACGATAAGCACTTACAGCCATCTCGCACATGATACGTTCCTCATCGATCCAGTCCATCTTTGCAGCGGCTTTTACCATTGCATATTCACCACTTACACTGTACGCTGCAACCGGCACGTTCACTGCCTTGGATACTTCTGAAACCATATCCAGATAAGACATTGCAGGTTTTACCATAATGATATCTGCGCCTTCTTCTACGTCAGTCAGAGCCTCTTTCATTCCCTCTCTTCTGTTGTGGAAATCCATCTGATAGCTCTTTCTGTCACCAAAGGATGGGGCTGATCCTGCTGCATCACGAAATGGTCCGTAGAAAGCAGACGCATATTTTACTGCATAAGACATGATCGGTGCTTCATAATGTCCGTTTGCATCAAGAGCTTCGCGGATTGCGCGAACACGTCCGTCCATCATGTCAGACGGTGCTATCATGTCTGCACCGGCCTCTATATGAGAAACGGCAGTCTTGGCAAGTAATTCCAATGTTGCATCATTGTCTACATCATGACCGCAGAGTACTCCGCAGTGACCATGGGAAGTATACTCGCACATACATACATCAGTGATATAGTACATATCCGGGAACTGTTTTTTTGCTTCTCTTAAAGCTTTCTGTACGATTCCGTTCGGATCATATGCACCGCTTCCCACTTCATCTTTGTGATCTGGAATTCCAAACAGCATAACACTGTTTACACCAGCCTTCTGCAAGCGTTCCAGTTCAAAAGGAAGACGGTCTATGCTGTAACGGAACTGTCCTTCCATAGATGGAATTTCTTCTTCAATTCCTGTTCCTTCTTTTACAAACAACGGATAGATAAGGGAAGACTTGTCCATTCTTGTTTCTCTTACCATTTTTCTTAAGTTTTCACTGCCTCTTAATCTTCTTGGTCTCTGAATTAAATCCATGTCTTTTTGCTCCTTTTTACATCTAAATCCATAAATTGGAATTTCTACTTATCAGCAAATTTCCAGTTTCATTTGCTCTACTAATTCAATCAGACTCTCAATCGTCGCCTTTTCAGCCATTCGGGTCTGCATGCCATATGCATCTGCCGCAGCTTTCGTCTGTTTTCCGATACATGCAGCTTTTACTTTTGTATAATCAAGACCAGGAGTGCCTTCCACAAAACCTTTTACGGTAGAAGCACTGGTAAATACCACACAGTCCACACTTCCGGTCTCAAATTCTTTCTTCTCATCGATCAGTCTGCTCTTCTCATAGCGGGTCGTATAAGTAGCAATATCATCTACTTTTGCGCCGGTTTCTTCCAGCAGACTGGTCAGTTTCTTATTTCCGGCTTCTGCCCTTGGAATCAGAATATTCTCATTCCCCTGCAGTTCCTTCGCAAGTTCTGCTCCAAGCGTATCCCCATCGTATACGCTCGGCACAAAGTCCGCCATCAGATGGTGTTCTTTAAGCTTTTTCTTCGTTCCTTCACCGATCACTGCGATCTTCGCCTGACCAATACTTCGCACATCCACCTCTTTTTTATCCATCTCATCAAAAAAGATTTCCACACCGGCCGGACTTGTGAAGATGATCCACTGATACGTCTGGATTTTCTCAAATGTCTCGTATAATCTGCTGTTATCTTCTACCGGTACTGTACAGATTGACGGCAGTTCCAGCACCTCCGCGCCCCTTTTGCGAAGAAGATCAGCGGTCTTTGAGATATGCTGTCTTGGTCTTGTCACCAGGACTTTCCAGCCTGCCAGCGGAAGTTTCTCATACCAGGCAAATTTATCTGCCAGAGAGCATACCTTTCCGACAACAATAATCGCAGGTGTCTCAATTCCCTGTCTGTCCACTTCTGCTTTCAGAGTACCGACTGTAGCTACCACACGTTTCTGTCCTGCCGTAGTTCCTTTCTGAAGGACTGCTGCCGGCATATCCGGATCCATACCCCCTGCAAGAAGTCCGCTGCAGATATCTTCCAGTGCGGCAATTCCCATCAGGAAAACCAGCGTTCCTTTTGTCTGTGTCAGCGCCTTAAAATCAATATCATACTCCTGTCCTGCACGTTTATGTCCTGTAATGATATGCAGGGAAGAGCAGAAATCTCTGTGCGTCACAGGAATTCCGTTATACGCCGGAACAGAAATCGGAGAAGTCACTCCCGGTACAATCTCATACGGGATTCCATTCTCAGAAAGAAGTTCCAGTTCCTCACCGCCTCTGCCAAAAAGGAATGGATCTCCACCTTTAAGTCTTACTACTTTATTTCCTTTTTGAGCCTCTTCCAGAAGGACTTTATTGATATCCTCCTGCACCATGGTGTGATGGCTTGCTCTTTTTCCCACGTTGATCAGTCTTGCGTGCTCCGGAATTCTTGCCAGAACGCCTTCGCCAACCAGACTGTCATATACTACCACATCTGCCTGCTGCAAAACCGCTTCGCCCTTTAATGTAAAAAGGCCGATATCTCCCGGTCCTGCACCAACCAGCCAAACTTTGCCAGATGTCATTTGTTTTCTCCTTATTATCACCTGATATACCAAGCTATTTTATATCAGTTATTTACTTTCGCAATCAAACTTCAACTGTTTTGCAAGAGCAATTCCCAGTTCAGTGCCTTTCCCTGCAGAACCTTTTATCTGCCCTGTAAGCCACTTTCCTGTCGCTTCGCTATAATATAATCCACGGATAAAGATCTCATCTCCACTTACCTCTGCAAACGCGGCTACCGGTGAAGAACATCCTCCGTCCAGATATTTTACATAGGCACGCTCTGCACTTCCTGCCATCCATGCATTTCTGTCGCAATATCCTTTCAGATAAGAATAGTCCTGATCCTTTCGTCCCTGCACCGCCAGAATTCCCTGTCCGGCTGCCGGGATCATTTCATCCGGTGTAAAATATCGGTTGATTCTTGCCTCCAGGCCCAGACGTTTCAACCCCGCCGCAGCCAGAATCAGTCCGGAATACTCTCCCTCATCCAGCTTGCGCAGTCTTGTCTGTAGATTTCCGCGAATACTCTTTACTTCCATCTCCGGATATAATTTCTTTAACTGAAGAGTTCTTCTTAAACTGGAACATCCCAGCGGTTTCTCAGGATTCAGTTCTGTGACACCCTCCGGAAGTACCAGCACATCCCTTGGATCTTCTCTCTTTGAAAAAGCCAGCAGCGGAAGTTCCTCAGGTACTTCCATCGGCATATCCTTCAGGCTGTGCACAGAAAGATTACTTCTGCCATCCATCAGTGCTCTGTCCAGTTCTTTTACAAACAATCCCTTGCCGCCTACTTTATCCAGGGTACGGTCAAGAATAATATCTCCTGTCGTTTTCATAGTCAGAATATCCACCGTTATCTCAGGACTGTTATTCTCTTCTATGTAACTTTTTACCATTTCACTCTGTAAAACTGCAAGTTTACTCTCTCTGCTTCCAATGATCACCTTCGTCATCATTCTCCTCCTCATCTTCCCGCGCGACTTTCTCCAATGCATCCTGGATTTCTTCCCTTATCCTGCGCGCTTTCTTATGGTCAAGACCGCTGGCCGTAATTCCGACCACCAGTCCTTCCTGCATATAGATTCCCGGAAAATAAAAATCACACTGCTCTCTGTCACTGGCTACATTTACATAAATCCCTTCCTGTCGGCAGATTCTATGTATCTCATCATTCAGTTTTCTGTCATTTGTGGCAGCGATCACCATATATGCCATCGCAAAATCAGATCGCTTCACCGGACGTGTGAGCAGTTCCACATAGCCAGCTTTACTAAGTTCCATCATCTCCATGGTAACCTTCGGTGCAATGACTCTGATATTTCTGGTAAATGACAGCAGTGTTTTTACCCTGCGGGTTGCGATATTTCCGCCTCCCACCACCACGATATTCTTATCCGATAAATCTATAAACATTGGAAAATAAGGCTTATTCTTCATATATTTTCTCCAGTCCTGCAACACACTCCAGAAAAGCTTCCTGATTCAGACTGTCCCGTAAGCCAAAAATCAGCTTATTTACTACTTTTCCGGCGGCGGTATCTACTGCCTGCACCAGGTTCTGTCTGTCATCCTCTTCCATTGGTGTTTTCTTCAATATCTTCGCAATTCTGAGATTCAGGTCATTTACTGCCTCTTCTTTGATCTCCTGAATTCTCGGAATCAGGTCTCTTCCATCCAGCCATTGGAAAAACTCATCCATCTGTTCTCTTACAATTGCACCTGCCGCCTCCAGATTCTCCTGAAGTTCTGCCGGAATCTCTTCAATACGGAAACTATCCATATCGTAAAGTGTGATTCCCTGAATCTTTCCAATAGATGGCTCAATATCTCTTGGAACTGCCAGATCGATCAGAATCAGTTCATCTTTCATCTGAAGATTCTGAAACAGTTCTTCTCTTAATGTAAAATTCGGGCTCGCAGTCGCACTTACCACCAGATCACACTGCGGCACATATTTCATTCTCTCTCCGTAATTAATACGTTTGCAGCCCAGCGGAATATTTACCACACCGCTTCTGTACTGGCGAATTGTTACTGTCACATCAGCACCCGCTTCTCTCAAAGCCTGTGCAGCTACTTTTCCCATCTCTCCGTTTCCAATAACCATGCAGGTCTTGTCCTTAAGAGAATACCCCTTCTGGGCCAGGAATCCGATTGCCTGATGGATTACTGACGGGTTTCCATGGGAAAAGGGAACTTCTGTCTTGATTCTCTTTCCTGCTGTAACGGCCATTCTGAACAGAACTTCCAAAACCCCGTCTGCCGCAAAATTCTCTCTTGCCAGATTCAATGCATCCTTTACCTGTGTAAGGATCTGATCCTCCCCGATAATCTGGGATTTCAGTCCGCTTGTAAGATAAAAAAGATGTTCGACTGCCTCTTTGTCTTTTCGTTCCACAAAATATTCTCTATAAGAATCTTCTGTGATTCCTTTTAACTGACAGAGACAGTCGTAAAGACAGACTTCCTCGTCATCATCCACACTTGCCCAGACTTCCAGGCGGTTACAGGTTGAAAGGATCACACATCCGTAAATTCCTTTGTGGTTCTTTATTTTTTCCATGGCTTCACCGGCATTTTTCTTTGTAAATGCGAAATGCGCACGTATATCTACCGGTGCCATATTATGATCTATTCCAATCATGGAAATACTCATAATTTCTACTTCTCCTTCGTATCTCCTATTTTCGTCCAAAAATATCATAAACATTTCCTGCGAAGATGTCAATTACAAACACACGAAAAGCGCCCGAAATGAGCACTTATGGTTACTGTTCACTCCGTTCTCAGTAACACGCTTCGCGATGCACAGAATTTATTCTAATCTCATAAATTCGCGCGGTATGTCTCGGGATTTTGGCATTTTCATGCCAAAACACCTCGCGGGATAGTGGCGTGTGAACAGTAACCATTTATGCTATACGCTCATTCGGACGTTTTTTGCTTTGCTACCTGATATCTGTATACAGGATGCTCCTGCAATATCTCACGGTGAATATTTTCTTACTCTTAACGGAATTCCATTCTGCGCAGCCAAAATCTTACTCTGCGCTACCTTTTCCTCCCCGATCACGTCTACAACTGTAAATCGTACATCGTCGATGTACTGTTTGCAATCTCTTGCAATTTTCAGCATGGCGTCAAAGGGCTTCTCTCCGTATGCCGGTCGGACCACCTCATTGTAAGAAGCTGCATCCGGCATGTTAAGACTGATAGATAACTTCCTTTGCCGTGGAACGGTTATGAAAGATATAAGTGGTCATCAGCGTGGTAAGAGCCGCCATTACAGCTGTTGCCGTAATTTTCTTTACTGTACTTGCAGTCTGTACATTCTGTTTTGTTGTTGTTACTTCTGACATAATAACTCCTCCTCGTTATGTCTTTTTAACTGTGTTTTATGAATTTTCTGTCAATCAGGCTGATAAAAATATCCACCTGGTATTCATCCCCAAAAACAGCTACAGCATTTTTAAGTATTTTTCAAAACAGACACCGTCATTTCTGTCGGTTCCTTCCAGTACCGCATCATGAATGGCTCCGGCAAGGAATGCGATTGCTTTCTGCACACATTCCTTCATGGAAATTCCTTTTACCATTCCTGCGCTGAGCACGGATGCAAACAGGTCTCCGGTTCCGGAATAGCTTCCGCCTTCTTTTATGGAAAAATACCAGTCTGCTTCATTTTCCTCTATTACCAGATTACCCATTTTCACACTGCCATCACCGCACACTACATCCACTCCGGTGATAACAATCGATTTTAATCCAAAACGGTCTGCCAGCTCTCTGCCGGATTTCTCTGTTTCTTTCAGCTGCTGTGTCTCGTCCATCTGAGAAAAAAGTTCCATTTTCTCTTTCATGCCCTGTTCTCCGTACAAAAGCAACAGTGCTTCTGTAAGATTCGGAGTAATTACTGTCGCATGCTGAACCAGAATCCTCATCTTCTCGCAAAGTTCTTCGGAATATGTCCTGTAAATATTTCCTCCATCGCCCATTACAGGATCTATCAGGATATGTGTCTCATCCGTACAGAACATATCTGTAAATTTTAAAATCACATCTACCTGTCTGGCATCTGCCAGAAACCCTGTATATACACCATCCGGTTTAAAACCCATTTTCTTCCATTCGTCCATGATCAGTTGCATCCGGTCTGTATAATCATCCCAGAAATAAGAACCGTATCCGGTCTGGTTGCTCAGAACTGCTGTAGGCAATGGACAGGCCTGCACTCCCATAGCAGAAATCACCGGTATTGCCGCTGTCAGGGAACATTTTCCCATTCCGGACAGATCATGAATGACTGCAATCTTCTTCAATTTATCAGTACCTCTTGCTTTCTTAATAAGTCTGTCATCAGCCTGAAACATCTGAATTCTTATTCTTCCAGATGTGATTTTCATTCTAACCTTATTAATATAGCATTGGATTCTATATCTGGATATATCCAGTTTTGTATTTTTTTTAGAGGTCAGTTTTATGTCAGATATAATATAAAATAAACTCAAATCCATCGGATATCTGTGATTCACTTCAATTACCTGTCCATAACAGGTAACCGGGTTAATATCCTCTGTTATTATCGATCATATAAAGTAATGCATTACAGATACATGCCGCGATATTGCTTCCGCCTTTCCTTCCTCTTGCCACAATATACGGAACGTCTGCCTGCATGATCAGTTCCTTTGACTGTACCACATTTACAAAACCTACCGGCACGCCAATAATGAGTTCCGGATTCAGTTTGCCATCCTCGATCAGTTCATAAAGACGTACCAGTGCTGTCGGGGCGTTTCCAATAGCAAAGATCAGTTTCTTTCCCATCGCTGCTGCTTTATCCATGCTGGCAGTTGCCCTTGTTGTTCCATTGGCTTTTGCTGTCGCTGCCACATCTTCATCCGAAATAAAGCAGAATACCTCTCCACCATAACGGGAAAGAACTCTTTTATTGATTCCGGATTCCGCCATATGTGTGTCTGTCACAATGCAGGCTCCCTCTTTAATCGCCGCGATAGCTTTCTGTACTGCATCCTCAGAAAAGCAAAGATTCTTTGCATAATCAAAGTCTGCACTTGTATGAATGCATCTCTTTACGATCAGTTCCGTTCCGGGAATCAATTCTGTATCTCCCAGCTCCTCTGTAATGATCTCAAAGCTACGCTTCTCTATATCCATCGGTTTTACATTTTCCAGCTCTACTTTCATTTTATACCTCCAAAATCTGCTCGAGCAGATAATATCATCCGCTTTCGCTTCATAACTGCAGAACGTCTTTTATATTACACTCCCTGCTCCAGAATCTCATAAATCTTCTTCATATCCAGATGCTTCCGAAGTTCAGAAGCCAGAATGTCATACTGTGTCTCTTTAAATGCCGCAAAATCAACTCCTGTCATCTCAGATACATCAAGTCCTTTCTTTTCTCCGAGCGCGCGGACAACAGCCTCCGCAACATCTTCTTTGTCAAAAACTCCATGTACATAAGTTCCACAGACATTTTTACAATATGCACCATCTTCCTTCCGGCTGCCTGATACGTGATCCTCAATCGACACACAATGACCTGCGTTTTCTTTCAGAACAGTCTCTCCCATATGAATCTCATAGCCTTCCAGTTCCGCGCCGGAAAGAGCAGCAAGATCTCCGTTCAGATTCAGGAACTTTCCGGATACTCTGGTTCGTGTCTTATTCTCTGCAAATATGGTATCCATAGGCAGAAGTCCCATTCCTTTGATCGTTCCGCCCGCTTCTACATGGTGAGGGTCGCTTAAAGTTTCTCCGAGCATCTGATAGCCGCCACAGATTCCGAAAATAATCTTTCCTCTTGCTGCTTCTTTGAGTACTGCCGCTTCCAGTCCATTTGCGCGCATCCAGAGAAGGTCTTCCATGGTATTCTTCGTTCCCGGCAGAATGATCATATCCGGATTCTTTAATTCACTTACATGCTGTACATAACGAAGAGAAACCCCCGGAATACTTTCAAATGGGTTAAAATCTGTGAAATTAGAAATTCTCGGCACCCGGATAACTGCAATATCAATCAGATCCACTTCCGTTTTTCTGTCAAATCGCTCCGTCAGACTGTCCTCATCCTCCACCTGAATATTGAGATAAGGCGCCACACCAACTACCGGGATATGACTTCTCTCCTCCAGCATTTGTACGCCCGGATCAAGGATTGTCTTGTCTCCGCGGAATTTGTTGATGATCAGTCCTTTAACCATCTGGCGCTCATCCTCTTCCAGAAGCTCCACTGTACCGATCAGCTGGGCAAAAACACCGCCTCTGTCGATATCTCCGACCAGAAGTACCGGAGCTTTCGCCATCTTTGCCATTCCCATGTTTACGATATCTTCTGTTTTCAGATTGATCTCTGCAGGGCTTCCTGCTCCTTCGATCACGATAATATCGTTCTCTGCTGCCAGCGCATTATATGCTTTCATGATATCCGGCACCAGTTTTTTCTTATATTTGAAATAGTCTCTGGCGCTCATGGTTCCAAGGACTTCTCCATTTACGATCACCTGAGAACCAACGTCATTGGTAGGTTTTAACAGAATCGGATTCATCAACACTGAAGGCTTGATTCCTGCGGCTTCCGCCTGCATAACCTGTGCTCTTCCCATTTCCAGCCCCTCTTCTGTAATAAAGGAATTCAGAGCCATATTCTGTGATTTAAAAGGTGCTACCCTGTATCCGTCCTGCTTAAAGATCCTGCACAGACCGGCTGCCAGTAAGCTTTTTCCTGCATTGGACATTGTCCCCTGCACCATAATCGCTTTTGCCATTTCTTTGTCCCCTCTTTTCTTTTGCTGTATTTCTTATTTTCTATATTTTCATAATTATCTATAAATAATGTCAGGGATAAAAAATCTTTTGATTCCGACTTAATACCACCGATTATAATGGTTTATCCCACTAGTTCTGTCAACACCCGCACCAGCTTTTCATTCTGTTCATGAAGTTTCACTGCCACGCGGTAATATCCTTTCTGTAGCCCCGGATAGTTGCTGCAGTCACGAATCAGAATTCCTTTTGGCACACATTTCTCAAATAAATCTTCCGGTCCACGAAAGAATATATAATTTGCCTCTGACGGATATACCTTCAGGCCAAGCTTTGTCATTTCTTCCTTCAGCCACGCAGATTCCTGAAAAATGATCTTTCTTCCTTTTTCTACGTATTCCGTTTCTTTCAGCGCCGCCAGTCCTGCCTGCTGTGCCATGGTAGATACATTCCAGGGCTGTGTCACTGCCTCCATCCGTTCCAGAACTTTTCTGTCAGAACAGAATCCATATCCAAGGCGCACACCCGGAATCGCATAACGTTTGGTAAATGCCTTAAGCAAAAAAAGATTCGGGTGCTCTGCAAGTTTTCCCTTTAATGTATGTCTGTCCGGATCTTTTACAAAATCCAGGAAGCATTCGTCCACGACCATAAAGATACCAAGTTCTGAACAACTTGCAAGAATCTTCTCCGGTAATTCCTGCGGCATTGTGATTCCTGTAGGATTATTTGGATTACACAGAAAAATAATATCTGGTTTTTCTGTTTTAAGAAGCTGCAGATAATTTTCCTCTACACAAAAATCTGACGTTTCTTCCAGATAATATCTTGTAATCTCACATCCCACGCTCACCAGTGCCTGCTCATATTCTGCAAAGGTCGGTGCCAGAAGAAGTGCTTTTTTCGGATTTTTTGCTCTGCAGAGAGAAAAAATAAGGTCTGCGGCTCCATTGCCGCAGATCAGATACTCTTTTTGCGTCTGCTCATAAACTGCGATTGCTTCTTTTAATGGTCCGCAGCCTACCCTTGGATAATCACTGAGACCATCCACGCTGTCTATGATTGCCTTTTTCACACTCTGCGGTGTCCCAAGAGGATTACAGTTTGCTGAAAAATCCAGGCAATGATCATATTTATATACATCACCGCCATGTATGTGTTTTGTCATCTGTTCTCTCCCGTCTCATAATGTATGTCTGTATCGCAGTCAAACGGATAAAATCATCCGCTTCCGCTACGTGGCTCTACATCGAATAACTGCTTCGCAGTTTATTCGGTTAAAACAGCCACATTCTGACTGCCACACTAATCAGCATAAATACTATTACACCCAAAATCGCAGTAGCATAAAGCAGATGATTGGACCGTCTGATATCTTCTACTTCTATCGGCCGGATTGCATCTCCAATCGTCGGTTTCTCATAAAGCTTTCCAAAATAATATGCATTTCCGGCAAGCTGTACATCCAGTGCTCCTGCCATCGCAGCTTCTGTCTGTGCAGAATTCGGGCTTGCGTGATTTCTTCTGTCACGACGGTAAATCTTTGCCGCATTTTTCACATCCATTTTTACAAACGCTGACGCAGCTACCATAAGCCATCCTGAGATTCTTGCCGGAATGTAGTTTGCCACATCATCCAGTTTTGCAGCACAACGGCCGAAATAAAGGTACTTGTCGTTTTTGTATCCCAGCATGGAGTCCATCGTGTTGATTCCTTTATATAAAAACATCAGCCAGACTCCGCCGATTGCCATATAAAACATCGGAGCTATAATTCCATCAGAAGAATTCTCTGCCACAGTTTCCACTGCCGCCTTTGTCACTCCCTCTTCTGTGAGAGACTGTGTATCTCTGCCGACAATCATAGATACTGCATAGCGTGCCTCATCCAGAGTTCCGTTTTTCAGTCTGTCATATACTTTCATGCTCTCTGTTTTCAGAGATTTCGTTGCCAGAAGCTGATAGCACCAGAATGTTTCCAGTGCCAGTCCTGCCCAGGCAGAAATTCCATAAAGAAAATGTAAAATCAGAAACGGGATTCCGCCACTGAACAGACAGACCAGGATTACTTCTACGGTACCTGCCACAAGTTCTCCCTTATCCGTTTTCGGAAAAATTTTCCGAAGTATCTTTTCCAGAAGCGCTATAAGATTTCCAATCACGCACACCGGATGATACAGCCATCTTGGATCTCCTATGATAAGATCAAGGATAAAACCTGCGGCCAGGGCATATATACTGTAATATAACATAATAAATAAGACTCCTTGTTACATACTTTATCTCAATCAGACATAATGTTGTGCTGTATGATATTCCAGACACTTTAACAGAAACGCTCTGGGAATGTTCGGATTGCCATAATAGTACAGATGCGGATATCCTGCCAGAAGATTTTCCTCACTGTGTACACAGTCCCATCCTCGTTTACTGAGAGGTTTTGACGCATGAAAATCTGTACCACAGTTCTCAGAATCAAAATAGTGAAACTCATGAGCCGGAATCTCCCCTATTTCTTCTGCCGCCTGTCCAAATACCGGTTGTCTGGCATTCAGTGTGATATACCCAAACCTCGTCAGTTTCGGAGTTCTGTAACACTTTCCCGGAATCACTCCACAGGTTTTACGGCTGATTCCTTCCATATCCTCCATCTGTTCATGAAGATACATAAAGCCGCCACACTCTGCCATGCAAGGCATCCCTTGTTTAATCGCCCGAACAATCTCCTCTTTCATGGATTCATTTTGTTCCAATGCCTCTCCGTTTAATTCCGGATAGCCTCCATAAAGCAGCAGCCCATCTAAATCTGACGGCAGATGTGCATCATGAACCGGTGAAAAATAAACTAGCTCTGCTCCCATTTCCTGCAATAGCCGGAAGTTATCTTCATAGAAGAAACAGAATGCTTCATCCCTGGCTACTCCAATCTTCAGTTTCTGTGGCAAATGAAAATCAAAGGCAGGATTTTTCTGATCCAGAGATTCCGGCACATTCAGATCCGGTGCTTTTTCTGCAAGCGCAAGGATTCTGTCTATTTCCAATGTCTCTTCCAGCACGCCTGCCAGTTTCTTCAGACGACCTTTCAGATCTTTGATCTCTTCCGGAAGTACCAATCCCAGATGACGGCTCTCAATCACGCAGTCCTCTACTTTCGGTACATAGCCAAGAACTTCCACACCCAACTGTTCTTCTGCCAACTTCTTCATCCTTGGATAAAGCATCGGAGACATCTGATTAAAAATCACACCTTTGATATGGCTGTTCTCTTTATATTCCATAAAGCCTTTAATATAAGCAGCCAGAGAAATACTCATTCCCCTGCTGTTCACAATAAGAATCACAGGTGTATCTGTCGTATCTGCCAGATCATAGGCACTTGCTTTCGTGGAAATACCTCCCACTCCATCATAAAATCCCATGACACCTTCCATCACTGCGATATCGCAGTCCGCAGCATTTCGCCCAAGAAGATATCTGGTAACATCAGAATCTGTAAAAAAAGTATCAAGATTTCTTGATTTCGTTCCGATGACTCTGGAATGAAACATAGGATCTATGTAGTCCGGTCCACACTTAAAAGATGCCACCTTCATTTTTCTGTTTACCAGCGCCTGCAAAAGTCCGCAGGTAATCAGTGTCTTTCCACTGCCACTGGCTCCTGCTGCCAGAAGTATTCTTGGAATTTTCATCCTGTTTCTCCTCTATTTCTTCTGCAATGTAATAATATAAATTGGATTTTCGCCCATCATCATATGGTAACGTCCAATCGCCTTTGAACGTGCCGCACCAAGCTGAACAATCTCATTCTCCTCAAATCCAAATTCTTTCGCTGTCTCAAGTGCTTCAGACACTGTCTCCAGAGTAATGCAATTGATCACAATACGAACCTGGGGGTTCTTTTCGATCAGAAGCTTCACGATTTCTTTCAGATTTCCGGAGGAGCCTCCAATAAACGCATGTGTAGGTACCGGAAGTTCTGTCAGTGCCTCCGGTGCAAGTCCTTCGACGATCTCCAGATTATCCGCTACAAATTTCGCCTTGTTCAGACGAATCAGTTCCACTGCATCCTCTTTCTTCTCTATCGCCCAGACTTTACCCTGATGAGCGCGAAGTGCCATCTCTATAGATAAAGAACCTGTTCCCGCTCCGACATCATAGCAGATGGAATCCTGTGCCAGACAAAGCTTTGAAAGTGATACAGTACGCACTTCCTCCTTCGTCATAGGCGCTTTGCCCCTGATAAATTCTTCATCTTTTATTCCATGAGTCTCCGGTCGTGTTATCGCATTCTCGTTGACCGCACAGACCACTGAGAGCGGATCACCCACATACTCTGTCAGTTCACTGGCCGGTTTTACAAAAATCTTCTCATTATCATAAGAAAGATTTTCTCCCACATAAAGAAGAACATCTCCCATGTCATATCCTGTCAGCTTTCTGGCAAGAACCGCCACTCCGTCTGAAGTTCCAAGAATCGCAAATACCTTTTTCTCATGGCGGATATGCGATATGAGATTACAGCCTCTTCCATGAGCACTGACAATCTTCGCATCATCCCAGGATAAGCCAATCTTTGACATAAAATATACTACAGAAGAAATTCCACACTGAACTTCTATCTTTGATTCTGCCATAACATCCAGCAGTTTTTTTGCTCCACTGTAGAATCCTACATCCCCGGAAAGAACAATCACAATGTTATCATACTCAGGGTGTTTCCCGATATAGTCTTTAATCTCCTGGCTTCTGTACTCCACGAATACGTCCTGTCCCGGACGCTTCACAGAATCCACCATTCTTTTCGCTCCGATCAGAAGATCTGCCTGATCCAGACTGTTCTTTCCCTGTACTGTCAACGTCTGAGAACTTCCCATGCCAATTCCAAGAAGCGTAATATGCGGCTGATGCGTCAGGCTGAAATGTTCCATAAGGAATCTCTTGCATTCTTTTACAGACATTCCATCTTCTTTCAACGGGCGCCCGATGATCACAGGAATCGCGTCACATTCCAGCGCCGCATCTATCTTATCCTGAAAACCGCCCGCTTTTCCGGTATCCTTTGTCACCAGATATTTACAATGGTACTGTCTTAACATCGCTGCATTTAATTCTCTGGAAAAAGGTCCCTGCATTCCGATCAGATGTTTTCCCTCAAAGCCCAGTCCGGCACATGCCTGCATGACGTTCGGCAGGGAAAGGACTCTGGCATAGAGACGTTCCTTATAATCTTTCATTCCCGTAAAACCAGCCAGTTCCTTACTTCCTGTTGTCAGCAATACATTTCCCTGTGTCCGGTCCAGGTACTCAGCTGCCGCCTGCACACTCTCCACATAGACAGCTTTCTCTTCATGTCCGCCCATTTCCCGCAGAACTCTATAGTAAAGTGTCTGTGTTTTCTCACAGGCTGTCCGGATATTTATGGTAACCTCAGCTGCATAAGGGTGCGTCGCATCCAGCACCATCTCCGGCTCCTCTCTGGCAAAAATCTGCTCCATGGCAGTTTCATCCAGTCTTCCTGTCTGCACAGTGAGATATTCATTTTCCATAAGAGATTTGCTGCCGTATTCTGTCGCGACAAATCCCATCGTCTGTACCTGATGTGCTGCCAGAAAACGGCAGACCTCATATCCTTCTGTTGTTCCTGCAAAAACAAGGACTTTATACATTCTTATATCCCCTTGGTGTAACCATCTTATGGTTGATTTCCTTTGTCTGCGAATTTCCGATAAATACAGTTGTAAACATATCTACCTGTGTATCTCTCAGTTCTTTTAATGTCATTACATTGGCTGTTTCGCCTTCTCTTGCGATATTAGAAACAGTTCCACAGATCGTATCCGGTGACTTATATTTCATCATCAGGTCGCATGCTTTCTGCAGATAATCATGGCGTTTCTTACTGGATGGATTATAAAGACATACGACAAAATCTGCCTGAGCTGCAGCCAGAAGTCTTGCTTCGATCTTTTCCCATGGAGTAAGAAGGTCGCTTAAGCTGATAAGACAGAAATCATGGATCAGAGGTGCACCAAGAACTGCCGCTCCGCCTGTAGCTGCTGTCACACCCGGAATAATCTCCAGTTCTGTTTCCGGATAATTAACGCCGACCTCATACATCAGTCCTGCCATACCATAAACTCCGGCATCACCGCTGCAGATCATAGAAACCGTCTTGCCTTTCTTCGCTTCTTCAAAAGCAAGAACGCAGCGGTCAACCTCTTTCTTCATTGGTGTAGTCATAAATTCTTTTCCAGGGAAGTATTCCTTTACCAGATCAACATATACAGTGTATCCGATGATCGCATCACTTTCATTCATTGCGCGGATTGCCTTTCCTGTCATCTGGTCATAAGCTCCCGGTCCGATTCCGATTACATATATTTTACTCAAAATGTATCCTCCATTCTCTGGCTGCCACTGCTGTGGTCACACCGTTTTCTCCTTTTTTCTTGTGAATCAGTCTGCCATTACCGCTGGCAAAAACTGCACTTCTCTCACAGACATTATCTACACCTGTGATTTTCTTTACAAACGGTGAGGGCGTAAATTCTCCCGGCACCTGTTTTAATTCATCTTCTGTATAAGTGACAAAAGGAATCTGCCAGTCTTTTGACAACGTTTTGATTCCCTGTTCTTCTTTCTTCAGGTCAATGCTGGCGATCTGTTCAAATGCTTCTTTAAAAAATTCGCCTGTATCGAGCACTTTCTGTGCCGCCTCTGCGATTCCTTCGGCATCTTTGCCCTTACGGCATCCCATTCCCAGTGTCAGATTCCCGGGAACGATCTGTGTCGTAGATGCAAAAGGCTGGCAGGATGTATGTACTGTGACAGCGGCTCCACAGTCTATCCCTGAATCATCCAACTTTCCAACAATTGATTCTGCATTTTCAGATATCATTTTTTTGCTTTCTGGTGATTCCGTAGTATCTGACTGCATGCCTTCCATATTTCTAACCGGGATTCCCCGTTCGTCACACATAATCAGTCCTTCCGGCAGTCTGCCATCTACAGGAAATTCACTGTAAAATCCCACTTTTTTTCCTGCCAGAAGCGCTGCTGAAACTTCTTTTGCCGCTTTCATATTGAAAATGCTACAATCATTTTTCTTTGCAAAGACATCTACCGCAAAGCGATGATGCAGGTCCGTGGCGGTCGTTACCACCGGTACTGCGTTTAATATTTCTGCCGTTTTCAGCGCCAGTTCATTAGCGCCGCCCAAATGCCCTGACAGCAGTGAAATCACGAACTTCCCGCATTCATCCACCACAAGCACCGCCGGATCTGATTTCTTTGACACTACATAAGAAGCAATACTGCGGACTGCAATTCCACTTGCGCCAATGAAAATCAACGCATCTGAATCAGGAAATTTCTCCCCTGCCCATGCAGAAGTACTGATCTGTATGGAGTCCGGCAGGTATTTACTTTTTTTGTCAAGGGTTGCCGTTATGCCGGCAGATTTCAGTCCCCTGCATAATTTCTCACCTGTTTCCTGTCCGGTCAGGCTGAAACAGATCATTGCAATCTTCATTTTATCCTCCTATCGAAGGTTCTTTTCTCATTTTGTAGCCTCGCGGAACTCTGTCGTAAATCCCGGATCGTACAGTTTGGAACGATCGTAATGTGCTGCTGCCACACTGTCACCAATGATCATCAATGCGGTTTTTGTGATATTGTTATCTGCTGCTGTTTTTGCCAGCGTTCCTACTGTGCAGACAAAAGTCTTCTGATCCGGCCAGGTGGCTTTGTATACGATAGCTGCCGGTGTATCTGCTGTATAACCGCCTTCAATCAGACGTCTGCTCAGTTCTTCCAGCATTCCTGTACTTAAGAATACAACCATTGTTGCCTGATGAGCTGCGAATGATTGAATGCTCTCTTTGGACGGAACCGGAGTTCTGCCTTCCATACGGGTGATGATTACGCTCTGGGAAATATCCGGAAGTGTATATTCCAGATTCAGGGCGCTTGCCGCACCACAGAATGCACTGACACCCGGGCAGTAATCATACGCGATATTCTTCTCATCCAGAATATCCATCTGCTCACGGATCGCGCCGTAAATACAAGGGTCGCCTGTGTGGAGACGGACGGTTATCTTTCCTTCTGCTTCTGCTTTCTCAATTACATGAATGACCTCTTCCAGTGTCATCTTGGCACTGTTATGGATCGTGCAGATGTCCTTTGTATATTCAAGAAGCTGTGGATTTACCAGTGATCCTGCATAGATCACCACATCTGCTTCTTCCAGATACTGTTTTCCTCTTACTGTAATTAAATCCGGTGCTCCCGGGCCTGCTCCTACGAAATGTACCATGTTTTATATCCTCCTTTTATCTATCGTTTTTGTTCTATATTATGTATCAGACAATAACTGTCATTTTTATAATTATAAATCATAACTTAGTTAAACAGCTATGATTATCTATTTCTCCATATTTTTTGCTTACCTGATTGATTATCTATTTATCTTTGATTTTCTCATTCTGTATATTAATCTGTTCAATCAGTTTGGCAGCATCTGCCGTCTGTCCCAGATATCCGCAGGTGTTAGAAAAAACTACTGCTCCAAGCAGAATCTGTTCATAGGATCTGTGATTCAGATAAAACTGGATTCTGTCCAGAACCTCTTTCATCGTTCCCTGTGTCATCTGGTATCTGTTCAAAATATCCAGTGCCTCATCTGTGGTAGATGCGTTCAGAATCTCTTTTGCACATTCCAGTGGTGCTCCTGCGCGGATTGCATTAGACGCCAGAACTTCCATTCTTGCATCTGCGCTGTGTGAATGTGTATTCATAATTCCAGCTGCTACTTTTACAAACTTCCCGATATGCGCAATGAAAAGGATTCCTTTCACGCCCATGTCGATTGCCATATCTATCGTTTCTCCTACATAGTTGCTACACTTGATGTTCTTCTCATATGGGAGATCCATGTGTTCTCTCAGATAATCTGCACCGTAATTTCCCGGTGTTACCAGAAGATATTCTTCTCCCTGGGAAAAGTGCTGTTTCATTTCCACCCGGATGCTCTGGACAAGGGCTGCCTCGCTCATAGGCTCTACGATACCGGATGTTCCAAGAATTGAGATTCCCCCGACGATTCCCAGTCTGGGATTGAACGTTTTCTTTCCGATTTCCACACCTTCCGGAACAGAAATGATAATCTTTAGGCCACCCTCGTAGTCATATTTTTCTGCTATTTCTGTGGCTGCCCGGAGGATCATGGATTTTGGTACCGGATTGATTGCGGCTTCTCCGATTTTCTGGGAAAGTCCGGCTTTTGTTACTCTTCCGACACCAATTCCGCCGTCAAGAGTAATTCCCTGCTCTTTTGTTTTCTCTACGGTCGCATAGACCAGTATTCCGTTTGTGGTGTCTGGGTCATCTCCGGCATCTTTCCGGATTGCGCAGGTTACTTTATCTGTTTCTATCTGAATGTCTTTCAGTTCCAGTGTGAGCAGAATTCCTTTGGGAGTCATCAGTGTAACGGTTTCCTGTAATTTGCCTCCAAGGAGTATTTCTGTGGCGCCTTTGCAGGCTGCTGCTGCGCAGGAACCTGTTGTGTAGCCGAATCTCATTTTTTTGTTTCCGCGGATTACGTAGTAGTCTTCCAGTCCGTTTTTCATGGGTGCTCCTTTGTCTTTTGCTGCCGGCGTATGAGATATAACAGTTCAATAAAATACTGCATTATTTTGCTGATTTATTATAGTTACATAAAAGGAGGGATTTTTGTGTGCAACAAAATCCCTCCTGAAAGTTCCTAGAAAATATTCTCTGGTTGCCGCAGATTGTATTTCAACTGAAAAAGCAGACAGTATCTGGCTGTTACAGTAACGGACTTGCGCAGGGATTTCACCTGACTTCCTGTGGTGCTTTTCTGGGGTTATTTTTCGACAATCATTATATAATTTTGAGGGGGAAAAGTCAATGTATTTGACGGGCATTAAAGGATTAAAGGATACCCATTAAGGGACGCTCAGAAAAAGTTCTTGTGTGGGGTGCGGTTTCGGAGACTAAGATATTCTAAGCTCTCAGAAATCTGCTAAAGGCATGAGAAGAAAAGTCTGGATTACTCGCTGGCGCTCAGACAGACGACTTTTCTTCTCATAACGCAGATTTTTGAGAGCTAAGAATATCTAAGACTCCTGCAAATGCACCCCACACAAGAACTTTTTCTGAGCTGGTGATTGGAAATGAGCAAATCGTCTATTGTAATGTATTTATTTTATGGGTAATATTCCTTACGGCCAGCAGGTAGTTTATACTACTTTGTGGTTTAGCCATTTGCGGCTGTGGAAGCGGAGGGAGAATACGATTCCGCGGACAGTCCAGTCGGTGAACATTCCAATCCATACGGCCATTGGGCCGAAGCCTCTGAAGCGGATGAGATATACGCAGAGGCAGAATCGGAAGGCCCACATGGTGATGCAGGAGGTGAGCATGGAGAATTTTACGTCACCGGCGGCTCTGAGGCCGTAGGCAGGGACGAAGGCCATTACCCATACGATTGGTTTGATGATTGTGATCCAGGTTACCATGTGGAAGCACATCTGAGCGCTTTGGGATTCCATTCCACCTAGTTTTGTTATCGGAATGGTCAGGGCGAATACCAGGAGGCAGCTTGCGATGATGATGATTTCCGCAATGATACTGAGTTTTTTTATGTAGTAAATGGCTTCGTCTTTTCTACCGGCTCCGAGGCATTGGCCTACTACGGTCATCAGACCGATTCCTACGCCGATGGCTGCGATTCCGTTTAGGTTTTCGAGGATGTTTGTCATTGCCTGGGCTGCGATGGCTACGGTTCCCAGGGTGGATACTGAGGATTGGATTGACAGTTTTCCGAGCTGGAACATGCTGTTTTCTACACCGGATGGGATTCCCAGTGAGAGGATTCTGCCGATCATTTTTCCGTCGGGACGGATCTGGTAATAGTTTTTTACTACGATTGGCTGTCTGTCAAGTCTGAGCTGCCAGAGTACAACTACTGCGCAGAAGATTCTGGAGGCTAAGGTTGCAATGGCGGCACCGGCTACGCCCATATGGAATACCCAGATCAGGACTGCGTTTCCACCGATGTTGATTACGTTTGATATGACGGAGACAGTCATCGGGCCTCTGGTGTTTCCCTGTGAACGGAATATAGAGGCACCGGCATCATAGAGCGCAATAAACGGGAAGGATAGCGCTGTATAGAAGAAGTATGTTCTGGATGCTGTCATAACGTCTGCTTCTACTTTTCCGAATATGAATTGTAAAAGAGGTATTCGGAATATCAGGCATAGTGTAGTTACCGCTACAGATATGGCTGTGATGATGAATAGTACCTGTCTGGCGGATTTGTTTGCCATTTCGTGATTTTTCTGTCCTATATATTGTGAACAGATGATTGCTCCGCCTGCTGCCAGTGCTGAGAATGCCTGGATTACCAGTACATTGATGGAATCTACCAATGATACGGCGGATATTGCTGCGGAGCCTACATTGCTGACCATCATGGTGTCAACGGTTCCCATTAAGGAGTTTAACACCTGTTCAAAGATGACTGGTATCAGCAGACTTCGAAGCATTTGATTCGTAAAAATGTGTTGCTGTTCTTTTGTATTTTCTTTCATCTTTCCCCACCCATTTTAGAGTGTATTTGAAAAAGGCTTTCTGCAAGATGTGCGTGCAGATTGCGGGAATGATTTTTCAAACACGCTCTAGTTTCTTTTTCTGATTATACGCTTAATTTTTTGTGATGCAAGAGAGTGGGCTGTGTTTTTTCTCATATTTTTGTATAAAATTCTGTTGTTTTTCTTGTTATGGGCTGTAAAATCTGATACATTAGAGCCACATATAAGTTATAGATTCAGAAAGGTAAATAAAATACACCAGTCATGCAAAGAGTTATTGAATATATTATTTCTGAAAATACAAGTCCGGTTACGATTCTGGACTTTCTTAAAAGAGAGGGATTTTCCCGGCATATATTAAGTTCTATGAAGAATGCTTCTGATACGATCATCCTAAACGGCGAACGTGGTTTCGGGCGGTCTGTGTTGAAGCCGCAGGATCATCTGGTAATCACTGTGCCTGAGACGGAATCAGGAGAGAATATTATCAGGACGAAGATGGAATTAAAGATTCTTTATGAAGATGAAGATATTCTTGTGATAAATAAACCTGCTGATATGCCGGTACATCCTTCTGCCGGAAATTATGAAAATACGTTGGCTAATGGGATTGCCTGGTATTTTTATGAAAAAGGAGAAGATTTTGTTTACCGATGTATTAATCGGCTTGACCGTGATACAACCGGTGCTTTGATTCTTGCAAAGAACCCTCTGAGTGCCGCTATTCTGTCTGTGCAGATGAGAAATCGTCAGATCTGCAGAACGTATCTGGCGCTCGTAGACGGAGTGCTTCCAGAATCAGGCAATGTCGATGCCCCTATTGCACGAATGGATGGATCGGTTATCACACGTGAAGTAAATTTTCAGAATGGAGAATCTGCTGTTACACATTATGAACGTCTGGCAGTTGGCAAAGACTATTCTCTTGCAGAACTTCATCTGGAGACAGGGCGCACGCATCAGATCCGGGTGCATATGAAATATATCGGTCATCCTCTTCCCGGAGATTTTTTGTATAATCCGGATTATCGTTGGATAAAACGGCAGCCGCTTCACTCCTATCAGCTGGAATTTACTCATCCAGTCACTAAAAAAGCGATGCTTTTCACAGCACCTGTTCCGGCTGATTTCGTTTCTGCCTTTTGGTCAAACTAAAACCATTCTGTGGGCAAAAAAATAGTTCATCAGCATTAATTATCTGATGAACTATTTTTATATTCCCGGAGAATTATTTATTTTTTTCGTAAATGATCAGAAGTCCTTTCAGCAGAAGTTCTTCATCCAGAATGATTTTTCTCTTACAGTGAGGAATGATTTTCTTTGCCAGACCACCTGTTGCTACTACTGTGGTTTTCTCGCCAAGTTCTTCTTCGATTCTGTCAATGATTCCGTCAAGAGCGGCTGCATTGCTGTAGAGAACTCCGCTCTTCATACATTCGATCGTATTTTTTCCGATTACATGTCGCGGGGCATCAATGCTGATTCCGCTGAGCTGAGAAGCTCTTGCGGTAAGGGCATCCAGTGAAACTCCCACTCCAGGAAGGATCATTCCACCTACATACTGCTTTCTGCTATTAACAACGGAAGCTGTAGTTGCAGTTCCCATATCAATGAGGATCAAAGGCACCGGGTAATTAGCAATTCCTGCCACTGCATCTGCCACCTGGTCTGCACCAAGCTGTCCCGGATTATCCATCATGATATTCAATCCTGTCTTTACACCAGGTCCAAGAACGATCGCATCTTTCTTAAGTATCTTCTCCGCAGCCAACTTCGCAATATTTGTAATCTGTGGCACTACCGAAGAAATGATGCAGCCTTCAATATCTGTTTTCCTGATATGATAAATATCAAGAACATTCTTAAGATCTACCGCATATTCCAGTTCTGTCTTCGTACGATTGGTTGAAAGTCGCTCTATAAAATATGTCTTTTTATCATCAATGCATCCAACTACAATATTTGTATTTCCGATGTCAATTGCTAAAATCATACTTATTTATCTCCAATTATCTTTCTAATGCTACTTTTCCGTTTTCACTGTCTGCTGCTTTCTGCGCCGGAATCAGGTGTGCTTTTGAAAGGGCAGCTCCTACAGCTCCTGTGATCACTGTTGAGGACACCATTTCACATACTGCATTGATTCCAACCATCATACAACATCCGATGATGATATTTCTTCCACCCATCAGTCCCTGTACATACTCTGTATTTCCAAACAGACCTACCAGAGCAGTCATAAAGAATAAGGTATTGAGGAATGCGGAAAAGAATCCAGTCACTGCGCATGATACATATACATTTGTCTTCTTACGCATAGCCTTGTAAATATAGCCAAGGCAGATTCCGTCAAGAAGACGTGGCACAAATCTCTGGATAAATGCCAGAACCGGATTGATGCTAAATAACATAGCTCCCATTGCACTTGTACCGCCAAGTCCGATACACTGTCCAAAACTTGTCAGTCCGAAGATCGCACCTGCGATTGCTCCGCCTGTCGGTCCGAGCACGACTGCACTGATTGCAACAGGGATCACGTTAAACGAAATCGCCAGTGGTCCGATGTTTAAGTATCCCAGTGGTGTGTAGGCCATCAGCAGAAGTACTGCTGCCATTAAGCCTAGCATAGTGAGCTGTGTCGTTGTGAATTTCTTTGTTTTCATTTTTTCCTCCTTGTTACCGTTCCGTTTCCGGATACAATACGGTGATGGAAAGCAGATTGGTATTTTCCCTGACGGGATTTCTGCTTTTCTGATATAAAGTTATTTTTTGCAGACTGGCAAAATCCTCTCCTGCATTTGCCTCATAAAAGCAAAATCGGAAAATCACTGCTACCATCTGCTTTCTTACTGCTTCCTGCCTAAAATGAGGTCAGCGTAAGAATTTTATCCAGGATTTTAAGGGCTGCGTCCTCCTTACTCATAAGTGGGAGTGATACTTCCTCATCCTGTGTAATCAGAGTCAGCACATTCGTATCTCCCTGAAATCCGGCGCCTTCTACTTTTACATTGTTGGCAGCTACCATATCCAGGTTCTTCTTTGTGAGCTTGGCTCTGGAATTACCGATCACATTCTGCGTCTCCATAGAGAAACCGCAAAGGAACTGTCCGTCACGTTTGTGTTCTCCCAGAAACTTCAGGATATCATCTGTTCTCTCTAATTCTATGGACATCTGTCCGTCACTCTTCTTGACCTTCTCGTCACTGACTTTCGCCGGACGGTAATCTGCAACTGCTGCCGCCTTGATGATGATATCCTGCTCATCGCTGACAGAAGTCACTGCTTCATACATATCCTTTGCAGTCACAACAGGCACTACTTTTACAAACATCGGAGGTTCGATTGCAGTACGTCCGCTGACAAGCGTGACATCTGCTCCGCGAAGCATCGCAGCTTTTGCAATAGCATAGCCCATTTTTCCGGAAGAATGATTCGTAATATATCGCACAGGATCGATTGATTCCTGCGTAGGACCTGCAGTTACAAGGATTTTCTTTCCTTTCAGATCTTTTTCACAGGCGGCTTCTCTCTCAATATATGCAAGTAATGTCTCAGGCTCCGGCATCTTGCCCGCACCTGTGTCACCACACGCCAGATAACCGCTTGCAGGAGTAATCACTTCATAACCATAATGCTCCAGAATCTTAAGGTTATCCTGAACTACAGGATTCTCAAACATATTTGTATTCATGGCAGGGGAAATGAATTTCTTGCATTTGCATGCCATGATCGTGGTAGTAAGCATATCATCTGCAATTCCATGAGCCAGTTTGCCAATCACATTGGCGCTTGCCGGTGCGATCATTACGACATCTGCTTTCTTTGCGATAGATACATGCTCTACCTGGAACTGGAAATTCCGGTCAAAGGTATCTACCAGGCATTTATTGCCTGTGAGAGTCTCAAAAGTGATCGGATTGATAAAGTTCGTCGCATTTTTTGTCATAAGTACATGAACATCTGCGCGGCGTTTCTTTAAGGTGCTTGCAAGATATGCAATCTTATATGCAGCAATGCTGCCCGTCACTCCTAATAATACTGTTTTTCCTTCCAGTGTCATTTTCTCTCTCCCTCTTTCTCCGGATCATTACTGACTGTTGTTTTCCTACATTCAGTAATTATTTCTGTTTTCTAACACAATTCTCCTTATTATAGACTAATTGTTATCAAAAATGCAATACAGGATTTGTTTTCTTTGCAAAACAATCTTTCCTGGTTACTGTTCACTCCGTGCCCAGTAACTTTTGCCACAGGTAATCCAGAATAAATTTAGATAAGCGCTTGTTTAATCTTTCCATGTAAATTATAATAAAATTTACGAAAGGAATTTTTATCATGCCGAAACAAAAACCGAATTTAAATACTATTTACATATCCGAACGATTACACGAAAGTCTGAAACCAATTTCCCACTGCACACTGACAACAGTAATCGCCCCTATGGGATACGGTAAAACAACAGCCATAAACTGGTATCTTGCAGAACGCACAAAGAGAGAAGAACTATGTGTCATCCGTATTAACGTCTACTCTGACAATCTTGCTATATTCTGGAAAAGCGTTCAGGACGCATTTACCCGTGAGGGCTTTCGCTTTCTTCGCGAATATCCTTGCCCATCCGACGCTGCCGGAGGCAGCCTTTCAGCAGATGATCTTTGTCATGAACTGAATGTCAAAAAATCCTTCTATATTTTTATTGATGATTTTCATCTGTTAAGCGATGATCGTGTTTCTAATTTTATCTGCCTCCGAGATCATCTGTCTGAGCGGACGGCTCCATCAGATCGGTACGAAACCTGAAATGGATGAATGTATGCCCCACTATTATACGATCACAGACGGACACGGGCAGGGAGCTGAAAAGATCATGTGGGCTGAAGCAGCTTTGATGCAGGGACAGTTCTCTGATACACTCATTGCACTGGAAACAGCCTATTCACAGATTGAAAGAAACGGGCAGGAGAACATGGCTTTATGCTGCGTTTTCCTGGCACAGCAGCTTTTTCTTTGCACTGATATAAAACTGCACTACACTTTCGAGCAACGCTATAACGCATTACTCGGACATCACAATGCCGTTCCACGTCCCATGATGCTCTCTTCGCTGACGGACCGTGAACACGAAATCGTCATGTTGTTGCAGCAGCGCTTAAGTAATCGTGAAATCGGAGAAAAACTTTTTCTTTCTGAAGGCAGTGTGAAACAATATATCAATCAGATTTATTCCAAACTTCATATCGGAGGCGATACCCGCACAAAACGAAAACAATTATTAGAATTGCTTTCATCCAACAATTAATTTATTTGTTACATTTCATGGAGGTACATATGAAAAACTATCAGATTACACAGTGGTGTGCTAATTTTATCAGACAGCAGGTAACTGAGGGCGATTTCTGTATAGACGCCACTATGGGAAATGGCAACGATACACTTTTATTATCTCAATTATGCAAAACGACAGGGAAAGTGCTGGCTTTCGATATCCAGAAACAGGCACTGGCTGCCACCAGAGAAAAGCTGGTCGCTGAGCATGCTCCTCAAAATTACACCCTTCTTTTGGAATCCCATGCAAATATGTCTAAGTATGCCGAGGCAGATAGTATAAGCTGCATTGTTTTCAATTTCGGCTATCTTCCGGGCGGCGATCATTCCCTCGCGACCAGAGGCGAGACCAGTATTCAGGCTTTAACACAGGCTTTATCTCTGCTGAAAAAGGGAGGCATGATCTCTCTTTGTATTTACAGCGGCGGTGATTCTGGCTTTGATGAACGAAATCAGATTCTTTCCTGGCTGAAAGAATTGGATCCGCATAAATATCTGGTAATAAAAAGTGAATATTATAACCGGCCAAATAATCCTCCGATCCCTGTACTTATCATAAAAAATTGACAGCACAAAAAGACACCGGAAAAGAATATCGTAAAAATCTTTTCCAGTGTCTTTTGTAATCTAAGTATTTTTTTAATCTGTTCTTTCTCCGATTTTTCTTATCTGACCAGAGAATTGAGAATTCATTCTGTTTAGTCTGTGATTTTGATTGTCTCAATCACCGGCTGTTCATCTGCCGGAATCGTTCCGTTGTTGTCTGTTGGTTTAGCGTCCTCGCAGATCTTATCTACAATGTCCATTCCTTCTGTTACATGTCCAAATCCTGCATAATCACCGTCCAGGAATGTGCTGTCTGTCTGAACGATAAAGAACTGTGAGCTTCCACTGTCCGGATCACTTGCTCTCGCCATGGAAATAGTTCCTCTTGTATGAGAAATATCGTTATCTACTCCATTGTTGCTGAACTCACCCTTAATGTTCTCGTCAGATCCGCCTGTTCCATCTCCATTCGGATCGCCGCCCTGGATCATAAATCCATCCATGATGCGGTGGAATGTCAGTCCGTCATAGAAACCTTCCTGTGCAAGCTTCACAAAATTTGTTACAGTAATCGGCGCTGTATCTGCATCCAGTTCCACATCAATCGTGCCATAATCTTTTACTTCGATTTCTGCATGATGAGTTCCTGTAAGTTCTTTGGAAGTATCCAGAAGTACACCTGTGTTGCTGTCTTTCCCATCTTCTGTATCACTATCAGTGTTATCTATATCCGAAGATTCGCTGTCTTCTTCATCAGATCCGTCAGTAAATCCTGCCTTCTCTGCCTCTTCTTCACTTACTGTATCTTCACTGTCAGAAGAAGTGGAATCTGTCTTGGTTTCTGTCTGATTGGAAGTTTCTTCCTTTGTTGTTTCTTCTGTCTTTGTTGGTTCCTCTGTTTTATCGCCGCTGCCACATCCTGCCAGTAAACTTGCTGACATGGCTGTAACGCAAAGTGCTGCCAGTAATTTTCTCTTCATTATTCTCTACCTCCAAAATTATTCCGTTTCAAGGCTTTTATATCATTTATTACCATCCTCAAAACACAATCTTATCTGATTATAACCTATCCTGAAAAAAAAACAACTCTTTTCACAAAATGTTCAGATTGTCTGGTTTACTTTCTGACATTTGCCTGTTAAAATATACCTGAAATACAGTAATATATAATGATATCCGGGTCAAAAAAGCTGTTCAGACCTATACAATAAAGCTTTTGAATTTTGGGTCCTGATACCATATATATTCATCTGCTAAAAGCACGAGTAATTATTCTTATTTGAAAGTGAGGAATCCGAAATGGAAAAAATTACAAGTTTTACCATTGACCATATCAAACTTCAGCCGGGTGTCTATGTTTCCCGCAAGGATCCGGTTGGAAACAGTGTGATCACCACGTTTGATATCCGTATGACCTCTCCGAATGAAGAGCCGGTCATGAACACTGCAGAGCTTCACACAATTGAGCATCTGGCAGCTACTTTTCTCAGAAATCATAAGGAATTCGGTCCTAAAATGATCTACTGGGGACCAATGGGATGCCGTACCGGAAACTATCTTCTTTTAGCCGGAGATTATGAATCAAAGGATATCGTTCCGCTTATGATCGAAACTTTTGAGTTTATCCGTGATTTCGAGGGCGACGTCCCGGGAGCATCTGCCAAAGACTGCGGAAACTATCTGGATATGAATCTGCCAATGGCCAAATATCTGGCCAAGAAATTCCTGGATGAAGTTCTCTATGACATCAAACCTGACAGACTTGTTTATCCACAGTAAGTAAGAACATATAAGTTACCAAGTGACTGTCTCTCAGCCATACTCTTTGCGTTGTATGTCTCAATATCAGGCGGATATTCGTAATTGATGCAATAGCTTACTTATATTTGACTAAAACAAAATGCAGAAGCTATCGAGTTATTATCACTCACCGCTTCTGCATTTATTTTTTTATTCACACAATAAATCTAATATCTCTAATTCATGGATAGTTAGTCAATCGGATATTCGCAATCCGCTTTCGCTACTTGCTCATAACCAAATAACTGCTTCGCAGTTTATCAGAAGGGGCTTGTACCCCTTCTGATACAAGCAAGTCCCCACCCACTGCTTATTGCTCTTCGCAATTGAAGCAGGGGACTTACTTGATTTGGTTAAACTCCCTAGTATTCTGCACTTTCATCATAGGAAGTATCATCGTAAGATGTATCTTCAGCTGCACCTGTATCTGCTGTTGCGGCTGCCGCATCTGCTGCAGGAGCTGTCGTTGTCACAAAATCTCCGCTGGCATAGCATGTCTGTCCGTTGTAGTCCACACGGATCCAGCCATTCTCACATACACCTGTACTGTTCAGCTGAGTTCCGGATGCCACGCTTGCAATCAATTCTGCATCCGCGCTTGCGTCAGAACGAAGGTTCAGTTCTGCAGATGCATAATATGTACCGGTCTTTACTTCTACCTTCACACCACTGGCTGTCTGCTCTGCTGAAGGAGTAGGTGTTGCCTCCGGTGTCGGTGTCGCTTCCGCTACTTCAGGAGTAGGTGTTACCTCCGGTGTTGGTGTTACTTTAACGATCATAACACTGGAATCAATAGTAGGGTCAAATCCGCATCCCTGAACGGCAAATGCAAGTCCCAGTACCAGAACCAGCCAAAGTGATTTTTTCATAAGTAGAATCCTCCTTTATCAAACACGACTGCTATCCTTTCGTGTTTTCTTTGTCCGCTCACATGCGGGCAATAACCTTTGAGTATTAATATACACGATTCTCACGCAATATGCAAGTTAAACGTTACTGGTTACTGTTCACATACCTCAAAAAGGACTTCCACTTCTCCCCCGCAGATCATTCCCAGGTTTGCACCGCCCTGATTGGACAGATTATACTTTCTGATTTCTCCGTGCTTCGCTTCCGGTGCATATTTAAGAGCCTGAAATTCCACATTTCCTCCGCCAATGCTTCCATGCAATCTGCCTTCTTTGTCCAGGAACATTTTACTTCCTGTTCCTCTTGGTGAAGAGCCACTCTTGGAAATGATCGTGATCATAACTCCGCTTTCCTTTTCCCGGACAGCTTTTTCTACTGTTTCATCAATATAGGAAACATTGTATTTATTTTTTTCCTGTACGATCTCAGCAGTGATACTTACCGCAATTTCTGCCGGCATGTGCCCTCCGATTGGAAGTCCGATCGGTGCATGGATCGTATTGAGCTGTTCTTTGCTAAAGCCCTCTCCAAGCAGTTTTTCCATAGTCAGTTTTACTTTATTTCTGCTTCCGATCATGCCCAGATAGGTATATGGACGTCTTAAAATCTGCCTTGCGCTGGCACTGTCTCCCAGATGGCCTCTTGTTACTATCACATAGTAAGCATTTTCATATTCCGGAATTTTATCGGGAATCTCGTCATAACTTCCCGTTATCAGACGGTCTGCATCCGGAAATCTCTCCGGAGTCACAAAATCTTTTCTATCGTCCATAACTGTCACATGAAATCCCAGCATTTTTCCGATTTTTGCCACAGGCTGAGACACATGTCCTCCACCAAGAATAATAAGCTGAGGATTTTTTACATAAATTTCTACAAAAAAATCATTCTCTTTGATATGAACGACTTTTGTATCCTGACACGCAGCCAGCTCTGCCTCATATTCTTTCCAGAAATCTTCTGCCTTACTGTCAAAGGCTACGCAACTTCCTTCTTTTATCAGGCATTTCTCTCCTTTATGGCTGCCATTCAAAAACATCGCTGTTTTAACTTTTCCTGTTTCTTCCAATATCTGATAAATTTTCTTGTACATAGTCTCTCCTGTCTCAATCCCCTCTTTCTGTTTTTCATTGTGATTTTTTCAAAAATATATTATAATTGACGGAAAAGGGGGAAATATCATGAAAAAAAGCAAATTTCTACACAGCCTGCCGTTCAAATTACTTGTCGGCGTGGCTCTCGGCATTTGTATCGGACTCCTGCTGAATATCTCAGATGAATCCGCCATCACAACTGCCATATTGAATCTGGTTGTGACGCTGAAATATATCTTTGGTCAGCTGATCAATTTCTGTGTTCCACTAATCATTATAGGATTTATCGCGCCATCCATCACCAAACTTGGAAACAATGCTTCCAGAATGTTAGGAGTTGCAGTCTGTATTGCTTATGCTTCCTCACTGGGAGCCGCTTTATTCTCTGCGCTGTCCGGATATGTGCTGATTCCACACTTATCCATCAGTTCCACTGCTGATCACCTGAAGACTCTGCCTGACGTGATCTTTGAACTTTCTATTCCGCAGATCATGCCTGTTATGAGTGCACTTGTATTATCGGTTATGCTTGGACTTGCAGCTACCTGGACAAAAGCCAGCCTGGTTTCATCCTTTCTGGATGAGTTTCAGAAAATCGTGCTTTCTATTGTAGCCAGAATTATCATACCGATTCTTCCTTACTTTATCGGACTGACTTTCTGCTCTCTCGCATATGAAGGAACTATTACCAGACAGCTTCCTGTCTTTCTTAAGGTAATCGTAATTGTTTTGATAGGGCATTTTATCTGGATGGCTCTTCTGTATGTACTTGCAGGCATTTACTCCAAAGAAAATCCTATGGAAGTCGTAAAGCACTATGGACCGGCATATCTTACCGCCGTAGGAACCATGTCCTCTGCTGCCACACTTGCAGTTGCTCTCCAGTGTGCGCGTAAAGCAAAACCTTTAAGAAAAGACATGGTTGATTTTGGTATTCCGTTATTTGCCAACATTCATCTCTGTGGATCTGTTCTCACAGAAGTCTTCTTCTGTATGACGATTTCTAAAATCCTTTATGGCGCAGTACCTGCACCGGGAACTATTGTTCTTTTCTGTGTTCTGCTTGGTATTTTTGCCATCGGAGCTCCCGGTGTACCTGGCGGAACCGTTATGGCGTCTCTGGGAATCATTACCGGCATTCTGAAATTCGGAGATTCCGGCACTGCTCTGATGCTGACTATCTTTGCTTTGCAGGACAGTTTCGGAACTGCATGTAACGTAACAGGCGATGGCGCTCTGACTTTAATCCTTACCGGATATGCGAAACGTCATAATATTAAAGAACAGCATATCAGTGTTGATCTTTAACAGTATGAATTATAACGAACGCCCAACGCATCCTAGTCATAGTCATAGGATATTCACAATTGAAGCAGGGGACTTCCTTGATTTGGTTAAAAATGCATTCTGCAAAATATAATTGATTTACAAAACCATCATATGTATGCTTCTGTTTTAAACAGACATACACATGATGGTTGTTTATATCACAGGAATTTAATCACTACAGAGAATCTTTCAGGCACCAGACTGAATTCTTTCTTTATTTATAATTATGAGCGAGTTATGGGCGAATCACCTTGTCTGCACCTGTCATACGCTCAGCAATCGTATACATGTCTGTAACCTTACCAACCATCAGCTTATCCATCAGTCCGTAATGTTTCAGGCAGGTACCACAAGTCAGAATTTCTACTCCCTCTTCTTCCATCTTTTTCAGATCTTCAATACTCTCAGAACCTTCTGTCGTAAGTTTAGCTCCTCCATTATAGAAGAGAATTGTATCCAGATGTGTATCCATCTGAGAAAGCGCATAGATAAATCCCTTGATCAGAATCTTACCAAGTTCATCATCACCATTCCCCATAACATTAGATGAGATTACAGCTACTGTCACTTTTTTATGTGGTGTCTCGCATACGAATTCTTCTTCATTTACATCTCCACCCGCCTGCTCTGTCTGAACAGTCATTTTTACCTGGTATTTCTTATCCTCCAACTTCTCTGACACAAATGTGCATCCTGTTTTATTTGCAAGTCTGCTCAGATTGTTTACTGCAGTTTCATTATCAACCAGAATCTCAATTTCATCACCGATTGCTGCCTTGTCAATTACTTTCTTTGTCATTACTACCGGGATTGGACACTGCTTTCCCATTGCGTCTACTTCATGTCTCATTTTGGGTCACCTCTTAATTATTTATTCTTTCAACATACAGCCTTGCCAGAACGCAATTTTATATGTTCAAATTCATTATTCGTAACTGTTCAGTACCTTCACAGTTACGAGTCAAAATCCATTAAAAATCGCCTTTGGCGATGGGATTTTGACTTGTATGTCTCGGGATTTTGGCATGTTCATGCCAAAACACCTCGCGGGATAGTAGACTGCTGAATAGTTACCATTATTCTATATCTTTCCACTCCATCACAGCAACTTCTTACCACGTTTAATATATTTACCGGCTTTCTCCACGAGCACCTTTCCATTCTGTACCACATGCGCGCCTCTTAAGTAAACGCTGTCAACATCCCCATGAAGTTTAAATCCCTCATATGGATTGTTATCTGTATTATAAAGATGTGTCTTAGCAGAAATCACGTTTTCTTTCTCCGGGTCAAATACAACAATATCTGCATCACTGCCTTCACGTATCACACCCTTCTTCGGATAAACGCCATAAAGCTTTGCCGCATTTTCACTTAACAAACGGCACATCTGTTCCTGTGTGATTTTGCCGGTACGAACGCCATATGTATAGAGTAAAGTTCCTCTTGTCTGCACTCCGGGAAGCCCTCCCGGAATCTTTGTGAAATCATCTTTGCCTAGCGCTTTCTGCTCCATGGTAAAACTGCACTGGTCTGTGGCAACCGTCTGGATATCACCGTTTGCCAGCGCTTTCCAGAGACAGTCCTGATCTGTTTTCTTACGGATTGGAGGTGCGCACACATACTTCGCACCCTCAAAATCTGGTTTGGAATATACACTGTCATCCAGAAGCAAATACTGCGGACAGGTTTCTGCATATACCTTCTGTCCATTCATTCTGGCACGCATCACCTCTTCAAAAGCTTTCCTGTTCGTCAAATGAACCACCATAACCGGTGCATCTGCTGCATCTGCAATCACCAGAAGGCGGTGAACTGCCTCCGCTTCCATGATGTCCGGACGTACCAGGGGATGATTCTCAGGTCCAAATCGCCCTTCTTTCTTCGCCTCCGCGATTAACGCATCAATCGCTCCTGCATTTTCACAGTGTACTCCCGCAAAACATCCGTATTCATTTAATTTCTTAATAATTTTATAAAGATCACCGTCATCTACGATCATCGCCGGATATGTCATATAAAGCTTAAAGCTGGTGATTCCTTCATTGATCATATCCTGAATTTCTTTCTCCGTTTCTTCATTCCATTCTACAACAGACATATGGAACGAATAATCGCAGGAACATTTTCCATCCGCTTTCTTATGCCATTTTTCAAGACCTTCTTTAAGAGTATGTCCGCCTTTGTCCTGAGATGCATAATCAATCACCAGAGTCGTTCCGCCTGCAATCGCAGCTTTTGTACCTGTCTCAAAATCATCCGCAGTTACTGTACCTGCCACTTCCAGGTCAAAATGTGTATGTCCATCAATAAATCCCGGGAAGAGTAATTTCCCACTGACATCAACAACCCGGGCATCCTCTGACTCCAGATTCTGTCCTACCTTTACGATTTTCTCTCCATCTATCAGAACATCTTCCCTGACAGACATATCCCCCGATACTACCGTACCATTTTTCAATAAAGTTTTCACTTTTTTGCCACCCCTTTCTTTTTTTGTATTTAAGAATTACTGTTACTGCCTGTAATGAACAGCAACTATTTATGTGTAAAATATACCACCATTTAAATGACACTTCAATCTTTTCAGAGAATATTCACAAATTCTTTTAGGTATTCATATTTATTTTTTTAACACTCTTTTTATTTTTATTTTTTTATGTTAAAATATAGAAAACGTGCAGTTTTCGTACATCTTGCTGTTCATTCTGTCTCTGCTTTTGGCAATCCAACACATGAACAGTAACAAAAAATCATTTCATTTAGGAGGGAATTAAATGGGACGACTTACTGTATTAAAACAAATCGCCGCTGATATCGCATCTCAGTTCGGGCCTGACTGTGAAGTAGTAATCCATGACCTGAAGACTTCAGAACCAGAGCATTCTATCGTGTATATTGTAAACGGGCATGTTACAAACAGAGATATCGGAGACGGACCATCCAGCGCGGTTTTTGATGCGATCCGTAATCAGGAGAAAGGAAAAGCCCCGGAAGACCATACCGGTTATTTGATGAAAACTTCCGACGGCAAGATTCTTAAATGCAGCACCTCCTACATCCATGACGATGACGGCACTCTTCACTATGTTTTCGGAATCAATTATGATATCACCAAACTTACCATGATCGAGTCCGCACTTCATTCTCTTGTCACTCCTGAAGACAAAGAAGAAAAGCCGAAAGAAATCACTCACAACGTTAATGATCTTCTTGACCATCTGATTGAAGAGTCTGTTGCACTTGTCGGTAAACCTGTAGCTCTGATGAATAAGGAAGATAAAGTTACTGCTATTCAATTCTTAAATGATGCAGGTGCATTCCTTATCACCAAATCCGGAGATAAAGTTGCAAATTACTTTGGCATCTCCAAATATACGTTATACAGTTATATTGATGTAAACAAATAGAAAAACTCCCTGGAATACTGTTTTTGCAGTATCTCAGGGAGTTTTTTTCTATATATCCAGGAACCAGAGGATAATTTATAATATCATGGCAGGAAATCATTTTTTCTTTTTGGCGCGAATGGTAACTATATGGTATAAATGGTAAGCAAATTAGGGGATAAGGGGTTGTGTTTGATTTGGGAATCTTTTATACTGAACATATATTATGATATTCCATATAATAATATTCCGGCTGATAGGGAATTTTCTGTCAGGCATTGGCAATGCACCTGATTTTCGTCGGAGTTACAGATGAATGGAGGTGCTGTTATGCTGGTGCAGGTTTTATCTGCTATTCACAATATAACTATCATGCTTTTCGGGATTTTTTGTTCCGCTTTTTTTCTTGGGGTGAAACCCAGACGCAAAAATATCCTGACTTTATTTCTGCTGTTTTGCGGACAGGGATCGTTATATATTATTGATTTTCTGATATTCGGGGAAACACTTGCCAATCAGTCTTATCCTTTGATCGTACATTTTCCTTTGATCTTATTCCTGACTTTTTATTACAAGTATCCTTTAATCTCTTCCGCAGTTTCCGTTTTCTCCGCATACCTATGCTGTCAGGTGAGTAACTGGATGGGATTATTCGCTCTACAAATAACAGAAGCCCAATGGTGTTATTATACTGCAAGAATCCTGACTACACTTGCCACATTTATCCTTCTGTACAAATATGTATTCCGCTCCACCCGGACACTCTTTTCCAAAGAGCCAAGAGAACTTTGCATCATAGGTTTTCTGCCTTTTGTTTATTATATTTTTGATTATGCCTCTACCAAATTTTCCAGTCTGCTTTATTCCGGAAATAAGGCAGTAGTTGAATTTATGGGATTTGCTTTCTGTAACGCTTATCTCGCATTTCTCATAATCTACTTCCGGGAATATGAAAACAAACAGGAATTAAAACAATACAGCACGCTTCGTGAAATTCAGGTTCAGTCCATGCAAAAAGAAATCGAACAGGTAAAAATAAGCAGCCAGAAACTTGCGATCCTTCGACATGATATGCGCCATCATCTGAATATCATTCTGACTCAGCTACAAAATGGACATTCAGAAAAAGTACAGGAATATATCAAAGAAATCAGCTCTGCATACGATGATACGATTATTTCCAACTATTCCAGAAATGAAATGTTAAATTCCGTAATCTCTATTTATCATTCTCGTTTCACAGATAAGGGCTTCTCTCTTGAATGTAATATTTCCACATCAAAAGAACTTCCCTGTTCTGACATTGCAGTCTGTACGATCCTGTCAAACGCACTGGAGAATGCCATGCATGCTCTGGAACAGATGAACATTGTTTCAAAGCGGGCCAGACTTATTGTTTCTCAGAAAAAAGAACATCTGCTGATCCAGCTCGAAAATCCTGTAGAGAAAATTCCGGAGTTTGTTGATGGTGTTCCTGTTTCCAACAGAGATGGACATGGAATCGGAGTAAAAAGCATCATTTATTACGTTGAGCAGTTACATGGACAATGTCATTTTTCTGTCTCTGAACATTGCTTTGTTCTGAGAATTATCATCTGATGTTTTGGTATACAGATTTTAGCAATTCCGGAAAAATACCGGAGTTGCTATAAAATGGTTTTACATAATCTTATAGAAAGGTCTTATAATTTATGAAAATAGCAATCTGTGATGATGAACTATCTTCCATTCAGGAAATACGCTCTCTTCTGACGCACTGGGCGGTCAGACACGATCTGTCTTTTACCTTGTATCAATATTCCAATGGAGACGATCTGCTTCTTGCTTTGAAACATACTTCTATGGATCTGATCATTCTGGATATTATCATGCCGTTACTAAATGGGCTGGATACAGCCAGAGAGCTTAGAAGTGAGGGTATTACTGTTCCACTTATCTTTCTAACCTCATCGAGGGATTTCGCTTTGGAATCTTATGAAGTAAAAGCTTTAAATTACCTGCTTAAACCAATAGACAGCCGGAAGCTCTTCTCTGTCCTGGATGATTTTCTGAAGAATTTTGAAAGCTCTGCCGAAACTTTTACTGCACATACCGCAAACGGTTTCTGTAAAATAGCACTCAATGATGTAGATTATCTGGAAGCACAGAATAAATGGGTGCTGGTATATCTCTCTGACGGAAAAGTCCAAAAACTACGTGAACAGTTTTCGAAATGCGAAGGGATCTTTACCCCTGAAAAGGGGTTCTTTAAGTGTCACCGCAGTTATATTGTAAACCTTTCACGCATCCGGCAGTTCACAAGAACACAGATTACTACTGCATTTTCTTCCTCTGTCCCAATTTCCAGGAACAGCTACGCCGCATTTAAGGATGCATATTTTGCATTTATGTTTGACTCAGGAACAAATTTCACAACTCTTGATTAATTTGATTAGTTCTTTACTTTTCCATCTCATGCGCCTGTTTATAAATTTCACAGGCAGCATGATTTACACATCTGTCATGTGCACAGTCCATAAATGTTAATGTTCTTTTGCCTCCTTCTACAGTATACTCGCAGCAAACCGTCTGCGCCCCATTACACGTTCTACAAAATCCCGAAATAAATTCTTCTTCAATTTCCATAATTCTTCTCCTATCTCATATAATAATGTTAAGGTAAAAAGATCTTTTCTCCCTGACTTGATGTCTATGTCAAATTTTCTCTTATCTCGTTAAAATTGTAGCAATATTCACAATTTTTCCATTTAATTTCGTATTTTTATTGCATTTTATTACAAACAGATTTATAATCAGTATAACATAAAAATATGCGGAAATGCCAAAATATAATGAAAAAGAGGGAAAATGTTATGAACAAAGAACTATATGACGAAGCGGTGCGCTCTAACACTCTTTCAAAGAATCTGATTGCTGAATTAATGGAGAGCATGAACTACAGCAGTATTTCATTTATCAACTGGACTGTAGAAGTATTGAAGATTATCAAAACACGACTGGAACGTGGAGATAAGATTACAGATGAAGTGTCTAAAATTACTTACGATATGAAATCTTTCCGTAAATTCGTAGAGACTAATTTCTCTTCCTATATTACAAGCCAGGTTTTCGATGCCCCTGACAAAGCCGAGAAAGTATATTTTTCTCTTGAAGCATCCGAAGACGGACATACTTACAATATGGTCATGACAAGTTCTTCAAAGAATAAAACATATAAGTGGATCTCCAGTCTCAGCGAGCGCTTCTCATTAGTTGAAATGATTGCTACCGGAATTGTATACCTGAAAGATAATAAAACAAATACATATCAGCCATTTATTTCCAAAAACGGTAAATACTGCAGATATGATGTAGAAAAGGGACAGATCATAGAATTATAACCTTAAGTCTATTGCCGATGAATATTTACAATTGAATCAAAGGACAAATAAATGCTTCTGACAAACTTAAGAATATCATTAATAACAAAATTTATTAAAAAAATCCCCCGCTTAATGGCGAGGGATTTTAATTTAATCATATTCAGATTAGTTGTTGATGAGTTTGTCTTCACCATTCCAGCTGTAAAGTTTACGGATTTCTTCGCCAACTTTTTCAGACTGATGCTCGGAAGCTTTCTTTCTCATAGCTTTGAAGTGAACCTGTGCACCTGCATCAGACATATCAAGTAAGAAGTCTTTTGCAAATGTACCATCCTGGATATCAGAAAGAATTTTCTTCATAGCTTTCTTTGTATCTTCTGTGATGATCTTAGGTCCTGTGATGTAATCGCCATATTCAGCAGTGTTGGAGATAGAATATCTCATTCCTGCGAATCCTGACTGATAGATCAGGTCTACGATCAGTTTCATTTCATGAATACATTCAAAGTATGCATTTCTTGGATCATAACCAGCTTCAACAAGTGTTTCGAAACCTGCCTGCATAAGTGCGCAAACACCACCGCAAAGTACAGCCTGCTCACCGAAGAGGTCTGTCTCTGTCTCTACACGGAATGTAGTTTCAAGAAGACCAGCTCTTGCTCCGCCGATTCCAAGACCATATGCCAGTGCAAGATCCTGAGCTTTTCCTGTATAATCCTGCTCTACAGCGATAAGACAAGGTGTTCCTTTTCCAGCCTGATACTCACTTCTTACTGTGTGACCAGGTGCTTTAGGAGCGATCATAGTAACATCAACATTCTTTGGTGGTTTAATGCATCCGAAGTGAATGTTGAAACCATGAGCGAACATCAGCATATTACCTTCCTCAAGATTTGGCTCAATGGATTCTTTGTAAAGCTTAGCCTGTAATTCATCGTTGATAAGAATCATGATAATATCAGCCTGTTTAGCTGCTTCTGCTGCTGTATATACCTTAAAGCCCTGCTCTTCAGCTCTCTTCCAGGATTTGCTGCCTTCGTACAGACCGATAATGACATCACATCCGGATTCCTTTAAGTTCAGAGCATGTGCATGTCCCTGGCTTCCGTATCCAATAATTGCAATTTTCTTACCATCCAGTAAGCTTAAATTACAATCTTCCTGATAAAAAATCTTGTTAGCCATTTTATTTTCCTCCTGCTAATCGTAAAAAAAATTTATCGTTAAGGGATCTAGGCCCCTAGCAAACTTAACAAAATATATTCTGTTCCCTGAGATATGTAAATATGTAAATATTTAAATAACACTCTCTCATTCACTCTTACAGATAAGTAACATCCTCCGAACCTCTTGACAGTCCGGTCATTCCGGTACGTGCAAGTTCAAGAATTTCATAATCTCCCATCAGTTCAAGGAATGCTTCCAGTTTCTTGTAATTGCCTGTCATCTCCAGAATCATGGAATCCACACTTACGTCTGCAACCTTTGCATGGAAAACATCCGCAATGGAAATAAGACTCTGTCTCTGCTCCGGCTTCGCTGCCACTTTAATCATCAGTAATTCATGGCATACACTGTTATCCGGTTCAAGAATCTTGATTTCTCTTACATCTACAAGCTTGGCAAGCTGATTCGTAATCTGTTCCAGGATCAGTTCATCCCCGCTGCACACAACGGTAATTCTGGAAAAGCGTTCGTCCGCTGTCACACCTCCGGTAATGCTGTCGATGTTGTAGCCTCTGCGGCTGAATAGTCCAGATACTCTGGTTGTTACACCTGCTGTGTTATCTACTAACAGGGATAATACTCTCTTCTGCATGTTCCACCTGCTTCCATCGTGCATCCTTTCAGCACGTTAATATAATAAATAGCTCGTATGGTTATCATTATATCAATAATCATAATTTTGTCAATAAATTTTTCACACAAAAACAAATGTCTTTCTATGACAGCTTTTGTAGATTTTTTCGTTACCGGGCAAGAAGCGAACAGTAACATTTTTTCTGTCTATATCAGATACTTGTCCCTGAGTTCTTCCACCATCTTTGGTTTCAGATAAAATACCTCCTGGAAAAACTTTTCCATAGAGCCATATTTCAGCTTTATCATTTCAAATACGATTCTGAGATATTCCTCTTTTACTTCATAAAAGGTCTGCAGTTTTCTCTGCATATTTTCATCTGCTTCCGGCCAGGTCTGCAGAAGTCTCTGCATATATAGGAAATCCTTTGCCAGATACCGGTTCGTGCGCAGATAATCTTCATAGATGATCCGGTCCTCAACGCCAAGCAGGCTCAGAAGAAATGCCGTTCCGAGTCCGGTGCGATCTTTTCCTGTCTCACAGTGCCAGAGAACGGCTCCTGTCTCCTGCTGGAAAAGAATATCTATAAACCTGGCATATTGTTTCAACACCAGCTGATCTTCGCACAAATTTCTGTACTGTGTCCGCATATACATTTCTACATCATCCGGCATTTTATCCAGCCAGTCCAGAAGTTCTTCTTTGTTGCTGATCTTCTGTATAGCTTCATCTACGACTGGCACATGATAGTACTCCACATCTGCCATGATCGTATCCGGTCTGCACTTACGTTCCACTGAAGAGCGCAGGTCAATAATTATTTTCAGATTATATTCTTCCACCAGTCTGGTCTTGTCTGCGTTGGACAGATGGTATAACTCCCCGCTTCTTAAAAGCCGTCTTGGCAGAATATGTCTGCCATCCGCAGTCGCAATCGCACCAAGATCCCTGGTATTCGAAAGGCTCTGAAGAAGGATTCTTCCTCCCTTTGGAAATCCGGACGCCATATCCGGGTTTAAGATTCTAAGAATTCGGATGCACTCATAGATTTCCTTCTCTGTCATATCAAATTTGTATCTTTTCTTACGTCTGGTAACGATTACAAGATAATTCACACTCAGCTGCCTGTCATCGCCCTCATCTGAGCCCTCTTTTCTCATATAAGCCCATACGATGTCTTTGCATGGAAGGCTGTTTATCATCATGTGTCTGGTAAAAACCAGAAATCCATCTTCAATTCGTATTTTTCCGTACTTCATGTTCCACCACTCCACTATCTACGGTTTTATTGTTTTTTCATAACAATCTCTTTTTTAGGATAGCATAGAAATCCTGATTTGACAATTCCTGTCAATCGTTTATAATCTAGTTATTCTTCTGAAAGGATACATAATTATGGAAAATCTTGTTTTCTGTCTTAACGCCACGATTCCCATCTTTCTGACATTGATGCTGGGACTTTTTTTCAGGCGGATCGGGCTTTTTGATGACATTTTTGTCAGCCGGTTAAACAAATTTGTATTTAATGCCGCATTGCCCGCTCTCTTGTTTCTGGACATTGCGAAATCTGATTTCTACAGTGTCTGGAATACAAAGTTCGTATTATTCTGTTTCTTTGTAACCCTGATCAGCATCGGAATCTCCACAGGACTTTCTTATCTGCTGAAGCCGCGCAACATTCAGGGTGAATTTATCCAGGCATCTTACCGAAGCAGTGCAGCGATCCTTGGTATTGCCATTATCCAGAATCTCTACGGAAACGCCGGAATGGCTCCGCTTATGATCATCGGAAGCGTGCCTCTTTACAATATCATGGCCGTCACAACACTTTCGCTCTTCGCTCCCGGCGGTGGAAAGCTTGATACGGCAAAACTTATCAAAACTCTAAAAGGAATCGCCACAAATCCTATCATCCTCGGAATTCTGACCGGTATGATATGGTCATTACTGCATTTCCCGATGCCGGCGATTCTCGAAACTTCCGTAAATAATCTCGGAAAAACAGCTACTCCTCTTGGACTGATGGCCATGGGCGGCGCATTGAAATTCGGCAAGGCATTTGCAAGACCAAAACCGCTGATTGCCTGTACTTTCTTAAAGCTGGCAGGATATGAGGCAGTATTTCTTCCGATTGCCGTGATGCTTGGCTTTTCCCATGATATGCTGGTAGCGATCATTATCATGCTGGGTTCTGCCACAACTGTAAGCTGCTATATCATGGCAAAGAACATGAATTACGATGGAGATTTTACCTCCGGTGTCGTTATGACTACCACTCTGTTCAGTTCGTTTACCATGACAATCTGGCTTTATATATGCAGAAGCCTGGGACTTATTTAATCCCAGGCTTCTTTTTTTATTGCTTTTATATTTTTCAGTACTCTTTTTCATTCGCTGCCTCTATCAGACAATATCCGGAATGATTTTTATCCGGCTTATATAAGTCCCAGATATTCAAGACCATTCCGGATTCCGTAATGGAACATATCCTGCGTGATATAATCTGCCAGTGCTTTTATCTTCTCTGAACCATTTCCCATCGCAACTTTCACAGCTGCGTATTCAAACATCGCCAGATCATTATTGCTGTCTCCGAATATGATCGTATCTTCCCATGGGATATCAAAGAGTTTACAGACTGCGGCAATTCCCACTGCTTTGTTAAATCCTTTCGGAACCAGTTCAATCGTCGTTCCTGCGATTCCGGAATTGCTCTCATGACGGATAATGTCATAATATTCGCCAAGCTCCCTGCACGCAGCTTCTGCATCGCAGCCCTTCACCATCTTGGCACTGATCTTATTGATCTTCATACAGTCTTCATTTCCTCTGATTGGTCTCCATTTTGATCCGAGGGACTCTGTGATTAAGTCACAATACCAATTGATATCTGTATTATACTCATCTTTGTCATAATACATGAAATCTGCGCCTTCCATCACAGGAACCAGACCGTATTTACGAAGAATTTCCACAGACAGTTTCGCAACTTCCGGCGTCATTTCTTTATTAAACAGGCGCTTTCCATCTTTTTCTATGGTTGCTCCGCAAGCACTGATCATTCCTGTAAAGGGAAGTTCTTCCAGATACCAGGATACAAAAGCTCTGCTTCTTCCTGTACAAAGCCAGGCTTCATGGCCGTTTTCTCTTAGCTTTTTCAGTGCTTCTTTAGTGCTGGCAGGAACTCCCTTTTCCATATCACAGAGAGTTCCGTCTGCGTCAAAAAATACTGCTTTTTTCTCTGTACTTCTGCTCATGTGCTGTTCTCCTCTATTTATGCAAACAGTACTGCTGCTGCCTTTGCAAGGCTCTCGGTATCCTTTGCACCTGTAGTCTCATATACAGAATGCATGGCAAGCTGGGCAAGGCCGATATCTACTGTTTTCATCGGCACCTGTGTATTGGAAATATTTCCAAGCGTTGAACCGCCTGCCATATCGGAACGGTTTACAAATGTCTGATACGGCACTTCTGCTCTGTCACAGATGTCTTTAAAGATTGCGGCAGAAACACCATCTGTACAGTATTTCTGATTTGCATTATATTTGATCACAATTCCGCCATTTAATACCGGGCGGTTTACCGGATCTGTTTTGTCCGTATGATTTGGATGAAGTGCGTGAGCATTGTCCGCTGAAACCATAAAGCTGTCTGCAAGAGTCATCAGATATTCCTCCTGCGTTCTGCCAAGTCCCATATTAATCCTCATCAACGTATCCTTCAGGAAAGTAGACGCAGCCCCCTGTTTCGTAGTGCTGCCCACTTCCTCATTATCCAGCACGCAATGCACCGCAATACTTTCCTTGCGCTCTCCACGCAGAAATCCCTCCAGAGATGCAAATGCACACTGAATATCATCCAGTCTCGGCGCAGAGATAAATTCCTCATTCGCACCCCAGACCGTTCCCGGAGTCCTGTCATATAAAAAGAGATCATGACCAAGAATATCCTCTTCTGCCACATCTGCCTCTGCAGCCATAAGCTTCATAAAACTGCCTTTACCATCATAATCACTGTAAAGAGGCAGCATATCTTTCTGTACATTGTATTTATAGCCGTCATTCACCTCACGATTCATATGAATCGCAAGATTCGGAATAACCAGAAGATCCTTATCCACAGCAACAAGTTTCTCCTGAATCTCTCCGTTTTTGCGCACGATCAGACGACCTGCCACGGACAACGGTCTGTCAAACCATGGAGCAAGAAGCATGCCACCGTAGCGCTCTACGTTCAGCTTGATATATGCTTTCTCCACTTCCATCTCAGGATTCTCTTTGATCTTTAATGCCGGAGAATCACTGTGACTCGCCATAATGTGAAATTTCCATGCCGGTTTCTTTGGAATGCTGAAAGCTATGACAGCAGAGTGATTTCTGGTTACAAAATAGTTTCCGCCAGCTTTCAAATCCCAGTGTTTCTCTTCTTTTAATTCCTTAAAGCCTTCCTTCTGCAGTCTCTGGCTCATTTCTTCGACTGCCTGAAACGCGGTCGGACTCTTCTGGATAAATTTTAAAAGTTTTTTTGCTGTTTTTTTGTACATGCTATCAGTCCTTGATAATCAGCGCCATAAATACAAGGTCTGTATTTCCTGTATTGGCAAGACCATGACCATGATTGTCTGGTGTGAAAGTGATATCTCCGGCTTTTACCGGGCGGTATTTACCATTGTCGTTATATTCACCCTGGCCCTGGATAATATAATAAGTTTCACTTTCACCATGATGTTCATGATATCCAAGTGAACATCCCGGCTCAAGAGTCACCTGTGCATAAAGGCCGCATTTGCCGTTTAACTGCTCTGCGTCAAGGATTTCTTTGATAATTACGTGACCATTTCCACCTGCCATATGTTCTTCGCGTCTGATTTTCATTGTGTTGTCCTCCTGTATAACATTTTTATTTAACTTCTTTTCTAATAACAGTTTCTATCATATCACTGTTTCGGTGAAATAGCAAAATAAAGTATTAGAACCAGCCCGGGACGGGATGTTGTTTTTGTGCGCATTTGAAGGTTCATTGTAGTTCTTAGTATTTGGGAAGACGCGTTATTCAGAAATTGCTCACGTGTCTGAGCGAAGCGAGTTTGAGCAATTTCTGAATGGTTTTAGCGGCTTTCCAAATGCTTAGAAATACAATGGTTCTGAAACTAAGCACAAAAACAACATCCCGTCCCGGGCGTCCCTTACCAAATTATTCTATTTATAAGTTTTTAATTCTCTCAATTGCCTCTAAAGTATTCTCATGTGTTCCAAACGCAGTAAGTCTGAAGAAACCTTCCCCATGAGCACCAAATCCGGAACCCGGAGTTCCTACGATATTAGCTTTTTCAAGAAGATAGTCAAAGAACTCCCAGGAAGTCATCTTATCCGGTGTTTTCAGCCAGATATACGGAGCATTTACACCACCGGATACGGAATAGCCTGCTGATGCCAGACCTTCGTAGATGGCTTTGGCGTTACTCATGTAGTAACCTACCTGTTCTTTCAGCTGTGCTTTTCCTTCCGGAGAGTATACAGCCTCTCCTGCACGCTGTACGATGTATGGAGCACCGTTGAATTTTGTGCCATGGCGTCTTGCCCAGAGACTGTGAAGATCTACGCCGTCACGAACCAGATCCTTTGGTACAACTGTAAAGCCGAGGCGGACACCTGTAAAACCTGCATTTTTGGAGAAGCTGCGCAGTTCGATGGCGCAGGTTCTTGCTCCTTCACACTCATAGATGCTGTGCGGTACATTTTCTTCGGAAATGTATGCTTCATATGCTGCATCATAGATAATGACGGAGCCATTTTTATTTGCATAATCTACCCATTCCTGAAGCTGCGGTTTGGTGATGGCACCACCGGTTGGGTTGTTCGGGAAGCAAAGGTAGATAAGATCCGGTACTTCTTCAGGGAATTCCGGAAGGAAGCCGTTGGCTTCTGTACATGGCATATAGATTACGTTATCAAAGTTACCACGTTCTTTGTTGTATTCTCCTGTACGGCCTGCCATTACGTTTGTATCTACATATACAGGATATACAGGGTCGCACACTGCAATCTTGTTATCCAGTCCGAAGATTTCCTGGATATTTCCGGAATCGCTCTTTGCACCGTCAGAGACAAAGATTTCGTCTGCTTCAATGTCGCATCCTCTGTCTTTGTAGTCATTCTTTGCAATGGCAGATCTTAAGAATTCATAACCAAGATCTGGTGCATAGCCATGAAAAGTAGCTGCATCACCCATTTCATCTACAGATTTATGAAGTGCCTCAATGATTGCCGGAGCCAGAGGCTGAGTTACGTCACCGATTCCCAGTGAGATCACGTTTGCCTGTGAGTTGGCTTCTTTATATGCTTTTACTTTTTTTGCAATTGTGGAAAACAGATAGCTTCCCGGTAATTTCAGATAGTTGTGGTTTACTGTTACCATTTTGATTTCCTCCCTGGCATGTTTCGCAGTTTTTATATACCTGTCTACAGCAGGCTGCTGCTTTGCCTTTCCATTTCTGTTTGTGTCTTTTCTTCAAATATGTTTTATTCGAGTTTTATTATACTTAATTATTTAGCAATGTAAAGCCCCAAAGTATTTTCTGAGCATAATTTTTAATATTAACATTACTGTTCACTGCTAATATCCCGCGAGGTGTTTTTTGTGAGCGAAGGTCACAGAAAACCCGAGACATACTGCGCGAATTTATGCGATTAGCATAAATTCTGTGCATCGCGAAGCGTGTTGCTGTGAACAGAGTGAACAATAACATTTTTTACCCCGGGCATAATGTCCGGGGTGATTTATTTTATTTACGCTTCTCTACTTCTTTCATAAGTGTCTCGCGCGCACTTGCAGGATTTGCCTTGCCTTTCATCTCTTTCATGATCTGGCCTACAAAGAAGCCCATAACTTTATCTTTACCTCCCAGAAGTTCTGAAAGTGGTCCTGGGTTAGCATCCAGGATCCTGTTGATGGTTTCTTCCAGAAGTCCTGTGTCTTCTACAATCTTCAGACCATGTTCCTCAATGTAGGCTACAGGATCAATGTCTTCCGCAAAGACTTTCTCAAAAACTTTCTTGGCATTCTGGGGGCTGACTTCGGATTTTTCTACCATTACCAGAAGATCTGCAAGATGTTTCGGTGAGAAAGATACCTGTTCCGGATCCATAGCTTTATCTTTCATCAGGCGGAGTACCTCACCCATAAACCAGTTTGCTGTTTTCTTGGCATTTCCGTAAATAGCTGCTGTTTCTTCGAAAAGTCCTGCCAGATGACGGGATTCTGTAAGGATTCCTGCGTCATAAGCCGGAAGTCCGTATTCTTCCTGATAGCGGGCCTGTTTTGCTTCGCGAAGCTCCGGCTGCTCTGCCTTGATTTTTTCGATCCATGCATCAGAAATATGAATCGGAGGCAGATCAGGGTCAGGGAAATATCTGTAGTCTTTGGCATCTTCTTTAGAACGCATGGCATAGGAATATTCTTTGTTGTCATCCCAGCGGCGTGTTTCCTGTGTAACTGCCTTGCCTTCTTCGATCAGTTCAATCTGACGTTCTCTTTCGCCTTCGATTGCTCTGGCAATGGCTTTGAAAGAGTTCAGATTCTTCATCTCTGTTCTGGTTCCGAATTCTTCTGCTCCTACTTCACGGACAGAAAGGTTAACGTCTGCACGCATGGAACCTTCCTGAAGCTTACAGTCTGATACACCCAGATATTGCATCATACAGCGGAGTTTTTCAAGATAGGCGATTACTTCCTCTGAGCTTCTCATATCCGGCTCAGATACGATCTCAATCAGCGGTACACCGCTTCGATTATAGTCTACCAAAGAGCAGTCTTCCCATTCATCATGGATCAGTTTACCTGCATCCTCTTCCATATGCATTTCATGAATGCGGATTTTCTTTTTCCCTGCAGAGGTTTCAATCTCTACCCAGCCATCATGGCAGATTGGCAGGTACAGCTGAGAGATCTGATAGTTCTGCGGGTTATCCGGGTAGAAATAGTTTTTACGGTCAAATTTGCAGTACTGATTAATCTGGCAATTAGCTGCAAGCCCTGCTTTCAGGGCAAATTCTACTACTTTCTTATTCAGTACAGGAAGGGAACCCGGCATACCTGTGCAGACCGGGCATGTATGTGTATTGGGTGCTCCTCCGAATTCTGTGGAGCAGCCGCAGAAAATTTTTGTTTTTGTGGCGAGTTCTACATGGACCTCAAGTCCAATGACTGTTTCGTACTGTTTCATTATCTGATGCCTCCTTCTCCTGGTACGGCAAAGGAGCCGCGGCTGGTTTCATAAGCGTGTGCTGCACGCAGAATTTTCTTCTCCATGAAGCAGTCTCCGATCATCTGGATACCGATTGGAAGACCTTTGCTGTCTTTTCCACATGGGACTGTGACTCCCGGAAGGCCGCAGAGGTTAACTGCTACTGTGTAAATATCTCCAAGGTACATGGCAAGAGGGTCTTTTAAGCTCTCTCCGATTTTCGGTGCCGTAAATGGAGATGCAGGTGCAAGAAGTACATCATATTTACTGAATGCCTCGTTAAATTCTTTTTTGATCAGTGCTTTAGTACGGAGCGCTTTCAGATAATATGCATCATAATAACCGGAGCTTAACACGAAAGAACCAAGCATGATACGACGTTTTACTTCCTCTCCGAAAGCTTCTGTTCTTGTCTTTTTGTACATATCGTGGAGACCGTCATATTCTGCGGCACGATAACCATACTTTACGCCATCGAAACGTTCCAGGTTGGAACTTGCCTCTGCACTGGCGATAATATAATAGGCAGGAATCATATATTCCATAGTCTTGATGGAAAAGAATTCTACTTCTGCGCCCATCTCTTTAAGAGTATCAAGTACGCCCATAAAGGATGCTTTTACTTCCGGATCAAGTCCTTCTGCAAGATATTCTTCCGGAACACCAAATTTCATACCTTTGACATCTCCTGTCAGTTCTTTGGAGAACTGCAGGTCTTCTCTTTTCATGGATGTGCTGTCTTTTTCATCATGTCCTGCAATAATTTCCAGAAGGGCTGCGCAGTCAGCTACATCTTTGCCAACCGGACCAATCTGATCCAGAGAGGATGCGTAAGCTACCAAACCGTAACGGGATACCGTTCCATATGTTGGCTTGATTCCGGTCACGCCACAGTAAGAACTTGGCTGCCGGATAGAACCACCAGTATCAGAGCCGAGTGCCAGGTAAGTTTCTCCTGCTGCCACTGCTGCACAGGATCCACCGGAAGATCCGCCCGGTACATGTTCTAAATTCCATGGGTTTCTGGTAATGCCATAAGCAGAAGTTTCTGTGGTACTTCCCATGGCAAATTCATCCATATTTGTTTTTCCGATAATGACCAGTCCGGCTCTTTCCAGACGGTCAATAACTTCTGCATTATACTGCGGCACAAAATTCTCGAGAATCTTTGATGCACAGGTAGTTTTCTTTCCATTAATACAGATATTATCTTTAATCGCAATCGGTACACCTGCAAGAGGACTGGTATAAGTACCGTCCTCAATGCCTTTTTGTACTTCTTCTGCACGTTTATATGCTTCTTCTCTATATGTGTCAAGATAAGCGTGTACTTCTGAATCCTGTTTCTCAATCTGTTCAAAAACAGTTTTTACTCCATCCAGGACGCTGACCTGACGCTGTTTTATTTTTTCCCCAAGCTGCAGGGCTGTTAATTTCTCCAACTCCATTGTCCTGTCTCCTATCCTATGGTTTTCGGAACCTGATACTGTCCTTCTTTTGCTTTCGGTGCATTTGCCAGCATTGCTTCTTTGTTGTCTCCATTTGTGACAACATCCTCACGAAATACATTTTCGTCCTGGAAAATATGGGACATAGGCTCTACTTCCGATGTATCCAGTTCATCCAGTTTCTCTACATAATCAAGCATTTTCTGCATTTGGGCTTTTGCTTTTTCCTTTTCTTCTTCTGAGAGGGAAAGCTTGGCCAGGATGCAGACATTTTCCATTGTTTCATCATCTATGATCTTTGCCATGATTTTCTCCTTATATATGCTGTCTATAGCATTCTATATTGCTTTTATTTCTTTCTTCCCGGAATCAATCTGCCGCTTCCGGTCAATATATAGACAGCTTTCCAAATTTCTGACTCATTTACGGCTCCAGTCGGTTCATATCTCGCGGGAAGAGGCAGGTTTCACGAACATTCTCTTCGCCGATAAGCTGCATGGTCAGACGTTCCAGACCGATTCCCAGACCACCGTGAGGCGGCATGCCATGTTTAAAGGTATCCAGATACTGTTCCATACCTTCCTGTGTCATACCTCTGTCTTCAATCTTCTGTACCAGCATGTTGTAATCATGGATACGCTGTCCGCCTGTTGTAATCTCAAGGCCTTTGAATAACAGGTCAAAGCTTAAGGTAAATCTTGCGTCTTCCGGATCATCCATTGCATAGAATGGACGTTTCTTTGACGGATAATGTGTGACAAATACGAAATCTGAGCCATATTCTTCTTTGAAATACTGTCCGATCAATGCTTCTTCTTCCGGCTCCAGGTCAAATGGGTTTCTGATCTTACGGTTGTATTTCTGTGACACCAGTTCTTTGGCTACGTCAAAACGGACTGCCGGGATTTTGGACACGTCCGGGATTTCAAGCTTCAGGATCTGTACTTCTTTTGCATATTCTGTTTTCAGAAGGTTCATGGCATACTGCAGGAATCCTGTTTCCATTGCCATAATTTCTTCGAAGCTGTCAATATATCCCATCTCGAAGTCCAGACTGGTATATTCGTTTAAGTGACGTTTGGTGTTATGTTTCTCAGCACGGAATACAGGACCTGTCTCAAATACTCTGTCAAATACGCCAACCATCATCTGTTTGTAGAACTGTGGGCTCTGCGCAAGTACTGCAGGTTTGTGGAAGTAGCTGAATTTGAAAAGGTTTGCTCCACCCTCTGCTCCTCTGGCTCCGATCTTCGGAGTATGGATTTCTGTGAATCCCTGTCCGTAGAGATAATCACGGAATGCTTTTGTCAATGCTTCCTGGATTTTAAATTTGGAACGCTCCTGAATGTTTCTCAGGGAAATCGGTCTGTAGTTTAATTTTGCTTCCAGAGAAGTGTTCAGCTTCCATTTGTCGATTGCCATTGGAAGGGGCTCTGCAGGTGTTGATAAGATATCAATATGACGGATACGAAGTTCTCTTCCGTGGGGTGCTCTCTCTTCTTCATGCAGGATTCCCTTCACCCTGATCGTCATTGCTTCCTTCAATTCATGAATGGAAACATTTGCCATTTCATTTTCATAGACTGTCTGGAATAAACCTTCCCTTTTTCTAAGAATGATAAATGCCACATCACCCATATTACGGATGCTGTGAACAGCGCCTTCGATTACGGCTTCCTGGTTCAGGAGATTATTACCTACGAGTTCCTCCCAGGTATTGATTTCTTTTTTCCATGTTCCATCCATAAATTCCATTTCCTCATCCTCCATTTCTTCATTTCTGAAAACCTTTGTGATATCTCTATGAGTTTCATGTTCAAAAGTCTTTTCGTGCAGGCACGAACGACTTTCTGACCTTGAACCCCGGAATATCAAAAAGGCGTAATCAGAAAATCCGGAGACACTTATCCCCTGGACTCTCTGATTACGCCTTTGTAATCATTCTTCCCGTTATTATCTATTTTATGTTTGTTTATATTCTTTCTATATATAATATGATGTTAGGGCCAAAATGTATTTTGCCTCTAACTTGATATGAACAAAAAAATATTTTTTATATTACCACATATTCTGTCAAAATAATATCGTCATTTTTTACAAAATTTTCCTTATTATTTTCGGATATTTTATTTAGAACGTGTTTGAAAAATCAGATTTCATCATACATCAGCATAAGCAACATCTGTGCGGTTTCTACCATGTTGGTTCCTGAATCCATGCTGCATTTCTGGATGTGTCGATATGCTTCCTCTTCTGTCATCTGGTTTTTTTCCATCAGAAGGCGTTTGGCATTCGAGATATAATTCTGTTCTTTTTCTGATCTGGGCTTTGGTTTCTTCTTTTCTTTTTTTATCCGGCGTTCCAGGTGATAGAGCATGTCATTGACCGTATCTATCAGTACGCTTGCTTTCATCGGCATCTGGACAGTGCTGACAGAATTCGGTGCTTCATCTATAATACGCTGAGAAGCCAGAAGCAGCATTTCAAAATACTGTGGCAGGTCATCGAGAGCGTCTTTATAATAGGCATCTGTCAACTTATACCCACATATCAGGACACCACTGTCAAGCTCTGAGATACTGGCCAGCGCATTAGAGACAGAGCTGCAGACAGAGGCTACTGTGAGCCCATGTCTGTTAAGTATTGTGCGGATTTTCTTTGCGTCTTCGATTTTCGGTAACGCAATCACAATGCTGCTGCTCATAACTCTGCCTCTCCTCTTTCTGTTACAGCCTGAGTCCCCACCCACTGCTTATTGCTTTTCGCAACCTCCGCAGGGGACTTGCTTGATTTTGATCAAGCGGATATTCGCAATCTCCACAGGGGACTTACTTGATTCGGTTAAATTCTGTATAAGTATTCCTCGATTTCCCAAGCTGAAATTTCTCTTGTATAACGCAGCCATTCTTTTTTCTTGGCTGCTGCGTATTCTTTACAAAATTCTGTTCCAAGTACTTCTTTGATCCAGTCACTCTGTTCAAAGTAATCAATTGCTTCGTTTAAATTTCCCGGAAGATTCTCAATCTTCATTGTTTTCTGGTCTGTTTCAGATAGCTCTCTGCTGGAGGACTTGGTCGGATAAATCTTCTTATGGATTCCATCCAGTCCTGCTGCCAGACATACTGCAAATACCAGATACGGATTTGCTGCTGCATCCGGACTTCTCAGCTCGATCCTTGTTTCCATACCTCTGGATCCCGGAATTCTTACCAGGGAATTCTGGTTATTCTTTGTCCATGTCAGTTCTGTCGGTGCTTCATATCCGGGAACCAGACGTTTATAGGAATTTACAATAGGATTGGTGATCAGTGCCATCTCTTTGCTGTGAGCCAGAAGACCACCTACAAAGTAATAAGCTTCTTCACTTAATTCCTGGGGATTTCCCGGATTGACGAATACATTTCTTCCATCTTTAAATAAGAAGAAATGAATGTGCATTCCAGAGCCGTTTACTTCTGCCCGCGGTTTCGGCATAAAAGTCGCATGAAGGCCATGACGCTTGGCAATAGTACGGACTGTCATTTTGAATGACATAACCCTATCTGCAATAGTACGCACTTCACCGTATTTAAAATCTACTTCATGCTGGGCAGGTGCAGTTTCATGGTGGGAGGATTCCACCTCAATTCCCATGTCTTCCAGATTTAATACAATATCACGTCTTGCGTTTTCACCTAGATCCACAGGACTGACATCCAGATATCCTGCCTTCTCATGTGTTACAGTGGTCGGAACTCCGTTATCATCTGTATGAAAAAGGAAAAATTCACATTCCGGATCTACCAGACAGGTATATCCCTCCTTCTTTGCCTCCCGGGCAGTTTTCTTCAGAATATATCTCGGACTTCTCTCATGAGGGGTTCCGTCCGGACAATAGATGTCGCATAACAGTCTGGCAACTTTTCCCTGCTGTGGTCTCCACGGAAGGATTGCAAAAGTGTCAAGATCCGGTCTTAAATACATATCCGGTTCAGACTCTCCTGCGATTCCTGCTATAAAGGAACCATCTACGATACATCGGTTATCCAGTGCACGGGGAAGTTCCCGGGCAGTTATGGCGATGTTTTTCAGCGTTCCGAACATATCTGTGAACTGGAGACGGATAAATTCCACGTCTTCCTCCTCAGCCATCTGTAATATTTCTTCTCTGGTATAATTCCCCATTTTCACTCACTCCTTGTCAGCATAATTTCTGCTGTTTTTGCATTCTTAATAATTCTTCGATACAGTTTTGTCCTGTCTGGAAATTTTATAGATTCTTTTGATATAATGATATAAAAAATGGCGCACTTTCTACAGTTACTTTTCTATAGAAAGAACGCCTTTGTTCATGTAGGCAATTATAACAATGTACCTGTTCTTTGTCAACTGCTTATTTTTTCATCGGCTCTTTCCATGTTACTGTGCATTCCGCTCTCAATAACATGCTTTGCTGCTTACATATAATTGCTATTTTGAGAATACCGCATCATTCCTCGAAAGAAGATATACGCAATACTGATTCCCTCGGTTCATGGATTTCTACCCCTTCTTCTAATGCAGCTTCAAGCCATGCTTTTTTTTCATCCAGGGCATTTGAAATTGCACTTTCTACTATTTCCCTTACCATTTCTACATATACTTTCTTTATCGGCTCATGTTTTGGTATTGTAATAGGCATACATCCAGACTTTTTAAATGTATAATGACTGCTTCCACTTCTCGGAACATTCATAAATAAATTTTTTCGTTTGTCATAAGCTCCTCCCACTGCCTTTAGGGAT